>DASSGK010000218.1:0-4269 GCA_035693505.1 Vicinamibacterales bacterium
ATGAAGCTCGGTTGCGGCTACCCGATGGGACCGTTCACGCTGCTCGACTTCGTCGGCCTCGACACGACCTACTACATCGCGAACATCATGTTCGAGGAGTTTCGCGAGCCCGCCTACGCGCCGCCGCCGCTGCTCAAGCGAATGGTTCTGGCCGGACGCATGGGCCGCAAGAGTGGCCGCGGATTCTATAGTTACGAGAGTAAGTGACGTCGTAGGTAGTGTCCGGCTTTAGCCGGACCGTCACGGGTCCGCCTGAAGGCGGACACTACCGCCATATGGGTCAGCTCAATCCGCCCTCAACACCGCCATCGGATCGACCCGCGAGGCCCGCCGCGCGGGTAGATAGCAGGCCGCCAGCGCGATGAGCACGAGCAGCGCGACGACGGCGGCGAACGTCGGCGGATCGCCGGCGGCGACACCGTACAGCAGGTTTTGCAGCGTTCGCGTCAACGCCCACGCGAGCGCCAGGCCGATCACGAGTCCGGCGACCATCAGCGTCAAACCGCGCGCGACGACCATTCGCATCACCGATCCCGCCGTCGCGCCAAGCGCCATGCGCAGGCCAAGTTCACGGCTGCGCTGCAGCACCACGTGCGACAGCACGCCGTAAAGACCCAGCGACGACAGCAGCAGCGCGAGCCCCGCGAAGGCGCCCAGCAGCACCATCTGCTGGTGCCGGTCGGCGATATCGAGCTCGAGAATCTCGTCCATCGTCCGCACCGCCGCGACCGGCTGATCCGGGTCGGCGTCAGCGACAACGCGCCGCAGCGCGTCGGCGATATCCGCAGGGTTCCCTTTCATCCGGACGGCGAGGTACTCCGGCAGCGCCCAGGTGTTCAGCGTCTGCGCGAACGACAGGTAGATCGCCGGCTTCAACGCGAACTCGTACCCCAGTTCCTTGATGTCCTTGACGACGCCGACGATCGTGAAGAGGGGCGCCTCGCGCGAGCCGAAGCGCATCTGGTGGCCGAGCGGCGATTCAGCGGGCCAGTACCGCCGCTTCATGGTTTCGTTGATGACGACGGCCGGCGGTGCACCGGCGACGTCACGCTCGTCGATCAGCCGTCCGTCGATCAGCCGCGCGCCGATGGTCGACAGATAGCCGGCGGTGCCGACGCGATACAGCGCGTCGGACGGTTCACCCGGCTTCGGCGGCACGGCGCCCTCGATCGCGAAATAGATCGAGTTGCCCTGCGACGTGAACGGCAGCGTCGAGATGTACGCCGCGCGATCGACGCCCGGCAGCCGGCTGGCGCCCGAGGTCACGCGATCGTAGAACGCCAGGCGCTTTTGAGGATCGCGATACCGCGTCCACGGCAGCGTGGTCCGGATCGTCATCATGTGGTCGGTCCGGAAGCCGACGTCGATCGCCCGCAGGTTCGCGAGCGTGCGCAGCATCAGTCCGGCGCCCACCAGCAGCACCAACGCCGCCGCCACCTGCATCACGACGAGGGCGTCGCGCGTGATGCGTCCACGTCCGCCAACCGCCGAACGCGCGCTCTGCTGCAAGGCGTCCTGCAGCGACGCGCGCGACGCTTGCAGCGCCGGCACGATGCTGAAGATCACCGCAGTCGCCAACGACAGCGCCAGCGTGAAGCCGAGCAGCCGCAGGTCGAGCACCGACGCCGGCAGCGCGGGGAAGCCGCGCGGCGTCAGCTGAGCCATGACGGCTGTGCCCGCCGGCGCAAGCACCAAGCCAACGACGCCCCCTGCGAGCGCGACGATGGCGGCTTCGATCACCAACTGTCGAACGAGGCGGCCGCGCGTGGCGCCGAGCGCCGCCCGGACGGCGAGCTCGCCCCGGCGGCCGACGGCGCGCGAGAGCAGGAGGCTCGCAAGATTGGCGCAGGCGATCAACAGCACGGCCGCGGCCGCGCCCATCAGGACCAGCAGCTCGATGCGCGTGTTGCCCAGGGCGTCTTCCTTGACCGGTACAGCAACCGCACCGATGTTGGTGTTCGAGCTGGGATACTGCCGCTCCAGCTCCTTCGCCACGCGATGCATGTCGTCGTTCGCTGCCGCCAGCGAGACGCCGGACGCGAGGCGCGCCACGACGTTCAGAAAGTGTGAGTTGTGATCCGCAAGGACGGCTGGCGCCAGATCGATGGGCGCCCAGTAGTCGATCTCGCGGCTGCGGAACACGAAGCCGGGCGGCATGACGCCGATGATTTCGTAGCGGTTGTCGCTCATCAGAATCGTGCGGCCGAGAATGGCGCGGTCGCCGCCGTAGCGCCGTCGCCACAGGCCGTCGCTGATCAGAATCACCGGCGCGCTGGTGCGATCCTCCTCCTCGGTGAAGGTGCGGCCGATGGCCGGGCGAACGCCCAGGACGTCGAAGAAATTCTGCGAGACGCGCCGGCCCAGGATCTGCTCCGGCGGGCCGTCGGAGGTGACGCTCGCCGATCCGCCACGCGTCGCGGCCATGCCCGAGAACGAATGCTGCATCCGCTTCCAGTCGACGTAGTTGCCGGGCGCCGGTGTATTGCGCGGAAAGCCCGCGGCGCTGTTGTCCTCCCAGATCAGGACGAGCCGGTCGGGATCGGAATAGGGCAGCGGCCGGATGAGGACGGCATCCACGGCCGAGAAAATCGCCGTGTTCGCGCCGATCCCGAGCGCGAGTGTCGCGATGGCGATCGCGGTGAAGCCAGGCGACTTCCGGAGGAGGCGGAGACTGTACCGGACGTCCGCGAACAGATCCATGTCTGGCTTCGACGGGAGGCGGGGTCGAAGCGTTTACCGTGAGTGCGGCTATTTCATGCGGGCGAGCAGCGCGCGGGCCTTGTCCTTGAACTCGCGATCCTCGGGCGCCCAATCCCGGCTGATCGGCACATCCAGGACTTTCTGGAGCTCGGTGCGGGCTTCCGGCTTGCGCCCTTCGTCCTCGAGCAGCTCGCCCAGAAAGAAGTGGGACGGCGTGCTCGATGGATTGTAGGTCAGCGACTTGCGGAGGTGAGCCTCGGAGAGTTTTCGATCGCCGCCAAACAGCCCCGGCACGCGGAAATACCATCGTCCGAGCGCACGATCGGCCGATCCTTCGAGGAAGGCGGGATCGAGACGCAGAACGGTCTCCAGCTCTTCCTTGATTGGCTTGCGGTACTTCAGGCCCTGGCGAAGTCCGAACGACTCCGCGAGTGCGCCCATGTTGGCGGCTATCCAGAAGTGGCCTTCGGGCCGTCCGGGTTGGATTGCGACGGCCTTTCGGCCGGCATCGATCCCGCGCTCCAGATCCTTGCGGCGTTCGACGTCGGGTCCGTGTCCGCCGAGCCAGTATTCGGCGCGCGCGAGCTTCCAGGACGACTCGAAATCACGCGGGTCGGCGGCGATGGCGGCGCTCCAGAGATCGGTCGCACGGCGCGCGCTCGCCAGGTTGGCGCGATCCGCATACAGACGATCGGCCTCTGCGCGCGCGTCGCCGGCGGAGGGGACGGCCGATTGAGCCGCAAGGGCCGAGATATAGAATAGAACGATGCAGGACTCGATCAGAAAGCTGTTGATGGACCTCGGGGAGGATCCGGATCGCGAGGGGCTTCGCGACACGCCGAAACGGGTGGAGAAGGCGTACAAATTTCTGACCAGCGGCTACAGCGCGGACATCGATCGCGTCCTCAACAATGCGCTGTTCACCGTCGATTATAACGAGATGGTGATCGTCAAGGACATCGACTTCTACAGCCTCTGCGAGCACCATCTGCTGCCGTTCTTCGGCAAGTGCCACGTGGCCTACATTCCCAGCACGCGCGTGATCGGCCTGAGCAAGATCCCGCGCCTCGTCGACGTGTTCGCGCGGCGGCTTCAGGTCCAGGAGCGGCTCACGAGTCAGATTGCGGACACCATCCGCGACAAGATCAAGCCGCTCGGCGTGGCCGTGGTGGTGGAAGCGACGCACCTGTGCATGTCGATGCGCGGGGTGGAGAAGCAGAACTCGTTTGCCGTGACCAGCGCCATGCACGGCGCTTTCCACGACAACTCGCGGACGCGGATGGAGTTCCTCGAGCTGATCAAGCTGCGCAGCGCCGTCCCCGGCGTGCGGGAACCCGCCGGCTACGCCTGCGTGGCCGACGAATAGAACATAGGGCGGGAAAGGCAGGAGGGGCAGGACGGGCGGGACACGGATCCTGCCGATCCTGTGTCCCCCCACCAGACGTAGAACGCTCGGCTGAAAGCCTCGCGCTCCGGTTGCTGACCTACGAGACCTACCTGACCTGCAAGACCTACCTGACCTGCAAGACCTACCTGACCTGCAAGACCTCCTGACCTGCAAGACCTACC
>DASSGK010000219.1:0-7101 GCA_035693505.1 Vicinamibacterales bacterium
CTGTGGCCGGACGCGTCCGGCTCGCGATGGCACCCGAGTTTGCGTCGCACTGGCTGGCGCCGCAGCTGCCGGCCTTTCGGGCCCGGTATCCGCAGATCGAATTACAGATACTGGTCGGCACGCGCGAGCGCGATCTCACCCGCGGTGAGGCCGAGCTGTCGATTCAATCGCCACGTCCGCGACAGCAGGGGCTGGTCACGGTCCGTATTGCGCACACAGCCGCCGCTCTATACGCGTCGAAGACGCTGCTCGGCGGAAAGAAGCTCTGGATCGAGAGGGTTGAGGATCTGCGAGGTCTCTCACTGCTCGTCTACACGCCGGCCTATCAGATGCTCCAGGAAGCGAAGTGGTTCCAGCCGGTGCTCGCGTCAGCCAACATCAGCGTGGAAACCAACAGCACGCATACCTTGCTGGCCGCCACTCGTGCGGCCGCGGGCGTGGCCGTGCTGCCCCGCTTCGTCGCCCAGGAGGAGCCCGGGCTCGTCTCAGTCTCGGAAACCGTCGCGGATCACGATGTGTGGTTGATCAGTCATCCGGAATTCCGGCGAGATCCGAAGGTGCGGGTGACAGCCGATTTTCTCAAACGGATTGCCGCCGGACCAAAGGGCCTCTGCTAGTTTTTTGTCCGAAGTGTGTAGACAAATCTCGGACAAGCGCGCCGGCTGATCTGTCCCTACGATTGTCCCTGCGGCGCCCCAATACGGCGCTTCCAGAGCCAACGCCAGCCAACCGGCCCGATCAACGAAGTGACAGAGAGTGAAGGATTTGCGAGGAAAATCGAAGGTCTCCGAGAGGCGGACTTCCGTTTAGCAAACCGCCGCCTTCAGCCTCTCGGCCACCTCACCGCGCACCTGCAAGTATACGAGAAATGGCGCATTCAATCCGCCCTTGACGCTAAATCCAACCACACGAGTGCTTTGTGTGGTCGGCTTGCTCTCATTTTGGCCACACCCGACCCGGGTTCTTCGGCCATTCGCGTCTTGACCAGCGACAGGCAATTATGTACCGTCTAGTACAGAACATCGGACCGGTTCCAAATGCTCGCTTGTGACGTCGAGAGACGAGATGCCGCGACCAAGAGAGTTCGACTTACCCACTGCCGTTGATCGCGGTACGCATCTGCTCTGGAGCAAGGGGTACGAGGCGACATCCCTCGACGACCTTCTGCTGGCGATGGGAATCGGCAAGAGCAGTTTTTACGCCGTGTTTCGCGGCAAACGCGATTTCCTGTTCAAGGCACTCGACCACTACTCGGATCAGGTCGTTGACACGCTCTTTCGCGATGCGGCCAGGGGCTCGGCCCGCGCCGCGATCGCGAGAACGTTCGAGAGCGTCATCGAACGTGCCGGGATGGAAGGCTGTTTCCTGCAGAACTGCGCGATCGAACTCGCGCATCGCGACGCTGAGACGCGAGTTGCCGTTCGCCGCGGGCTGCGCCGGCTCGAGAAAGCGTATTACGACACGGTCGTGCGGGGCCAAAAGACAGGCGAGATTCGAAAGACTGCTGACGCGTTGACTCTTTCCCGGTATCTCACCGCCAGCCTCAATGGACTACAGACACTCGCCCGGGTCGAACGTGATCGAAATGTGCTGAGGCAAGTGGCGCAGACCTCGTTATCCGTCCTCAAGTAATCCACATGGCAGCTTCAGCCGCTGAACACAGAACAGATCGCCGCGCTTAATTATGTACTGAGTGGTACATAACACGGAGAGTACACATGGACCATACGTCCCACCCCACGTTCAACACAGCAGCACTCTTCACGCCAGGTCGACTCGGACCGTACACCCTGCCGCATCGGCTGCTCATGGCCCCCATGACACGGAATCGCGCCCGACCCGACGGCGTGCCGTCGCCATCCGCTGTCATCTACTACGGGCAACGGGCCAGCGCCGCCATGATCGTCACAGAGGCGACGACGGTTTCGGAGCAGGGCGTGGGGTATCCGCTCATGCCTGGGATTCACACGGCTGACCAGGTTGCGGGCTGGAGATCGGTAGTGGATGCGGTGCACCGCTTCGGGTGCCGCTTCTTTCTACAACTGTTTCACGCTGGCCGCGTATCGCACCCTTCCTTGCAGCCTGGACAAGCCCTGCCCGTCGCACCGTCGCCGATCGCTCTCGACGGGCAGACGCCAACATACCAGGGGCCGGCTCCCTTCGTGCCGCCGCGGGGGCTTGCGTTGGAGGAGATTCCGAACATCGTCGAGCAGTTTCGCACCGCGGCCCACAACGCGCTTCTGGCTGGGTTCGACGGCGTGGAGATCCACGGCGCGAACGGCTACCTGCTCGATCAATTCCTGCGGGATGGTTCCAACCATCGAACCGATGCGTACGGTGGAGCGGTCACAAACCGAATCCGGCTGCTCCTTCAGGTAACGGAAGCCGTCGCCGATGTCTGGGGAGCGGATCGGGTCGGCGTTCGGATCTCCCCGCTGAACACGTTCAACACCATGTTCGACTCCAACCCTGGCAGGACCTTCGGCACGCTGGTGACCGAACTCACTGGCTTTGACCTGGCGTACCTGCACGTCGTCGAAGAGGACGGCGCACCAGAACCCGGGCCCCGATTCGACATAGGTGATTTGCGTCACCTGTGGAATGGTCCCTATATCGCCAACGGAAACTACGACGAGAGCCGCGCGATGAACGTGATCGCGGATGGCCGCGCCGACTTCGTCTCCTTCGGGAAGTTATTCCTCGCGAATCCGGACCTGCCACTCCGTTTTGCTCGCAATGCGCCGCTCAACGAGCCGGATCGCGGCTCATTTTATGGCGGCGACGATCGCGGATATATCGATTATCCCTTTCTGGAAGAGCCTCTCCCTGCATTGCGGCGACTCGTTCTGTCGGCCGGCGGGAGCGCGGAGCATCTTGCGTTCAACGGCGATCGTTCACCATCGTCGTCCTGCTGCTAGCGGACCGACGCAGACAGAATCCACATCCAACTAGAGAGAAAACGACGATGAACCACGGAGGAACTGTGAGTCAGGAGAGAAGCCGATCGTTCCGTTCGGCGAAGACAAGGCTTTCGCTATTTCTCGGATTGCTGATGTTGACGTTCGGATTTCTGAAGTTTGTCAGTCCCACCATCGACGGATGGTTTCATGTGCAGATTCAACAAAGCCACTTGCCGCACTCGGCGATTCTGATCGGCAAGCTTGCCGAGATCATGACGGGAGTTCTCTTCTTACTTCCGCGGTTGCGGCCGTTGCCGGCGAAATGGGAGGACCGCTTCCTATTGATCGCCTGCTCGAGCCTCTTCCTCGAGATGCTTGTTGCGGTCTACGTCCACCTTCAGCCCGGAGTTCCGCCCGAGGTACTACCACTCGGTATCAAGCCTCCGGTGATCCCGCTCTTCGTCCTTCTTCTCGATGTGACGGTCGCCCTTTGGGCCTTGAAGGACAGTTGGACTGAAGGACTCCCTATTTCTTTTCCTACAGCGTCCGGAGATACGCGATGAGCGCGGCTCGCTCCTCCGGCGCCGGCCTCCGATCGAAATGCAGGCCGTCAGTCGAGGCAATCGGCGGGACCACGCCGGGTGCCGCATTGATCTGCACCCGCTTGAAGAATTCGATGTAGTGATCGACGACCTCCTCGAGCGTGGCGGCGCTGTTGTTGTGGAAGTACGGCGCCGTCTGGCTGATCCCGTACAGCCCTGGAGTGTCGAGCTTGTTCCAGTCGTCTGACGGCGGCGCGCCGCCGACGAACCCGGTCAGCAGCGCGCGGCCGGGATCGGAGCTCGTGCGGCGCACCCTCGTGCCGTTCGCCAGCGTGATCTCGTAGGTCCGCGCATTCCGCGCGAGTTGAGGCGCGCAGGCGGCAAACGCGAATCGAGCCGGCGTCACGGTGTCGACGGGCCGCGGGCACTGGGTCGAGATGTCATGAAATCGGACCACCGGCGCCTGCGGCGTCGATTGCCCGGGACCGCCGTGACACTGCGCACACGCGCGCTCGAAGACGACTTTGCCTTGCTGTTCGAGTTCAGTGAGGAGGCCGTCGGCATCCGGCAGCGGACTGGTGCCCGCTCTGACCGCGTCAGCCAGCCGGCGAACCCGATGGTTGGTGAACAAGACGCGTTGAAACGCTGACAGATCGTCGAGCAGCCGCTGTGACGGCATCCCCTGTATCTGGGCGTGGTTCGTCAGCGCGCCGAGCGCCTGCTCCTGGAGCGTCCCGACCCGCGCGTCCAGCTGATAACCGCCGAACTCGTTCGGACCGCGCGGCCACGGATTCACCTGGTCTGGTCCGGTGAGGTCGACGTTGTCGACGCTTGGCACGCTGCGCCACACGTCCACGAACGTGTCCGGTGACGGAGCATTGGTCGCGGGATCGATGACCCTGATGTTCGATGGCAGCGTGAACGTGATCCTGACGAGACCGTTCTGACGAAGATTGCTGAAGTCAGCGGCGTTTTCGCCGTTGGTCCGGAAGTCGTCGGCATCGAGCGGCCGGAACAAGGGATCGTCCGCATCGGGATGCCTCATCCGACGGGCTTGCAGACGCTGAAACCGTTCGTCGACACCGGCGGGCGAGAGCTGAAAATGGTCCGTGGCCATGTGACAGTCGGCGCACGCGCGGCCGTTGCCCGCCAGTCCATCCGGGTTTCGGTCGAAGAACGCGAAGAGGCCGCGTGCGACCGCCTTGCACGGCTCACCCCCGCACTCGCCGCCGTCGTGTTCCGATTCGACGCCGGCGCGCTCGTCCGGAGACGGCATCGGCGCCTTGCCGGTGCCGGCGCGCAACAACACGGTCGAGAACACGATGAGCGAGCCTGCGATCAGCCATGAGGGTGCTTTCACGGTTTTTCTCCAGCGGACAGGTTTCGTCCGTTGTGAGATAAGGCGCGGTCCATCGCGAAAACCTGCAACTCCCCCGTGGATCCGGCGGCGTTGCAGCGTCTGCAGCATTTGCGCGCCTTCTGAAGTGATGCCCGTGTTGTGCGCGCACGCTCTGCTAGACTCCCCCCGGAACCTCGCGATGAGCTCACCATCCCCTGATCAGGGCGAGGTCACCACGCTGCTCCGCGCGTGGAGCGGCGGGGACACTGAAGCCTTCGATCGCGTGCTTCCGCTCGTCTACGACGAGCTGCATCGCATGGCGGCGCGGTGCCTGGCGGGCGAGCGCTCCACGATCAGCCTGCAGGCCACCGGACTCGTGAACGAGCTCTGCCTCCGTCTCCTCGGATGGAGTCCCGGCACGTGGAAAAATCGCGGCCACTTCTTCGGCGTGTCCGCGCAGATGATGCGGCGGGTGCTCGTGGATATCGCGCGCCGGCGGCGCGCCGAGCGGCGCGGCGGCGACCGCGCGATCCGCGTGCCGCTCGAAGGGATCGACGTCGCGGCTCGCGAACCAGGTGCGGACCTGCTCGACGTCGACAGGGCGCTCGACCTGCTCGCCGTCGAGGATCCGCGGAAGGCGCAGGTGGTCGAGCTTCGGTTCTTCGGCGGCCTCTCGATCGACGAGACCGCGCAAGCGCTCGGCGTCTCGGAGCGGACGGTCTACGCGGACTGGGCGTTCGCGCGCGCGTGGCTGTATCGCGCGTTGAGCGGTGCCGATGCCGACTGAGCGCTGGAATCGACTCGACCGCCTGTTCACCGAAGCGGTCGAACAGCCTGCCGACATGCGCGCGGCGTTCCTCGCCGCCGCATGCGGATCCGATGCGCGTATGCGCGACGAGCTCGCGTCGCTGCTGGCCGCCGCGGAGGCGTCAGGCGACTTCCTGTCGGCGTCCGCGCTCGCCGTCTTCGCGCGGCAGATTTCCACCGAGGGATGGAGCGTCAAGCCCGGCGATCGGATCGGCGCCTATACCGTCGAGCAGCGCCTCGGTGCCGGTGGGACGGGCGAGGTGTGGCGCGCGCGCGACCATCGCCTGGGACGTGACGTGGCCATCAAGCTGCTGCTGCCGCACCCGTCAACGAGCGCCACCGAACGGGTCCAGGCGTTCCAGCGAGAAGCACGCGCGGCCGGCGCGCTCAATCACACCAACGTGCTCACCGTCTACGACATTGGAGAGCATGACGGCGCGCCCTATCTCGTGACCGAATGCCTCGACGGCGAGTCGCTGCGTGCGCGCCTGGCATCCGGTCCCGTGCCAATCGACATGGCGCTCGATGTCGCCGTTCAAGTTGCGCGCGGGCTCGCCGCGGCGCACCTTCACGGCATCGTCCATCGCGACCTGAAGCCGGAGAACATCTTTCTCGCAAGCGACGGCCGCGCCAAGATCCTGGACTTCGGCCTTGCGACGCTGCTCGACGCGCCAAGGCCGGAGGCGTCCTCACATGCGCCGTTCAATGAGCTGGCGCGAACGCTCTTCGCTGGCACTGCCGGCTACATGGCGCCCGAGCAGATCCGCGGTGAGGCGTCCGACGGGCGGGCCGACATCTTCGCGCTCGGCGTGATGCTCCACGAAATGCTCGCCGGCGCGCGGCCGTTCACGGCCGACAGCGCCCTGGCGACGCTGGACGCCGTGCTGACGCGCAAGCCGGCAGATTTGTTAAACGTCAGTCCGGCGATCCCGCCGGCGGTGACGTCCGTCGTGCGGCGGTGTCTGGCGAAATCTCCCGGCGATCGTTTCCGGTCGATTGCCGATGTCGTGTCGGAGCTGAGCGCGATCGTCCAGTCGCGCAGTCGTCCAGCGCCGCAAAGCTTCCTCGTGCTCTTGCGGCGTCCGAGCGTGATGGTGCCGATCGCGTCGATCCTCCTCGCGGTCCTGCTCGGAGGCTGGCGATGGCGAGCAGAGACGTCGCGCGCACGATGGGCGCGGACAGTGGCCGCGCCGGAGGTCGAGCGGCTCACGAATCACGGCGACTACGCCGAAGCGTTCCTGCTCGCACGCAAGGCGCTGGACGCGCTTCCCGACGATCCGCACCTGCGTCAACTCTGGCGAGACGTCTCGATTCCCGGGACGGTCACTACCAATCCGCCAGGTGCCGACGTCGAAGTCTCGGCGTATCTCACGGAAACGACCTGGGTCCCGTTCGGCCGCACGCCGCTGGACGGCGTCAGCCTGCCGCGCGGTCTCATCCGGATGCGGATTTCCAAGGCAGGGTTTCAGCCGGTTGAAGCCTCCGTCTCACCGCCCGGCCAGCGATTCAATCT
>DASSGK010000220.1:0-5845 GCA_035693505.1 Vicinamibacterales bacterium
ACTGACTCTCCGCGAGCCCGGTGTAGAAGCGATCCATCAGCGTCCGCTGGACGCGGTCGTCGATGTTCCAGAACGGCGCGACAAACGTGCGCGCGCCGGCGATCGCCGCAGCCCGGCGCATGCCGTAGACACCCTCGCCCACCGTTGCGGCGCCGCTGGCCATCTGACACTGCGACAGCACCAGCATTTCTGTTCCGCGGAGATCGACGTTCTCCAATTCCAGCGGCGTCAGCATGCCATCGTCAGTCGACGCGCCGCCGCGCCCGTATGCCTCCTCGAGGATGATCGCCGAGAGCGTCATCGCTCGAGAGGAGGCATCGAGTCCCGCCGACGCACAGCTCCGATCGGCGCACTCCGGGCCCTTGCCGATGATGCCGTGGCCGACGATGTGCAGGAGCGACGGGCCGTGCAGGGCCTTGACCCGCTTTTCCGTCGCGTTGGACGTGGCGTAGAGCTCGGCGTGCTTCACGACGCGCCGGAAGTCCGACGCCTCCATCGCAGCAGCGGGAAGATACGCCAACCCGTCGGCGCGAAACGTTCTCGAGACCGCCTCGCTGGTCCGGTGCGGCGCGGCGTTGGCGCCAGGACTGACGATCACGACGGGCGCCGTCGCAGGCTGACCGGTGACGGCGATTGCCGCCAAATCGCGACCGGCCGGCAGATAGCTCACCGCAAATCGCTCGATGACATCCCTGCCGTCATTGAGGGCTTCGAACGGCACGAGATTCAGCATCGCGTCGGGCGCGATGCGCAGATGACGGACGCGGCCACCGGCGTCGATCGTCCGTGCCAGCGGCTGCCACACGCGGCGCGACAGGCTCCCGATCGCATCATGCGCCGTCTGAGAGGCCGACCGCGCCGATTGGCTCTCGTGGTTGTTAACGGATACGGCCCAATCGTTCGCCGCAGCCAGCAGGTCGCGAACCGACCCGTCGATCGGATCAGCCGAGCCGACGTCGCTCCATTCGAGCTTTCCGGCGCTGTCGAGGATGAAGGCCCCATACCGCCGGCGCGACGAGCTCGCTCCATCGATCGCGTCGTACGCCACGAATTCGATCAACAGTTCGTCGCCGGCCAGCTCGCGGCGGATGTCCTCGACTGATGTGCGGCGCGCCCCCGCGTAGGCGCCGCCGGCCTCGCGGTTCAGCGCGGCTTCGATCGCGTCGCCGCTCGCAGTCAGTTCGGCGATTGCTCGCACCGCCTGATTGCCCAGCGCGCTGCTCCACCGCAAGCGGAGATCGCTCAGCAGCTTTTCGTATCGGCCTTCGAATGCGGTTCCGGCCAGCGTGCAGCCGCCGAAGACTCCAGGTTTGAGGTCACGGTAGCCAAGAGCGAGGCTCAGTGAGGTGCGGCAGTCGAGAATGGCCTGCCACTGATCGAGCTCCCGGCGAACCGCATCGGAGCCGTTCTCGCGCAGATGCCGGCGCCAGTTGCGAACCTGCTCGAGGACTCGACCCTTTCGCTGCGTGACGGCTTCGAAGGCCAGCGTCCGCGCCTCCGGCAGCGAGCCCGAGGCCTTTGCCTGCAACGCAATCAGCTCCGGCACGAGCTCGGCGGACGCGGCAATCGCATCGGTCTTCGCCCGCTCCGAGCCGATTTCGAGGACATCGCTCAAGAAGCGATCTTGAATGTCGACGCTCCGGCGGTACAGCGGAACGGCCGCGGCGAGGTTCCCCTGCCGGACGAACTGCCGGGCGAGCGCGTCGAGGAATGCCGTCAGGTCCGGATGATCCGGACCGTGAACCTGTTCGGCGATCGCGATTGCCTCACTGAGATGCCGTTCGCCCTCAGCGACGTTGCCGCTGTCGGCTTCGATGACGCCGAGATCTCTCACTGCGGCGGCGTACAGAGGATGCCGAGTGCCGAGGCCACGTTCCGCGACGGTCATGGCCTGCTGCACGGTTGCGCGGGCGTTGGCGAGTGCGCCGCGATCGCGCTGCGCTCGCTCGAGGCCGAGCAGCACACTCGTGTAGTCGAACGACGGCGCGTTTGGAGCGTTGGCGTAGATCGCGACGGCCTCGGCCAGCAATCGCTCTCCCGCCGGGCGATCGTGCGTATACGTCAGATGCGCGAGGTTTCTGAGGGTGCTCAACGCCTGAGGACTGGCCGGGCCGTACAACCTCTTTTTCAACTCGAGAGAGGCCCGGTAGTCCGCCTCGGCGGCGGCCGCATTGCCAATCGACTGAAAGAGGAAGCCTCGATTGTTGAGAAACGCCGCATAGACTGGATGCTCTTCGCCCAGCTCCGATTTCACCAGACGCCCGCTTTCTTCATAGAGGCGTTCGGCCTCCGTGAAGCGGCCCAGGTCGACCTTGAGCGCGGCAAAGGCCAACACGCTTGACGCATAGGCGGGATGTTTTACGCCCGGCTTGATGCGCAGCGCGTCGAGGCCTTTTGTGAAGCTCGTTTCGGAGAGCTCGTATTTGCCGAGACGCTGATACGTACCAGCCACGTTGATGCACAACGTGCCGTATTCCTCGGTCGCGCGGTCTGACGCGGGGCGCTGCTCATGGATGGCCAGTGCCCGCTCGAAGTTCGTGACCGCTGTCGCGTACTCGCCTTCGTAGCCGTAGACCGTCCCCAGCGTATTGAGGCTCTCTGCCACGCGTGCGTCGGCGTTTTCGAGCGCGCCTTGACGGATCGCGACGGCGCGCTGCGCAAGCGTCTTCGCCTCGTCGAGCTTTCGCACATCGCGCAACAGCATCGCCAGATCGTTCGCGGTCTCGGCGTACTCCAGCGAATCGGCGCCGGAGGCCGTCTCACGCACCGCCAGCGATTGGCGCAGGTACTTCTCTCCTTCTGGAAGGTTGCCCGATGTGTAGAGGAGAAACCCGAGACGATCCAGGCTCCTGCCCGACTCGTGCGGAGAGGCCGCGATGCGCAGCGCCTGCTGCGCCACCTCGATCGCCTTGGGAAGATCGCCCTGGTCGTACAACTGAGAGGCCTGCGCGTCGAGCGTCGGCCAGTCAGCAGTGACGGGCGGCTGGGGAGCGAGTGCACCGGCGAGCAGCAGAGCCGGCGCCAGAAGAAACCGCAGCAGGAACGTCCCGAGCATCATTCACCGAGGGGGACCGAGGCGATCGAGATTGCCTTGGATCACGCGCCGCTCGGCCTCGAATGCCGGCGACGTGCCCGCCAGATCGAGCGCGGACCGATACAGCGATTCTGCCGTCGCGCGCTCGCCGCGCATCGCCGCGAGCGCCGCGAGGTTGTTCGTGATACGCACGCCGGCGCGGCCGGCATTGCGGGCCGCTCCACGGAGTACGCGTTCGGCTTCCGCGTACTCGTGCCGATCGATGAGCGTCGCGCCCAACTCGTCGAGTACGTCCGCGCGTTCTTCCGGGGCGGCAACCGGCCGCTGATCGAACGCCTCCGCCGCCAGCCGGAGATGACGAGCGGCTTCGTCGATCGAGCCCGCCGCATGTTCGAGCGCCCCAAGTTGAGACAACGCCTGTCGTCTCACTGCCGGGCTCACGTCTTGTGACTCGGCGCGTCCCGCCGCGCGTTCGGCCAGCTGCCGCGCGCCGGCAACGTCGCCGGTCTCGGTGCGGGCCGCCACCTGCTGCATCAGCGCGTTGACCGATTCCGAGCGTCCGACTTCCGCCCTGTCTCCCGCGGCCACGCCGGCACCCGTGGTCTGCCCACGCGCACGTTCGCGAAAGACCGTCGTGATCTGAAGCGTCGCTACGGGCTGGGCACCGCTCCCGTGGAAGAGCTGCACTGTCGATCCTTTGCGGATACCGTCGAGCGACCCGACGTCGACTTCCACCTCGTCGCCGTTCACCGACACGACCGCGCCGGCCTCTTTGGGGAGGCGGCCTCCGTTTTCTGCGGCAGTTCGAAACGCAGTCGATCGATCGGACCGCGCGTCGTTTCGCGCCGTCAGGAAGACCGGAGACGCCGGCGCGGGAGTACTCGCAGGGACCGCGCCCGAACGAACTTCCGTGGGCGCAGGGGACGGCACGTTGTCAGTTCGCCGGGATGGACGTCCGACTCTCGCGATCGCAACGACGGCCGCCGCCGCCAACGCGCCGCCTGCCAGAACGATCAGCCGCGCGCGGGTCGAGGGACGGCGCGCGGGACTTCCGGCCGATTGAAGTTGATTCCGTTCGCCCGATGCCGCCTTCGCCAGCGCCGCGGCGGTGAGCGTGTCGAACAGCGACGGATCGTCGAGCGCCGCCTGGGCGAGCTCGCGCTGCTCGTGCGGAGCGAGCTCCCCCGCGAGGTAGCGGTCCAGGCGATCGTCGAGCGGGTTCGCCATGATGCGTCTCGTCACTCCTGCGTACTGACGGCGTTCGGGAGCGGCACGCTGCCGTCGAGGCGCGCGCGAATCCGCTCGATTGCCGCTCGAGTGCCCCGCCGCAGCCAGGTGGCCACGGTGTTCTCATTCACACCGAGGCGTGCCGCGATATCGGCATACTTCAACCCCTCCATCCTGAGCGTCAGCACCGTGCGATAGTCGTCGGTCAACTCCGCGAGACACTCGCGGACGATCGACTGCTGCTGATCGTCGATCAATCGTTCCAACCGGCTCGGCTCGTGGTCGTGAGCGTCGAGCGCGTCCATATCGTCAACCGGAACTTCGCGGCGGAAGCTCATTCGCGAGCGCTCTTCGCTGACGACGAAGCGCAGGACGCCGTGCAGCCAGGCGAGCAGTTGATCGAGGCGCCATTCAGGCGGCGGAACGGTGGCGGGAGGGTCGTCCTGAAAGTAAAACTCCACGGCCCCGCGCGAGAGGCTGTTCGCGAGCGAACGCTTCAACGCTTCCTGCGCGGCGGCCTCCGCGTCATTCGAGCCCATTCGCGCTGCTTTCGCCGCGAGCGTCCTCACGAGCTTTCGGTACTCGGTCGCCGCGTCGCGCCTGGCGATCGATTGGGGGGACTGCAAGGAACCTCGATTTGGAGCGCATATTGTGGCTGAGTACTCCTTGAGCCCGCAAGGTCCACGAACGGCGACTTTTGTCCTGTATGGATGCCGCCTCCCGACCTTCCCAGCGGCCTGGCTGTGCATCGGATCACCTGCTGGGACCCCCTGTCAGTGAATGGGCCGTGAAGGTGTTTTCTTTCAGGCGCTGAAAGAAACCGCCGCGTCAACCCATCTTCAGGGTGACCAGGACAGCAGGCGCAGACAACCTTTCGGATTCGTTCCAACCACCATCTCCGCCGAGGAGGGACATCATGGCAGCAGGTTCGGGATCGTGGATACGGGTGTGTGGCACCGCCGCGCTCATGTGGCTCGCGTGCGCCGGCGGAATGCGCGCGCAACAGGCGGCGCTCGCACCCACTGCGCTCGCGCCAGTGCCGCGCGTGATGTGGTTCAGCGGTTCGTTCACGCCGGCGGACGGATTGCCGATTGCGCCGGTCGAAACCGTGACGCTGGCGGTCTATCTCCAGGAAGTCGGCGGCAGTCCGTTGTGGGAGGAAACGCAAAACATCGTCGTGAGCAGCAACGGCCGCTACAACGTGCTGCTTGGCTCGGCGTCGGCCGAGGGGTTGCCGCTCGATCTGTTCGCGACCGGCGAACCTCGGTGGCTCGGCGTGCGCTTCATCCGGCAAGGGGAGCCGGAGCAGCGGCGAGTGCAGCTGGCGAGCGTGCCGTATGCGTTGAAGGCGGCGGACGCAGAGACGCTGGGCGGGAAACCGGCATCGGCGTACCTGCTCGCGCCGGCCGCGGCGGCGGGAACATCCGAGATCGCCGCGAAAACGGCGACAGCGCCGGTGCAGGGGACGAATGCGACAACGCAGTCGACGATCGGAAGCGTCGGGTTCCTCGGAAAATTCACCGACGCAACGAGCCTGGGCAATTCGGCGCTGTTCCAGTCAGGAAACCTCGTCGGCGTGGGGAC
>DASSGK010000221.1:0-10742 GCA_035693505.1 Vicinamibacterales bacterium
CACGGCGGCTGCGGGCTCGTGGTCACCGAGATGGTGAGCTCCGAGGGATTGGTACGCGGGATCGATCGGACCCTGGAGTACGCCGAGTACACGGAAGAAGAACGCCCGATTTCCATTCAGATCTTCGGCGGTGAGCCCGACAAGATGGCGGCCGCCGCGCAGATTGTCGAAGGCATGGGCGCTGACATCGTCGACGTGAACATGGGATGCCCGGTGCCAAAGATCGCCAAGCACAATGCGGGCTGCAGTCTCATGCGCGAGCCGGCGCACGCGGCCGCGGTCGTGGCGGCGATGACGAAAGCGGTGCGGATCCCGGTCACGGTGAAGATGCGCGCTGGCTGGAACGACGACGAGCGCAACGCCCCGACGCTTGCCCGGATGGTCCAGGACGCCGGTGCATCGGCGATCGCGGTTCATGGCCGCACGGCGGCGCAGAGCTACACGGGATCGGCCGACTGGGATCTCGTCGCGCGCATCGCTTCCGAGTTGACGATTCCGGTGTTCGGCAGCGGCGACTGCATCGAACCTGAACAGGTCATCGATCGCATTCGATCCGGAGTGCAGGGCGTACTCGTCGGGCGGGGTGTTCTTCGCAATCCATGGATCCTGGCTCAGGCCATGGACATCGCGGCAGGCAAGCCTCCGCGGGTCGTGACCATGGAGGATCGCGGCCGGTTCCTGCTCGAGTACATCGACCTGCTGATGGTGGAGCGAGTCGACGAGGCGCGCGAGCTCACCCACGAGCGATGGGTGATCAACAAGCTGCGCGCGCTGGGTTCCTGGTACACGAAGGGGCTCGAGAACGGGTCGCATCTGCGGACCGCCATCAACAGCGCGACGTCACTCGAGAGCCTCCGGCAGTTGATCGCCGACTTCTTCTCGGTGACCGTGTCCGCCGCGTAAGCCTCCAGCTAGTATCCTTTCGAACTCAGTTTGTATTCTTGTTGACACCAGCGGCGGTGCGCGTAAAATTTCTCCTGCCAATTCCACCGAAATCCAGTCTTCTTCTGGCGATTAACCAATTTGACTCGCGATAAGCTCCAAGTAATCGTCGACATCTGGTATTTGCCCAATCAGTAGATGCCTTTCAGTCGAGTCCTGGTTGGGCAGATTCTCTTTTCCGCGCTCCTCATGAGTGCTTGCGCAGGCCACGGGAGCGACGCAAAAGGGCGGATGACCCCGGAGTACGACAAGACCACCGGCAAGCTCACTCTCTTGAAGTACGACTCCGACGGCGACGGCAAGATCGACATGTGGAGTTACATGGACGGTGCGCGCGTGGTGCGAGTCGAGATCGACAAGAACGAAGACGGACTCATCGAACGCTGGGAGTACTACGACGCCAGTCAGAAGCTCGAGAAAGTCGGGACTTCGCGCGCGCAGAACGGCAAGGTGGACGCCTGGTCGTACCCGGGCGCAGACGGGTCGATCGAGCGTATCGACGTGTCGACGAGACAGGACGGAAAGATCACCCGCGTCGAGCACTACAAGAAAGAGGTGCTCGTGTCGGTCGAAGAAGACGGAGATGGCGACGGCAGGATGGACAAGTGGGAGACGTATGACGGGAAACGCCTGGCGTCCGTGGCCTTTGACACTCAGCACCGCGGAACGCCGGATCGCCGGTTGATCTACGGCGCAGACGGTTCAGCCCGACTCGAAATCGATCCGAAAGGCACCGGTGAGTTTGTCCCGGCCAACCCCAAATGAAATCTGTTCTGTATCTTGGCTGCCCGGCGGCGGAGCGCGCGGCTACAGAGAAGCAACTCGACGCCGTGAACGTGTCGGTGGTCTGGGGCGAGAACGCCACCTTCGCGCTCAACGAGCTGCGGGTGCGCAACATGCCCGTGCTGCTCGACTTGTCGAACGGCGCATCGGCGCTGCAGATCGCGCGCGACATCCGATCGCAGCGCGCATCCACGCTCATGTTTGCCGTCGTCGACTCACGGCGCCCCGATCTCACGACCGAAGCGGTCCTGGCGGGGATGGCGGACGTGTTCGCCCGACCGCTCGGCGGCCGCCGGGTCGCGAACGCGATCGAACGCGAGCGGAAGTACGAAGCCCAGGAGACGACGTCGGCAACCGTGCTCGACAGCGGTGACGATCTCTATGTGCACTCGTTGGCGATGCGGGAAGTCATGGCGCTCATTTCTCGTGCGGCCGGTATGCGCGCCGGCGTGATCGTCCGCGGCGAAGAAGGTTCGGGACGGCAAATCGCGGCGCGCGCGGTCCACGCGATGCAGCGGACCGCCGATGCCGCGTTCATCACGGTGGACTGTGCGGGTTGTGACGGCTCCGAGCTGGACGTGCAGCTGTTCGGTCCGAGTCCGCGTGGACATAACATCGACCACGCAAGCGGCCTCGAGCGCGTCAGCCGCCAGAGTGTTCTCTATCACGCGCGCGACGGCACGCTCTATTTGCAGAACATCGCCGACGCGCCGGCTCGCGTGCAGGCCCGGCTCGCGCGGCTTTTGCGCGATCGCGAGGCGATCGTCACGGAAACCGGCGAGGCCGTTCCGTTCGATGTCCGGCCGATGGCGGGCGTTGCGCCCGGCTTCGATACGGCCGTCGAGGACGGGCGGGTTCGCGAGGATTTGGTGCGCCGGCTGTCGGTCATCCGGATCGAGATGCCGCCGCTGCGCAACCGTCGAGAGGATATTCCGGCGCTCGCGAACTCGTTCCTCCGGGAAAAGTGCGCGTCTCTCCGCATCCCGCCGAAGACCCTCTCTCGATCGGCGCTCTCGCTGCTCTCAGCGCTGCCGTGGCGGGGAAATGCCGACGAATTGCGCCGGCTGCTCGACTCGATCGTCACCGGCATCCAGGGCGGCCGCGGAATCGCGCTCGACGATGTGCTGGCGCATGTACGGCTGGATGGCGGGGCCGCGCTGTTTGCGCCCGGTGCCACGCTGAAACAGGCCCGCTCACGATTCGAGAAGGAGTACATCGCGACCGTGCTGGAGCAGCATCATGGCCGGATCGGCGACGCGGCCAGAGCGCTGGGCATTCAACGAACGAACCTCTATCGGAAGATGCGGTCGCTCAAAGTCGCGCGCGGCGCGAAGTCTTAGCTAGGAAAACCGGCCGGTTCGCAACTCTTCGACGCCGCCGACCTGAAAATCATAAACAAGCGCCGCCGTCAGCGACTGACGGAAACACGCGGCGAGCTGTTCGTGCGCGGGATGGCGCAGATACGCCTGAAGTCCGTCGACATCGTCGAAGTCGATCACCGCAATGAAATCCATGGCGGGCGCCGACTGCTCGTAGCCGGCGCCATGCAGGACGCGATCGCCGACGCGCACGCCGCGGACCCCCGGGATCTCGGTCAGCGCCTTCTCGAACGCGTCGATGAATTGCTGCCGCTCATCAGGAGACAGATCGGGCCGCGGCTTCATCAAGACGACATGGCTGATCATCAGGCGTCTAGTCCCGATCCGGATCGTCGTTCCGCTTCTTGCGAGGCGGTTTGTCGAATCGCGGACGCGACGGGCCGCCGCGTGGCACGAACGGCTTGCGCTGGTCGCCAGTTGTGCTTCCTGTCCAGGGACGCCGGCCGCCGCCGGCCGGCCGGTTCCGCCATGGCGGACCACCCGGCGATCCGCCCGCGGGTTTGTCGCCGCGTCCGTGAACGCCGCTTCGGCCGCCGCCACCACCCGGCTTGTTGTGCCACGGCCGATCCTGGCGAGGCGAGGCGCCGGAAGGTTTTCCAGACCATCCCGAACCGCCGGATGGCTTTCCTGTCCACGGTTTCCGCTGCGCGCGAGGCCCGGTGGGTTTCGTCTGCCACGGCCGATCGTTCTGGGGCGCGGGCTTCGCGTTCCACGGTCGGCGATCGCGTGGTTTCGGATGGCTCGGCTCTTTCTCGGACCACGCGCGCTCGGGACGATTCTTCTTCTTGAAGCGGTCGCGCGGATCCTTGTGCGAGCCGCCGGGCCGCCAGTCGCTCCCTCGTCTTTCCGCTCCCGGGCTGTCGCCTTTCCGTTCTCGAGGCGCGGTGGCCGCCAGCCGCTGCCGTTGAAAGTCTTCGCGCTCCGCATCGCGGGATTCCCACAGTTTCCCTCTCGCAAACCAGCGCATGATCACGTTGGCGCTCTTGCGCTGCAGCTGGATGAAGGTGGGCTGCAGCTCCTCGCGCTCGCGCGCGCGGAACGCCGTCGGCTTGTCGTCGATCAGGATCGTCCAGTACGCAAAGCGGGGCGGCATCCGGACATTCTACTGGTTCCAACTGAGCCCGTGCCTTCGCGCGCGCCGGCTGAGTCAGGCGGCGGTTCCGTTTCGGAGCCTGTTCCCATGGCCGCTTTCAGCCGAGAAGAACGAGCAAGGAAACGCTTGCCCAAAATCTTTTCGGCCCTCACCCTTGCGCTCGTGCTGCTGCCGGGCGTCCCGGCCTTCGCTCAGGTGGGTGAAGGAGCGCCGGATCCGTCGAGCGTGCGCGTGCGCATGGGCCCGCTCTTGATGAATCCGAGAATCTCGCTCACGAACGTCGGCGTCGACGACAACGTGTTCAACGATCCCGCCAACAAGGATCCCAAGAAGGATTTCACGTTCACGCTGACGCCGGTCAGCGACTTCTGGCTGCGCCTCGGTCCGACCTGGATCGACGCCAACCTCACCGAGACGCTCAACTGGTATGAGAAGTACGAGAGCGAGCGAAATGCCAACACGGGCGTCAAGGTGGGTTGGATCGTGCCTGGTTCGCGCATGTCGTTCCGGATCGACGGCCGCTACCTCGATGCGCACGACAGGCCGGGCTACGAGATCGACACGCGCGCGGGTCGAACGGAAGCCGGCTACAGCGGCGCGTTCGATTTCCACGTGATGTCGAAGTCGTTCATCGGCGTCACCGCGTCACGCATCGAGACCCACTTCGACCAGGGCACCGAATACAACGGCACCGATCTTCAAGTCGCGCTCGATCGCGTGGACACCACCTACGGCGTGAATTTTCGTCATGACGTCACGCCGCTCACGTCGATCACCTTCAGCGGGACTCACGTGATCACGAACTTCGACCACTCCCCGAATCGCGACACCGTGTCCAACTCTGCGTTGATGGCGGTATCCTTCAAGCCGGAAGCGCTGTTGAAAGGCGGGTTCTCGCTGGGCTATGACGACCTCGCGCCGACCGATTCGTCGCTTCCCGACTACCGCGGCTTCGTCGGCAACGTCGATCTCACGTACGTTCTGCTCGGCAGCACGCGCTTCGCGGTGACCGGAGGACGGGGCGTGCAGTACTCGTACGACGACAGTCAGCCGTACTACATTCAGTCGCGCATTGCCGGCTCGGTGACCCAGCAGGTGTACGGTCCGTTGGACGTCGAGGCCAGAGGCGAAATCGCCTCCCTCGACTATCGCGACAGGAGCGGCGTCGCCGTGGCCGCACCCGATCGTTCGGATCACATCCGCAGTTACGGCGCGGGCGTCGGCTACCACCTCGCCAAGGACCTGCGTCTGTCGTTCAACGTGGATCAGTACAACCGCGACAGTCAGATGGTCGATCATCAGTACGACAAGCTGCTGTTCGGTTTTGGGCTGAGCTACGGGTTTTAACCCGCCGACGCGCTATTTCTGCAGTCGCTTCAGCTTCTCGACAAGGGTCGTGCGCTTGAGGTTCAGCAGCCGCGCGGCCTGTCCCTTGTTTCCGCCCGTGCGCTCCAGCGATCGCTGAATCAACTCGCGTTCGATATTGGCGACGAACGCATCGAGATCCATACCTTCCTCGGGAAGCGTGACCGTTGAAGCGGCCGCCGTCTCCTGCGCCTGCTGCACCTCTGTCGGAAGATCCTCGACGTCGATCTGTGACCGGCCCGTCGTGAAGGCCACCGCGCGCTCGATGGCGTTCTCGAGTTGACGCACGTTCCCGGGCCAGTGATACGCCATGAGCCGGCGCATTCCTTCTTGGGACACGGTCACCCGCGGCAGCGGATCGATTCCAATCTTCGCGTGACCCGGCGGAGGCGCCGCATCGCGCTCGGCTTCGAATTTCGCGAGGAAGTGCTGGACGAGCAGCGGGATGTCTTCCTTCCGTTCCCTGAGCGCCGGCAGCTGCACGGGGATCACGTTCAGGCGGTAGAAGAGATCTTCCCGGAACTGTCCTTCGGCGACGAGCCTGGTGAGGTCGCTGTTGGTCGCGGCGATCACGCGCACGTCCACTTTGATCGTGTGTGAGTCGCCGACGCGTTCGAACTCGCGCTCCTGCAGCACGCGAAGGAGCTTCATCTGCAGGCTGACGCTCATCGTGCCCACTTCGTCCAGGAAGAGCGTGCCCTTGTGCGCCTGTTCGAGTCGGCCCTGGCGGTTGCCGAT
This sequence comes from Vicinamibacterales bacterium, assembly GCA_035693505.1. GTDB lineage: Bacteria > Acidobacteriota > Vicinamibacteria > Vicinamibacterales > CAVVIG01 > CAVQFC01. The sequence goes on from DASSGK010000221.1 coordinate 6,301, forward strand.
GGCGCCCGTGAATGCCCCTCGAACGTGGCCGAATAACTCCGCCTCGAGCAGCGTCTCGGGAATGGCGCTGCAGTTCAGCGCGACGAACCGGTTCCCGCGCCTCGAACTGTTGTGATGAATCGCGCGCGCGACGACTTCTTTTCCAGTGCCTGTCTCGCCTGTGATCAGGATCGTGCTGTTGGTCGGCGCCACCGTCTCGAGCAACTGGAACAAGCGCTCCATCGGGCGGCTCTTCCCGACGATGCCTTCGAACTTGTAGCGCTCTTCGAGCTGCGAGCGCAGGTACGCGTTCTCCGACTTCAACTGGCGCTGTTCGATCGCCGACTCCAGCACGTGGAGCAGCTCGTCGATCTGAAAGGGCTTGCTGACGAAATCCCGTGCGCCGCGCTTGATCGCCTCCACCGCATCCTTGACCGTGCCGAAGCCGGTGACGACAATCGCGATGATGTGCGGGTAACGCGCAACCGCCCGCTCGATCACGGCCGAGCCGTCGATCCCCGGCAGCCGCAGGTCGGTGACGATGATGTCGAAGGCGAATTCGGCGAGGCACGAGAGCGCGGCTTCGCCCGAGTCAGCCTGTTTCACACGGTAGCCGCGATCCGTGAGCTGTTCCGCGATCGCCTGCCGCAGGGGCGTCTCGTCTTCGACCAGCAGCAGATGTTTCAGTGAGTCAGGCATTTAAGGGGCGCGCGCCAATATTTTGACTCTCGTGCGGTGGCCTGTCCATCGCAAAGGTGTTTAAACTCCGACATCCGTGACCGCCCTCCCAGACGCCGTCGCCGTCGCCTCGCGATCCTTCTCGCGGAACGCCACCCTGCGCCAGGAACTCCTCGACCGATTCCCGCGGTCACGGTTCAACGACGTGGGGCCGACCGTCTTGACTGGCGACGCGCTGGTGGACTTCCTACGCGGATACAGCCACGCGATCACCGGGCTCGACGTGCTCGACGCCGGCGTATTCAGCGCGCTGCCGGAACTGCGGGTCGTCAGCAAGTACGGCGTCGGGCTCGACATGATCGATCTCGACGCGGCGCGCCGCCACGGGATCTCTATTCGATGGACGCCAGGCGTCAACCGGCAGGCCGTCGCCGAGCTGACGATCTGTTTCATGATCGCTCTCTGCCGAAGCGTCGTGCCGCTCGCGCGCGATCTCGCCGGCGGCGGATGGCGCCATGCCGGCGGACGTCAGATTTCATCGGCCACCGTCGGCATCGTCGGTTGCGGTCAAGTTGGACAGCAGGTCGCGCGGATCTCCCGATCGTTCGGCGCGACCGTGGTCGCGCACGACATCCGGAGCTACGACGACTTCTATCGCGAATCAGGCGTCGTCCCGATGACACTCGAGATGCTGCTCGAGCGATCCGACATCGTCACGCTGCACGTCCCGCTCGATGCGTCCACCAGAAACATGATCGACGTGCGGGCGATCGCGAAGATGAAACCGGACGCGTTCCTCATCAACACCGCGCGCGGCGGCATCGTCGACGAGGAGGCGCTGAAGGAGGCGCTCGTCGAGCAGCGCCTTGGCGGCGCCGCGTTCGACGTCTTCGCCATCGAGCCGCCTGTCGATCGCGAATTGCTCCTCCTGCCTGCCTTCATCGGCACACCGCACATCGGCGGCGGGACCCGCGAGGCCGTCCTGGCGATGGGAAGGGCTGCGATCCAGGGCATTTTGGGCGGTTCTACCGCGATCGACCTGACGTCAAATACTTGACACTAAACCCCAGAGCCTGACCCTCCGATAAAAATCACCGGAGGGTAACGCCAAGTGGAACGCAAAACGATTTCGATCATGAAGGCGTGCGAGCTCGTTGGAGTCAGCCGCCGAACCATCTACAACTGGCTGTCGAGCGGCAAGATCGAGTACGTGCGGACCGCCGGTGGCTCCGTGCGAATTTTCGTCGACACGCTCTGGCGCGATGCCAACAACGCCGATCGCCCGCCGGTCCAGGCCATGTGGCAGGCGGAAGGCCGGAACCAGGCGTGATCGCGCGCGCGTTGAGTGTAGAGGAACTGCTGGCCAAGGGATCGATGGACGAATCACCCGAACTGCGGCTCCTCTTTCACCAACTGAATAACCAGCTGGGGATCATCCTCGCCCACGCCGAGCTCCTCGAGTCGAAGGCGTCGGACGACATGAATCGCTCACGCGCCGCGCAGGTTGTGTCCAGTACGCTCGAAGCCATGAATACCGCGAAAGAGATCCGCCGGATTTCAGCCTCCCCCGAACACTCCTAGCAAGCCAAAACTGTAACTGCACTATCAAATTAATGACGCCGAGGCCTTCCGATTCGTCAAGTTCTTGACGAATTTCACGCTTTTTCCCTTCCTCCGTTTCGCAACGTTCCGAAACTGTTCACACAAATAAAATCAAATTAATCATCGAGTTAGCTGCACATTGCACGTTTCTGTGGCGAGCTCTGGAACACAGGCTGGACTGTTGGTACCGGGGTTGCGATAGCGTGCAGGCATGAGAGTTCAAACCGCCGCCTCCGCCAGTAACAATCGCCGCATCGTCGCCGGTCTGCCGTTTGTCGAGTCGTTGGCCAGACGGATGGCCTCCACGATGCCCAATTCCATCGACATTGGTGATCTGGTGCAGGACGGTGTCCTCGGCCTGATCGACGCCGCGAACCGGTTCGACGAGGACCGAGGGATCAAGTTCGAAACCTTCGCCGAGCGGCGGGTGCGGGGGGCGATGATCGACGCGCTCCGCAAGGACGCCTGGCCGCGCGGCGTGCGACGTCAGCGGCGCGAGCTGGATGCCGCGCGCGAATCGCTGCGGCGCGAACTGGGACACGAACCGTCGATGGCCGACCTCGCCGCCCGCGTCGGGTCCGACGAGAAACGTCTCAGCCGCACCATCGTGCGGATCAACACGATTGAAGCCACCTCGCCGCTCAACACGGGCGAGCACATGGACGAGAGCTCGCTGCCGACCGCCCTCGTGCCGTCCGAGCCCGAATCGCCCGATGTCGCCTACGAGCGTTGCGAGACGCGCGATCGCGTCCGTGCGGCGATCCAGGCGCTGCCCTGGCGCGAGCGCAAGGTGATCGGCCTCTACTACTACGGCGAAGTGACGATGAAGCACATCGGCGCGGAAATCGGCGTGAACGAATCGCGCGTCTCGCAGCTGCACGCGCGGGCGATTCGCCGCCTCCGTGATTCGCTCGGCGAGATGAACCCGCAGAAGGTCGCCGAGATGCGCCGCCAGCTGATCGCGTTCGCGAAGAAGCCGATGGCCAAGGCGCCGATGGTGGCGATGAAGGCCGATCCGTCGTTCACCGCGGAAACGGTGGCACAGCCGCCGGCGGTGGTCATGGCGTTCAAACCGGCGAGCAAGAAGCCCGCGGCGGTGAAAGCGTCGCTGCGGATGCCCCGGCAGCAACGTCAGGCGATGGCAGTCGCCCGGTAAAGAAGCATTGGATTCGGTGTGGCGCAGGGCTTGAGCCCTGCGCCCACCGAGTCAGCTCAACCCAGTCCGTCCCTCACAGCCCGCAGCAGATCTCCCAGACGAAACGGCTTCGCCAGCCAGCGGCATCCGCTCTCTTCCAGAAACTTCTCCGCGTCGGTGCCCGCGACGTCCCCCGTCACGAAGATCACGCGCTTCGAGAGTCCCGGCGCCGCGGCCGACAACATCTTGTAAAACGCCATTCCATCCATGCGCGGCATCTTGAGGTCGCAAATCACCAGGTCGTACGCCTGCGCGTTCACCTTGGCGAGCGCCTCCTCGCCGTCCGGCGCGTGCTCGACGATGTAGCCGGCGTCCCGTAGCGCGTCGACCACCGCGCTCGCGAGCTTGGCTTCGTCTTCGACGACGAGAATGGACGCGCCGGCGATTGCTTCCGTCGGACCCTCGCGTCGTGCCACAGGCACCGGCGGCAGCTTGACGCCTGTGACCGGGAGCTCGACGTAGAACGAAGCGCCGCGCCCGGCGCGCGACTCGAGACGGATCCGTCCGCCGTGCTCCTGCACAATCGCGTACGCGACCGTCAACCCGAGGCCGGTGCCTTTGCCGACTTCCTTCGTGGTGAAGAACGGATCGAAGATCTTCGGCTGCAGTTCGTCCGGAATCCCCGGTCCATCGTCGTTGATCTCCAGGATGACCGACTCCTGATACGCGTCGTGCCACGTTCGAACGACGAGGACGCCGCGCCCGTTAGCCGACAACATCGCCTGCTCCGCGTTGATCACGAGGTTCAACAACACCTGCTGAACCTGATGCCCGTCCGCGAACACATTCGGAAGACCGGCCGCGAGCGCGTCGATGACGGTGATGTTCGTCACGCGCTGTTCGTACGCCCGGAGCGCCAGCGTCTCGCGCACGACGAGGTTCACGTCGACCATCGCCCTTGTCGTCTGACGCTTGCGAGCGAACGTCAGCAGGTTGCGAACGATGCGCGCGGCTCGCTCGGATTCCGAGAGGATGGTTTCAAGGCCGC
>DASSGK010000222.1:0-3603 GCA_035693505.1 Vicinamibacterales bacterium
GCTACCACTGGTGGCTCGGCGTCGATCGTCCGAGTCCCGATCACGCGGGCGCGCGCGTGATCCTCCTCATCAGCTCCCACCTCGAGTCGGGGCACTACTTCAACCCGCACGCGCAGCGGATCATCGAAGGGCAGTCGGCCGGCGCGACGTTGATCGTGATCGATCCGCGGTTGTCGAACACGTCGGCGAAAGCCAACGTGTGGATGCCGGCGTACTCAGGAACGGAAGGCGCGCTGCTGCTGGCGATGGTCAAGGTGATCCTGGACGAGGATCTCTACGACGGCGCGTTCATGCGGACCTGGGTCGACTGGCGCGGTTATCTGCGCGCCGATCGTCCGGATCTCGCCGTCACCTTCGACAACTTCATCGTCTCGTTGAAAGAGCTGTACGCGCAGTTCACGCCGGAGTACGCCGCGGACGAGACCGGTGTCGCCGCCGCGCAGATCGTCGAGGCGGCGCGCGCGATCGGCCGCGCCCGCGGCACGTTCAGCACCCACAACTGGCGATCGGCCGCCGCCGGCAATCTGTGGGGCTGGCAGATCACCCGCTGCCTCTATCTGCTCGTCGTCCTCACCGGCTCGGTCGGGACGAAGGGTGGGGTCGGCCTTCACCTGTCGAACAAGTTCGTGCCGAAACATCCGACGCAGCCGGCGCCGGCCGACTACTGGAACGAGCTGCTGTTCCCGAAGGAGTACCCGCTCGCCTGCTTCGAAATGAGCTTCCTGTTGCCGCACCTGCTCAAGGAGAACCGCGGCAAGCTCGACGTCTACTTCACGCGCGTCTACAACCCGCTGTGGACCAATCCCGACGGCTTCTCGTGGATGGAGATGCTCACCGATCGCGACAAGATCGGGCTGCACGTCGCGCTGACGCCGACCTGGAGCGAGACGGCGTGGTTCGCCGACTACATCCTGCCGATGGGCCTGGGCACCGAACGCCACGACACGATGAGCCAGGAGACGCATGCGGCGCAGTGGCTCGGCTTCCGCCAGCCGGTGCTGCGCGTCGCGCGCGAAAAACGTGGCGAGAAGATCGACGCCACCTATCTCGCAAACCCGGGCGAGGTCTGGGAAGAAAGCGAGTTCTGGGCCGCGCTGACCTGGCGCATCGACCCCGACGGCTCGCTCGGCATCCGTAAGCACTTCGAGTCCCCGTACCGTCCGCAGCAGCCGGTGACGATGGATGAGTACTACGGGTGGATGTTCGAGAACTCGGTACCGGGATTACCGGAAGCCGCGGCGAAGGAAGATCTGACGCCGCTCGCCTACATGCGCAAGTACGGCGTGTTCAAGGTCAAGGATCACGTCTACAAACCGTACGAAGCGCCGCTGGCCGCGGATGCGCTCGCCGGCGCCACGATCGACGAGGCCGACGAGCAGATCACGAAAGATGGCAAGCCGATCGGCGTCCTCGTCAACGGTGTCGCACTCACCGGCTTCACGACGCCGTCGCGCCGCCTCGAGTTCCGATCGCAGACGCTGGTCGACTGGGGTTGGCCCGAGCACGCGGTGCCGCGCTACGCGCCTGGCCACGTCCATTGGCGCGAACTGAAGCGCGAGGCTCACGAGTTCGATCTGCTGCCGAACTTCCGCCTGCCGACGCTGATCCACACGCGCTCGCCGGTGAAATGGTTGTACGAGATCTCGCACGACAACCCGCTGTGGATTTCGGTCGAGGACGCGAAGCGCTACGGCATCGAGACCGGAACGCTCGTCAAGGTCAACACGGGCATCGGGTACTTCGTCACGCGCGCGTGGGTCACAGAAGGCATTCGTCCCGGCGTCCTCGGCATGTCGCATCACCTCGGCCGCTGGCGGCTGCACGAGGAGCTCGGCAACCGCAATGCGTCGGCGCTGGTGAAGATCGACCGTACCGGCAGCGGCTACAAGGTGTCGCAGATCCACGGCGCGCAGCCGTTCGCCAGCAGCGATCCCGACAGCTCGCGCATCTGGTGGAGCGACGTCGGCGTCCACCAGAACCTGACGTTTCCGGTGCAGCCGGATCCGGTCAGCGGGATGCATTGCTGGCACCAGCGCGTTACACTGGAGAAAGCCGGTCCCGACGATCGCTACGGCGACATCTTCGTCGACACCGGCAAATCGCACGAGATCTACAAGGAGTGGCTGGCGATGACGCGGCCGGCTCCGGGACCGGGCGGGCTGCGCCGGCCACTCTGGTTCGATCGTCCGCTCCGGCCGATCCCCGACGCATACAAGTTGTAATCATGCTCAGAGCTGGAATTGTCGGGCTGCCCAACGTGGGCAAGTCCACGTTGTTCAACGCCATCACCCGCACGCGTAACGCCGAGGCGGCGAATTACCCCTTCTGCACTATCGACCCCAACGTCGGCATCGTCTCGGTCCCCGACACGCGGCTCGCCGAGCTGAAGCGGATCGCGAAAACCAACGTCGTCATTCCCGCCGCCATCGAGTTCGTCGACATCGCCGGGCTGGTGAAAGGCGCGAGCACGGGAGAAGGCCTCGGCAACAAGTTCCTCACCCACATCCGCGAAGTCGACGCCGTCGTCCAGGTCGTCCGCTGCTTCGACGATGCGGATGTGCATCATGTGTCGGGGACGATCGACCCGGTTCGCGACATCGAGGTAATCAATACCGAGTTGATCCTGGCCGACATGGAGGTCGTGCAGAAGCGGCGCGAGCGCCTGGCAAAGGATGCGAAGCGTGGCGACAAAGGCGCGATTGCCGAAGACGCGGTGCTCGCGAAAATCGAATCGGCACTCAACGCCGGCAAGCCGGCGCTGACCGTCGATCTCGCGCCGGACGAGCGCGCGCTGTCCGCGCCGTTCTTCCTGCTGTCCGACAAGCCGACGATCTTCGCCTGCAACGTCAAGGAAACCGATCTCGCCACCGCCGATACGAACCCGTACGTGATGAAGGTGCGCGAGTACGTGAAGACACACCTGTCCTGCGAGGCGGTGGTGATCAGCGCGCAGATCGAGAGCGATCTCGTCGATCTCGCGCCCGACGAAGCCGACGCCTTCCTCAAGGAACTGGGTGTGCAGGAGAGCGGCATCGGCGCGCTGATCCGATCGACGTATCACCTGCTCGGCTTGCAGACGTACTTCACGGCCGGCGAGAAGGAGGTTCGCGCCTGGACGATCCATCAAGGCGACACCGCCCCGAAGGCCGCTGGCGTGATCCACTCCGACTTCGAGCGCGGTTTCATCAAGGCGGAGACCGTCGCCTACGACGATCTCCTGAAGTGCGGCTCCGTCGCCGCCGCGCGCGAGAAGGGGCTCTACCGCATGGAAGGCAAGGAGTACATCGTCAAGGACGGCGATGTGTTGCTGTTCAAATTCAACGTGTAAGCACGATGGAGACAGCAACCGCGATCATCGACGCGCTCGAGCGGGCGCCGGCTGTCATCATTCCTCTCGTCCGTGACGTGCCGGCGGCGATGCTCAAGCGGCGGCCGGCGCCGAAGAAATGGTCAGCGCACGAGCACGCGTGCCATCTCGCGCACGTTCATCAGCTGTTCTTCGATCGCCTCGAGGTGATGCTGGCCTCACCCGCTCCGGTGATCACGCCGTACGATCCAGGGTCTGGCGATCCCGACGACTTGCTCCTGAAGATGGACCTCGAC
>DASSGK010000223.1:0-10229 GCA_035693505.1 Vicinamibacterales bacterium
CCAGGGGGCTGACACCGAACAGCACGCTGCGCAGGAGGCGGGCGACGCCAAACGAGAGCAGCAGGCCCGCACCGATCCCGCTGGCCAGCAGACGCGCGGCCCCGGCAAGCACGAGGCCGACGACCTGAACCGGCGATGCGCCGAGCGCCATGCGGACGCCGAGTTCCCTCGCTCGCTCGGACACGAACAATGTCAAGAGACTGTAGAGGCCCAGCGCCGCGAGCGTCATCGCCGCGGCGGCGAAGAGCGTCAGCGCGCTCGCGTTGAGACGCGGCTGATCGAGCGATGCGGCGAGCACCTCGTCGAGCGGCCGCATCCCGAAGATGGCCCGGCCTGGCGCCACTTCGTGGACAGTCGTCCGGATGGCGGCCAGCGCGCGGCGGACGTCGCCGTCGATGCGCACCACGTATTCAGGATCCGGCCACGAGCCGGCCGAGAGACAGCCGTACACGTACGGCGTGGCCGCGACGCTCGGACCGTCCTCGATGGTGTTACCGATGACACCGGCGATTTCGAACGGCTGGTCCGTCTGGTCGTACGTGAAATGACGGCCGATGAGATCGGGCCCATAGCGGTCGGCAAAGGCGCGATTCACGACCGCTTTCACGCGTGCTTTGAAGTCCATACGAAGCGGAGGGCACCCGCTCCCGGCCAGCAGCGGTACACCCATCGCGGCCAGATACCCCGCTCCGATCGTCCGGCTCCCGACGGAAATCCGGCCCTCGTCGTCCGCCGTGCTGCGGCCCTCCAGCGAGATTTGGTACCGCAAGGTGCCGCCGGTCGCCGGCAGGAAGTTTGTGAGCCCCGCGGCCGTCACGCCAGGGACGCGCGCGAGCTCTGTCAGCAGGCGCTCCTGCATGCGGCCGACGGGAATGCGATCCTCGTTCCACGCGGCGCCGACATGAAACGTGACGACGTGCTCGGCGTGGAGGCCCGTGTCGACGTGACTGAGGTTGTAGTAGCTGCGCAGCATGAGGCCGGCCGAGCCGATGAGCAGAACCGTCAACGCGATCTGACTCACGACGAGCAGGTGCTGAAGGCGATGACGGCCGGAAGAGGAGCCGCGCCCGCCTTCGGCGAGCTGCGGGGCCAGGTGGCTGCGCGTGGCGTGCAGCGCCGGCCAGAGACCGAACACGAGCGCAGCGGCTGCGCTCGCCGCGGTGGTAAACGCGAGCGCGCGCCAGTCCACGGTGAGCTCGTTCATTCGCGGGATCGTCGCGAAGACGCGTGCGAAGAGGCCGACGAGCCAGAAGGCGCCGGCGCCGCCCAGCACCGCGCCGGCGATCGTGATGAGCATCACTTCACGCATCAGCGCGGCGACAATCTGCGGACGGGATCCGCCGATGGCCTGTCGAATCGAGAGCTCGCGCGTACGCCGCCGGAGCTGCACGAGCATGAGGCCGGCGATGTTCGCGATGGCAATCGCCAGAAGCAGCGCAACCGCGCCGAAGACGAGCGTCAGCGCGCGCCGGTATTCGCCCACGCGCAGCTCTTTCAGATCGCGGACCGAGACCGACCAGCCTTTGTCGCTGGCCGGAAACTGATCGCCGAGCGCACGCTGGAGTGTGTTGAGGTCGGCGGCGGCCTGCTCAATTGTGACGCCAGGCTTCATCCGACCGACGCCGCTCAAAAAGCGCGCGGTGCGCATGGAGAGAAGCCACTGGGACGTCTGCGCCGGCAGCCAGACATCGATAGCGGTGGTCGTGAAGGCGCGGGGCATGACGCCGACGATCGAATAACCCTGTCCTCCGATGACGAGCCGCCGGCCGGTAATGGACGCATCGCGGCCGTACCGCCGCGCCCACAATCCCTCGCTGATGACCGCGGCAAGCGGTCCGCCCGCACGCTCTTCGTCCGCCGTGAACGTGCGGCCCGCGAGCGGCGCCATGTCGAACACCTCGAAATAGCCTGGCGCCACGCGGCGGCCTTCCAGTCGTTCGGGGTCCGTCCCCGAGGTGTCCGTGACGCTCTCGGAATACTGAGCCGACATCACGGTGAAGGTGGTGTTCGCTCGGTTCCAATCCACCAACCGTCCGGGCGCAACCAGGCTCACCGTCTGACGCTTCCCCGGATTGGCTTCCATCACCGTCACGAGGCGATCGGCGTTGGGAAACGGCAGCGCTTTGAGCAGCACCGTATCCACCACCGAGAACACGGTCGTGGTCGTGCCGATGCCAATGGCAAGGGTGAGCACGGCGATCGATGTGAAGGCCCCACGCCGGGCGAGCGAGCGGCAGGCGACGCGCAGCGAAGACATGTCGATCTCTCCACCGCCTTAGACGGATGGGATGTCCGATTCGATGGCCGACCCGCTACAATTGGCCACTCTTTTTCGTCAGCGGCAAGCGGCCATGATTGACCGGCGACTCAAGATCCTCATCGTCATCTATCTGTCGTTGGCCACGTTGGAAGACACCGTGATCTTCGTGCTGGCCTGGCTGTCGCCAGACATCTGGTTTCGCCTCTTCCACGCGAGCGTGCCGGCTGGCCTCGAGGTCGCGCTCCTGCGCCGGTCCGCCGGACAGTGGGCCGCCTTCGCGCTCGCGCAAGCCATCACCCTCTGGCGCTGGCCGAAGGATCCTGTATGGCTCGCTGTGAGCGCCGGCATTCGCTTTTCGGATTTGTTCACGGACGTGTCCTACATCCTTGCCGTCCCGTCGTTGACGACGATGGGGTGGATCCTGTTGACGCCGCCGCCGTTTCTCAACGCGCTTGGCGTCGTGATTCTGCTGCTCGGGTACAAACAGTTGCGAACGCCGGCACGTCAGTGAACGGCGACCTCTTCTAAAAACTCTGCGCGAGCGATTTGTGATCCTGCCGAGCTTGCGACCGACGCGAATCGCCAACTACGATCGACGTGGTGGTCCCGCCGGACGGCATGTCCAACGAGTCTGAATCACAGAAAAACCAGAAAGAACCAGATCATCCCGCGAAGCCGGCCTGGACGATTCGTGCGGCCGCGTGGGTCGGCAGCACCATCGGCCGGTGGCAGAAGCGGCGGGCGATGCTGCGAGATGAAGAAGTCGTCAGGCGCTGGCAGCGTGCATGGGTGAAGGGACGCGACTCCCGGTGGGGAGGCGCTTCACAAGACGCAGTACCGTACCGCCGGCCGATCGAGCGCCAGGCCTGGCAGGCCGGCTGGTTGTGGGCGAACACGCAACCCGATCGCCGCAACCCGCAGCGGCCCGATCGCCGCGCGCAGCCGCGCGCAGCTGCTCCGCGTCGTGCGCATCGGCCTGGCGGCGACAATGGCCATGGCGACGCCGGCGTGATTTCCGATTCTCACTCCTCGCGTTCGTGACTATGATCGAGTGAACGCAAGGCTAAGAGCGCGTTTCAAAATCAACCGTAGTGCAGGCCTTCAGGCCTGCCCGTCGAGGCGGACCCAAAGGTCCGCACTACATTTTGAAACGCACTGTGAAGGCTTGCGCCACACCTGAGTACGACACGGAGGAGATGACCATGGGAATGTTCGATGGGTTGATCGGTGGCATCGTCGGAGCCGGCATGGTGTCCGTCGTCAACGGCATCCTGGAACAGCACGGCGGCCTGCAGGGCGTCGTGAGCGAATTCGAGAAGAACGGCCTCGGGGACACAGTCAAATCGTGGGTTGGAACCGGCACCAATCAGCCGGTCTCGCCTTCGCAGGTCCATCAGGTGCTCGGCCCGGATCTCCTGCAGCAGCTGTCCGCGAAATCGGGGTTATCGGTCGAGGACCTGCTGCAGAAGCTCTCGCAGGTGCTGCCGCAGGCGGTCGACCATCTCACACCGGGCGGCACGATCCCGAAAGCGTAGAGGAGCGCGAATGAAGAGAGCGCTGCTCGCGCTGGGCATGGTGGTGGCCGCGCACTCGCCCGCGTGGGCGACCTGGTCGGTCATCGCCATCGACAAGAACACCGGCCAGGTCATCGTCGCATCGGCGACCTGTGTGGCGCAGGCGGGATTTCCGAAACGCCAGCCACTCGGCTCACGCGATCTCATGGATCTGCAGGCGGTGATCGTTCCGGGTGTCGGCGTCGCCGCGTGTCAGGCTGGCGCAGACAATACACATCGGAACCAGATGACCGTGTTCGAGGAGCTCAAGAAGGGGACCGACCCGGCGAAGATCATCGAGATCCTGCACATGGATCCGGATATCGAACGGCGTCAGTTCGGCATTCTCGACATGCAGGGACGCTCGGCCGGTCACAACGGCAGCGGCAATTCGACGGCGTCGCTGTTCGTTCCCGGCCACGTCGGCAGCTACTACTTCCAGGTGCAGGGAAACACGCTCTTCAGCGATCAGGTGATGTACGAGGCCGCGCTCGCGTTCACGCGCGCGAAAGGCACGCTGGCGGATCACGTCATGGCGGCCATGGAGGCGGCCGACGCGAAGGGCGGCGACAAGCGGTGCAACTGCGAGACCGAGCCGAAGCCGAATGCTCCATGCGACGGGAAGACCGCGCACGTCGCGTACATCGTGATCGCGAACAAGGGGGATGTGACCGAGAGGTCGTTCAATCAGGGCACGTACTACGCCTACATCCGCGTGACGGACGAGGACATCACGCCGACCGAGAACGCCAATCCGGTGAAGACGCTGCGCCTTCGATACGATGCGTGGAAGAAGGCAGGGGCGAAGCCGTTCAACACCGTTCCGACTGTGGCGCTGCCGGACGCGAAGCCTTGATAGCCGAACACGCGGCTTCCCGCCGCTGCACAACGTGACGCCGCCGGCGTTCGCGGTACCTCCACGTACGCACTCCTCACGCCGATACCTTCTGCAACGCGTGTCCGCAGAGGGTGGATGTCAATGGATTGGACAAACGACAGCGATTTCTACGAGCGCCTTCAAATCAGCGCCAACGCCGAGCCGGAAACGATTCATCGCGTCTACCGGTTGCTGGCGCCGCGATTTCATCCCGACAATCAGGAAACGGGCGACGAGGGGCGCTTTCGCGAGATTACCGAGGCCTATCAGGTCCTGAGCGATCCGGAAAAGCGGGCGCAGTACGACATCGTGCACGAGCGGCGGCGGCAGCAGCGATGGCAGCTCGTCTCGCAGTCACGCCGGTCCGATAACGACTTCGACGCCGAGCAGGTGGTCAGGCTCACGATTCTCGAGGTCTTGTACACGCGCAGGCGGACCGAACCCTACGAGCCGTCGCTGCCGCAGCACGACCTGGAAGAGATCAGCGGCAGGCCTCGGGAGCACCTCGAGTTCACGATCTGGTTCCTACTGCAGAAGAAGCTCATCAGCCGCGGCGACAACATGAACGTCACCATCACCGCCGACGGCGTGGAATACATCGAGAAGAACTATCGGGCCGCGCTCGAAACGAAGCTCTTGCAGGCCGCCCCGCGCTGAGCGGGGTTTCCTACGGTCGTTGCAAATCGCCCATCGTCGTCAGGCTGACGCGGCCATCTCCGCTCTTCGGCCGGTGCCACACGAGCCCGCACCTTTTACAGCCGTAGTAGTTGACGAGCGCCAGCTGGCTGGTGGCATCCAGCAGGTTGGTTTTTGGATGTTGGCACCGGGGGCAGGGCAACCCGGTCACGCCGCCGCGGTCTCTGGGGGAAACTGCTGTCTGCATAAGGCGAGTCCCACTCTTCCGTTTCTGGTGGTGTCCGGCTTAGCCGGACTTCTCGGTCCGCATGAAGGACTGACGTCCGCTGACTAGTGCGGCGGCTACGTCAATCGTTTCCAGAGGCGCCAGCCACATCCGTTCCCGTCCCGCAACAGTTCCCGTAAGCAGCCGGTGCTAACATGGCCGCCGATCGCCAGTTCCACCGACCAGGAGGAGCCATGCTGCGCCGTCTCGGTGTGTCCGTGCTCGTCGCGTTGGCGCTGGGCGCGCCGGCGATGCGGGCCCAGGACTCTGGCACGGCGCGGCCACGGAAGCCGCCGATGTCGAGCGAGCCCTGGCCCGAGGACGAGGCTCTGCACGCGCGCGCGATCGGCGCGCAGAATCGGAAACTCTTCCAGGACGGCCCGCCGGTTGAATTCACGTTGAGCGCCGACTTCGCCCTGATCAACAAGGAGCGCACGCCGAACAACGCGAAGCAGTTCCAAGGCGTGATGACGGTAGAGGGCACGTCCATCCCCGTCAAACTCGGATCGCGCGGCCACCTGCGCCTCAAATCGAAGACATGCGACTTCGTGCCGATCAAGCTGGACTTCCCGGGGGAGAGCGTTGTCGGCACCATCTTCGACGGCCAGACCACGCTCAAGCTCGGCACGCATTGCCGGAACGAACCTGACTTCGACCAGTACGTGATTCGCGAGTACCTCGCCTACAAGCTCGCGAACCTCGTGACGCCGCTGTCGTTCAGGGCCCGCCTGGCGCGAGCGACTTACGTCGACTCCATGACCGGCAAGACCGTGGCCACGCACAACGCGCTTTTCCTGGAACACGAGAACGACGTGGCGCGTCGCCTGGAAGGACGCGAGGTTCGGGTGCCGCACATGGTGTTCAACGATTTCGACAAGGCCGCCCTCACCACGACGATGATGCTGGAGTACATGCTGGGAAACACGGACTACTCGATCTGGGCGCTGCACAACGTGGTGATCGTGGCGGACAAGAAGCGCCGGTTCTATCCCGTGCCCTATGACTTCGACCTCTCAGGCATGGTGAACCCCGTGTATGCCGCTCCCGACGATCGTCTGCACCTGCGCGGTGTCACCGAGCGGCTCTATCGGGGACCGTGCCGTACGGTCGACGAGTTCAACGCCGCCGCCGAATCGTTTCGGACGCACAAGGGAGAGATGCTCGCAGCGATCGATGCCGTCAGCGGTTTGACTGCCGTGAACAAGAGCGAGATGAAGGACTATCTCGAGGGATTCTTCAGGCGCATCGCCACACCGCAGGCGATCAAGCGGACCTTCGTCGACGGCTGTCCTGCCACGCGCGCACGGGTGTGAGGAGCGGCGGCGCAGCGATGCGATTCGCGTTCAAGTGGATGCTCCGGCTCGCGATCCTCGCCGCATTCCTCGTCGCCGCCAGCGTCGTGGGAGCCGCGGTCAACGCCCGATCGCGCGTTCCCGATCTGAAACCGTGGCACCGCCTCGTGCCCGCGGCGGAAGTGCATGCGCGGGACGTCGGGCCTGATTTCACGCTCGATCAATATCTGGCGCGGGAACAGAAAGTCTTCGAGCAGGTGCGGGCCGAGATCGAAGATCGCCTCGCGCCCGAGGAGCGTCTGGCCGTCAATCGCTACGACAGGGGCGGCAGGGCCAGTCCGTCGCGTCTGAGCCGCGATTGGAACCGCACGTTCGAGATGGCGGCGCCAGCACCCGCGCCGTGCGCGGTCCTGTTGATTCACGGCCTGACCGACTCGCCGTACAGCATGCGCGCCATCGCCGAACGGCTGCACGCCGACGGGTGCTACGTGCTCGCACCCCGGATGCCGGGTCACGGTGCCGTTCCCGGCGGCCTGACCGATGCGTCGTGGCCCGACTGGAACGCGGTCGTGCGGTTGGGCGTGCGTCATCTCCGCGCGCGCGCTGGCGCCGGCGTGCCGTTGACGCTGATCGGCTATTCGAACGGCGGCGCGCTCTCGGTGAAGTACGCGCTCGACGCGATCGAAGATTCGTCGTTGCCGCGCGCGGATCGGCTGGTGCTGATTTCGCCGATGATCGGCGTTTCCGCATTCGCAGGCCTCGCGCGCCTGGTGGGCGCGCTGGGTGTGCTCCCGTACTTCGAGAAGACGAAGTGGCTCGACGTCATCCCCGAATACAACCCGTTCAAGTTCAATTCCTTTCCGACGCACGCGGCCGTGCAGACCGCCGTGCTGACCGCCGCGCTGCAGCGCCAGGTCGACACGCTCGCGGCGGACGGCCGCCTCGCCGGGATGCCGCCGGTGCTGACGTTCCAGTCCCTCGTCGATGCGACGGTGGACGCCCGCGCGGTCGTGACACAGTTCCATGCGAAGCTGCCGGCGAACGGCAGCGAGCTCGTCGTCTTCGACATCAATCGCCTCGCCGGCCTCGATCCGTTCATGCGATCGTCGGATCGCGAGCTGTTGAACCGGCTGATGCAGCGGAGCGAGCGACGCTTCCGCCTGACCGTCATGACGAACCTCAATCAGCAGTCGCTCAATCTCGTCGCGCGTTCGGGAGAGGCGGGTGTGTCCGAGGTGACCGAGACGCCGACGGACCTGGCGTGGCCGTCTGACACGTTCTCTCTTTCTCACATCGCCTTGCCGTTCTCGCCGAGCGATCCGGTGTACGGCCGCTCACCGGATGAAAGTCTCGGCGCCATCGTGCATCTCGGAACGCTCAGCCCGCGCGGCGAACGGGATGTACTGGTCGCACCGGTGGACGTCTTGATGCGCGTATCGTCGAACCCCTTCTACTCCTACCTCGAACAGCGGGCGGTCAAATGGGTGGCCCGCCGGTGATCGCGTCGTCTACGAGTTCCTTATGCGCCTCGCCGGGCCGTAGCATCCAGCTACAATAGCGTCGCTTCCGATGACTGGAGTGATCCGATGAGACGCTTCTTCCTCCACACGCTCGCCGCGGTATTGCCCACGGTGGTTCTTGCGGCGACGCCGACTGCTCCCGCGCCGGTCTTGGCGCCAGTGGGGTCCGGACCCGAGTGCGAAAAGCTGGCCAGTCTCAAGCTGGCGGACACGACGATCAGCTCGAGCAAGGCCGTCGAGGCAGGTCCGTTTACGCCTCCCGGCGGCCGGGGCGGCCGCGGATCGGCGGACGTGCCGGCGTTTTGTCAGGTGCACGGCGTGCTCGCGCCGACGCCGCATTCCACCATCCATTTCGAAGTCTGGCTGCCGGCCGCCAACTGGAACGGCAAGCTGCAGGTCGTCGGAAACGGCGGCCTCGCGGGAACGATTAGTTATCCAGCATTGGCGTCGGCGCTGCGCGACGGCTTCGCCGCCGCGAGCACGGACACCGGCCACACGTCCACTGAGTCACCAGTCTGGCTCGCGGATCGCGAACGGCTGATTGACTACAGCTATCGTGCGCTGCACATGACGACGGTGAATGCGAAGGCGATCGTGCAGGCGTTCTACACCGAACAGGCGAAGCGGGCGTACTACACCGGATGTTCGACGGGCGGCAAACAGGGCCTGATGGAGGCGCAGCGTTATCCAGACGATTTCGACGGGATTCTCGCCGGCGACGCCGCCAACTACTGGACGCATCAGATGGCGAGCGAAGTCTGGAACGGCGTCGTGACGAGCACGCCGGAGACGAACCTGTCGAAAGAGAAACTGCAGCTGCTGCAGGATGCGACGCTGCAGGCGTGTGACGCGCTCGATGGCGCCACCGACGGCCTGGTCAGCGATCCGGCGCGCTGCCGTTTCGACCCGGCGAAGCTGCAGTGCAAGAGCGGTGATTCGCCGACCTGTCTCACGGCCGCGCAGGTGGGTGCCGTCAAGAAAATCTACGAAGGCCCGACCAACCCGCGGACCCGCAAACGCCTCTATCCGGGCCTCTATCCGGGTGGCGAGATGGGTTGGGCGGCGAATACCGTCATCAACAAGACGACGAAATCGGGCGTGAGCTCGTACGATTTCTGGGGCTACGCCTTCTATCACAAGCCGGACTGGCCCTACCCGACGTTCGACTTCGACAAGGACGTGCAGCGGGCCGACGAGGATCTGGGGCCGGTCACCAACGCCACGAGCCCCAACCTCGAAGAGTTCCGCAAGCTCGGTCACAAGTTGATTTACTACCACGGCGCCGCCGACCCGCTGATTCCGGCGCAGAACGGCATCGATTACTTCGAGAGCGTGGTCAGCATGCAGAAGGGGCTCGCGAAGGCGCAGAGTTTCTATCGCGCGTTCCTGGTGCCGGGCCTGTATCACTGCTCCGGCGGTCCCGGTCCGATCGCGTTCGGCACCTCGCAGCCGGCGCCGGCGTCGCAGCGCGATGCCGACCACGATGCGCTTCGAGCGTTGGAGCGCTGGGTCGAGAGCGGCACCGCACCCGCGCAGATTATCGGCACCAAGTACATCGATGGCGATCCCGCCAAGGGCGTGGCGTTCCAGCGTCCGCTTTGTCCATATCCTCAAGTCGCCAAGTACAAGGGATCGGGCGAGATGAACGACGCGGGAAATTTCGCCTGCGTGGCGGGGAAGTGATCATGCGATCCAGAACGATTCGATCGGGTGCGGCGCTGGCCGCCGCGGTGATGCTGACGCTCGGCACGACCGGTGCCGCCGCCGGCACGTCGGTCCTCTTCATCGGCAACAGCTTCCTCTTCGCGTCGGGATCGGCCGCGCGC
>DASSGK010000224.1:0-2362 GCA_035693505.1 Vicinamibacterales bacterium
AGCGCCGTCCGTTTGCAGCGGCCGATCTCGACGGCGCGTGGCTCGTGGTTGCGGCCGCCACACCCGAAGTAAATCGCCAGGTGGCCGCGGCTGCAGAGGAGCGTCGGATTTTCGTGAACGCCGTCGACGATCCCGCGAACGCCTCGGCCTTTCTGAGCGGCGTCATCCGGCGCGAAGGCGTCACGATTGCGATCTCGACGAGCGGCGACGCGCCCGGTCTCACCGCGTTGATCCGCCAAGGCCTCGACGAATTGCTCCCGCGGCGCGACCTCGCGAAGTGGATCCGTGAAGCGCGGCATCAGCGGAAGCAGTGGAAGGCCGACGGCATTCCGATGGATGCGCGAAGGCCGTTGCTACTCGAGGCGCTGAATCGGCTGTACGAAGGGCAAAGGGCTGACGGCTTAACGCTCACTGGCCCTCAGCCCTCAGGCCTGAGCCCTGGTCGTGTTGCGCTCGTCGGCGCCGGTCCAGGCGATCCCGGGCTCTTGACGCGCAAAGCGATCGCCAAGCTGCGTGCCGCCGACCTCGTGTTGTACGACGCGCTGATCGACGAGAAGATCTTGCGCTATGCGAGACACGCCCAGCGGTTCTTCGTCGGCAAACGCCAGGGACGCCACGCGCTCACGCAGGACAAGATCAACGCCTTGATGATTCGTGCCGCGCGCCGCGGCCGCCGCGTCGTCCGCCTGAAGGGCGGCGATCCGTTCGTCCTCGGACGCGGCGGAGAAGAGGCGTTGGCGCTCGCCTCGGCTGGCGTGTCGTTCGACGTCGTGCCGGGTGTGACCAGCGCGATTGCGGCACCGGCGCTGGCCGGCATCCCAGTCACACATCGCGGCCTTGCGTCATCTTTTCTGGTTGTCAGTGGCCATGACGAAGACACGTTCGCCGCGGCGACTGCGGCGCTCACTCCCGGGGCGACGACGCTGATCATTCTTATGGGTGTGGCGCGGAGCGCCGCGCTTGCCCAGCATCTCCTGTCGCGGGGTTGGCCGGGTGGGACGCCGGCGGCGCTGGTCGTCGACGGGTCGCGGCCCGCTCAGCAGGCATGGCGAGGCACACTTGACGATCTGGCGCTGAAACGTGCGACGATTGATAGTTCCGACCGCTCCTCCCCCGGAACAATCGTTGTCGGAGAAGTGGTATCGGTAGCGGAGGCCCTATGTCAGCCGTCGACGAACAAACCACCTACGGCCGCGCGCGGCTGAGTTTCGCCAAACAGGCGGACATCGATGAGTTCGTCAGCGTGCTCGAGAAATACGAGCGCGGCGAACTGACGCCCGACCAGTGGCGCGCCTTCCGGCTCGTGCGGGGCACCTACGGACAGCGTCAGGCCGAAGACGCGCAGATGCTTCGCGTCAAGGTTCCGCAGGGCGTGCTCACGTCGGCGCAGCTGTACGCGCTCGCCAGCGTCGGCGAGAAATACTCGCGGGGTTTCGGTCACATCACGACGCGGCAGAACATCCAGTTTCACTTCGTGAAGCTGCACGATGTTCCGCCGGCATTGGAGGAACTTGCCGAATCGGGATTGACGACGCGCGAAGCGTGCGGCAACTCGGTGAGGAACATCACCGGATGCCCATTCGCGGGTGTAGGGGCGGACGAACTCTTCGACGTGACGCCGTACGCCGAGGCGATGACACGGTATCTGTTGCGTCACAAGCTGAGCTCGTCACTGCCTCGCAAGTTCAAGATCGCGTTCGAAGGCTGCGCCGTCGATCACATCGCGACGCACATCAACGACCTCGCTTTTACCGCACGCACGAGCCCGAACGGCGGCCGCGGATTCCGCGTCACCGCTGGCGGCGGCACGGCGATCATGTGCATCGAAGCCGGCGTGATTCACGAGTTCCTCCCGGCTTCGGAAATTTTCCGCGTGGCGGACGCCGTGCTGCGCGTGTTCCACAAGTACGGCGACTACCAGCACAAGCAGCGAAACCGCACGAAGTTCATGATCAAGTCGCTCGGTTGGGGACGCTGGAAGGGCATCTACGAGCAGGAGCTCGCCAAAATCCGTCTGAACGGCGAAGTCCCGACGCTCGAGATCGACACACCGGCCGTCGAGCCGGCGCCGAACGCGCCCCGCATAAGCGCCCCGGACGAGAGCGCGATCGCCTCACGCGTGATGTCGAGTGACGTCAAGGGACCAGGCATTACACCGGTCGTCATCCCGGTGTTGAACAGCCGCGACGAAGATTTCACGCGCTGGCAGACGTCGAATGTCAGTCCGCAGCGGCAGGCCGGATACGTCACCGTACTCGCGACGATTCCGCTGGGCGATTTCACCGGTCAGCAGATGCGTGTGCTTGCCGACCTTGCCTCGTCGTACGGCGAAGGCGCGGTTCGCGTGACGATGGATCAGGAT
>DASSGK010000225.1:0-9792 GCA_035693505.1 Vicinamibacterales bacterium
CTTCAAGACGGACGAAATCGATAACGACGTCTGTGGTATTTTGCGTGCTTGTTTGATCTGAGCCGGAAGGTCGCCATGGTCACGGGGGCCGGGTCGGGGATCGGCGCCGCGATTGCCGTACTCTTCGCCCGCCAGGGTGCCCGCGTCGTCATTCTCGACCTGAACGAGTCAGCCGACGCCACCGCGGCCTCGATCGCCGCCAGCGGCGGCGACGCGATGGCGCGCCGATGCGACGTCGCCCAGCCTGACGACGTCGCCGCGACGTTCACCGGCATCGCCGCGGAACTGGGATCGCTCGACATCCTCGTCAACAACGCCGGCATCGCCCATGTCGGCACGATCGAACAGACAACCGCCGCGGATCTCGATCGGCTGTACGCCGTCAACATACGCGGCGTCTTCCTGTGCGCGAAGGCCGCCCTCGAGATCATGTTGCCTCAGGGACACGGCGTCATCCTCAACATGGCGTCGATCGCGTCGCTGGTCGGCGTGCCGGAGCGCTTTGCCTACTCGATGACCAAGGGCGCCGTTCACACGATGACGATGTCGATTGCCGTCGATTACGTGAAACGCGGGATCCGATGCAACTGCATCTGCCCGGCCCGCATTCAGACGCCGTTCGTGGACGGCTACCTTCGCAAGCACTATCCGGACCGCCAGGAGGAGATGCGACGCGTGCTCGACGCGTACCAGCCGATTGGCCGCATGGGCACGCCCCAGGAAGTGGCGGCGCTCGCGCTGTACCTCTGCTCGGACGAAGCCGCGTTCGTCACGGGCCAGGCTTACCCGATCGACGGCGGAGTGCTCAGCTCGTGACGCTCGCCTCCGCCACACGCCGAGTATGATCGCCTGACCGTGCCAGGCCCCGCATCCATTCAGGCATGGCCGCGACCGGCGAATCCGCGGCCCATCGTGATCATCGGCGCCGGAGGGATCGTCCGGGCCGCGCACCTGCCGACGTACCGCGCGCTGGAGTTGCCGGTCGCCGGCGTGTTCGACCGGCAGGCGGCCGTCGCGCGCACGACCGCGGATGCCTTTGCGATCGAGACCGTCTTCCCCACGCTCAGCGCGGCGGCGGCGGCGCCTGGCGCCGTCTTCGACCTCGCCGTGCCCGGCGATCAGGTCCTCGACATTCTCGCGCAACTGCCACGCGGGGCCGCGGTCCTGATCCAGAAACCGATGGGGCCGGATCTTGCGGCGGCCCGGGCGATCCACGCGTGCTGCCGTGATCGCGGCCTGACGGCGGCGGTCAATTTCCAGCTCCGGTTCAGCCCGAACGTCCTCGTGCTCCGGAACCTGCTGACCCGCGGCGATCTCGGCGCGATCGTCGACGTCGATGTCCGCATCGTCATCGATCAGCCGTGGCACCGCTGGCCGTTCCTCGAGACGGTGCCGCGCCTCGAGGTTCCTTATCACTCCATCCACTATCTCGATGCGATTCGATGGCTCGTCGGTGAACCGCGCGGCGTGTACTGTCGCGTGGTGGGGCATCCCTCGACGCCGGCCTTTGCCGACACGCGCAGCTCGATCATCCTGGATTACGGCGATCGCGTGCGCTGCTCGTTGACGATGAACCATACGCACCGGGCCGGCCCGCGCTACCGTTCCTCTGAGATGATGATCGAGGGTGTGGACGGCGCAGCACGGCTCACCTGGGGCGTGAACCTCGATTACCCCGCCGGGCCCGCTGACACGATGGAGATCGCCCGCGGCGGCGGGTGGACGCACGTGCCGCTGCGCGGCTCGTGGTTCACCAGCGCCTTCGAAGGACCGATGTCGAACCTGCAGCGTTTCGTGGCCGGCGAAGACAGTGCGCTCGTCAGCTCCGTCGACGACGCGATCAGAACCATGGCCGTCGTCGAGGCGTGCTACACGTCCAGTGCGACCGGCGCCACGCCGATTCCACCATCCGCCTGATGGTCGTGCCTTAGCGACCTTGGCGTTTCTTCTTCACCTCAGAACAGAAAGCGGAACCCGAGCTGCGCTTCGCGCGATGTGAGTCGTGTGGCGCTGATCGTGCCGAACGCCGACGTCCCGAACGTCAGGCCAGGATTGGCGAAATGCGCGCGGTCGAAGAGATTGAAGACGTCGAGGCGGATTTCAAGCGAGCGCGAGCCGAAGGCGGTCCGCTTGGCGGCTGAGAAATCGGTGTTGAAGACGCTCGGGCCGCGCGCATCGCCCGGACGATAGTTCCCGAACTGGTACAGCGCCGGGTCCACGAAGCAGCCGGTGTCAAACCACTTGTCCACGGTGCCTGGAGTGCCGATGCCGCTGCAGGTGACGTTCGGGAAGTTCGCGCTGCTCCCGGCGCCGTTGTTCAGCTGCGAGCTTCCGACGCGGATGTCGAGCGGGTCGCCGCTGTGATAGTTCGTGATGCCGCTGACCGTCCACCCTTCCGTCAGCCGCCTCATCGCTGCACTGCTCCCCTTTGCGCCCGGGATCTCGTACGTCCAGCTGACGACGAAGAGGTTCGGAATATCGAGCATCTTGCTGCCGCCGGTGCCCGATGACGGCGTACGCAAGTCAGCCAGACCGGGCGCCAGGCTGGCACCCAGGAAATTGTCCTCGGTCTTCGAGTACGTGTACGAAACGAGCATCTGCAGACCGTGGGAGAAGCGCTTGTCCGCTTTCAGCTGCAGAGCGTTGTACCAGGACTTGCCGTCGCCGTCGCGCTGATTGATGGTCGTGATCGTCGGCGCGATGGCGAAATACGGGCGCCGCTGCTGCACGGCGCCCGGCCCTGGATCGGGCACGTTGATGTTGTAGCTGCGGAACAGGTTGGTCCCGCGCGTGCCGACGTAGCTCGCGTCCACCATCGTGTTCCAGCCGATCTCGCGCTGGACGCCGACGTTCCACATCTTCGCCGTGTCGGCGTGAAAGTGCTGCGGGATGTAGAACACCGCGAAGCCGGCCGGCGGCGTCAGCGTGGGTGAGAGCACCACCGGACCGAATGTGGGCAGACCGTCGCTGATGCTCCGGAACGGCACGAACGTCGTCGGCGTCGTCAGATCGATCTGTTGGAAGAACGGATAGTTGCGCTCGTTGGTGCCGCCGTTGGCGCCGAAATTGTCGGCGAAGTAGCTGACGCCGAACGCCGCACGCACAGCCGTCCGGCCGTTGTCGGGTGAGTACGCGAGGCCGAGTCGCGGCGCGAAGTAGTCGTAGTGGGTGTCGACTCCGGCGGTGCGGTCGCTGTCGGACGCGAGGTGAATCAGCCCGTCGGCGAGGTTGAAGTTCGACTGCCGGTTGCTGACCTGCACGGGTGGCGTCATCAGATCCCAGCGCAGGCCGAGCTGTACGGACAGCTTCTGGTTGACGCGCAGATCGTCTTGAGCGAAAAGGCCGAGAAACGTGTTGGTGACCACCGGATCGGTGTTCACGACGTCGCGCTGAACAAGGTTCGGATAGCCAAGCATGAAGCTCGCGAAGGAGTAGCCGGTACCCGACGCTCCACGGTTGCTGGTGTAGTTGCCGTCGAAGGTGAACCGTCCCTGCGGCTGCGTCTGCGGATTGGTGACCGCGCCGCGATAGAACCGCAGATCCTCGCCGAACTTGAAGGCGTGCGCGCCTTTGAGCCATGAGAAGTTGTTGGTCAGCAGGAACTGGCGCCCCACACGGATGGCGTTGGTGGTGCCCGGCGAGCCGGTGTTGCTGAAGCCCGATGGCCTGAAGCTGGCGATACCGGTTGTCTCCGGATACGCTGGGAGGTTGCCGTTCGGGATGCCGAGGATGTTGTTCTCGTCTATGCCGGCGTCCTCGGCGAACTGGTGCGTGAAGTACTTGTTGTAGCCGAAGCGCAGTTCGTAGAACTTGTTGCCGCCGATCGGTTTCGTGTAGCCGAGCACGCCGTTGTAGTTCTCGGAGTCGGAGTTGTTCGCGCCCATGAAGATGTTGCCGGGCGCCGGCTCGTCGTAGCCGCGTCGTGAGAGCGAGTAGCGGCCGAACGCCAATCCCCCGTTGCCGATGGAGTAGTCAACGCGGGCGTCGCCGGCGTTCACCTTCTGCGAGACCACGTTGTTCTCGACGTAGTTGTTCGCCAGGCCCGGCAGGTTCGGCACCGGGTAGATGTTCGCCACATTCTGTGCGATCGGATTGATCTGGCCTGCCGGGATGACGTTGCCGGCGTATGCCGCCCCGGTCGTCGGATCGAAGATCCGGTTGCTGACCTCGCTGAAGTTGCCCTGCCGCATCAATGCGGTCGGCACGGTGAGAGTCTGAGTACGGCCGGCGTCGAGTCTCAGCCCCTGGTAGTCGCCGAAGAAGAAGGCGCGGCTCTTCACGATCGGCCCGCCGAATGTGCCGCCGAACTGGTTCGAGGTGTAGGGCGCCTTGGTCGGGGCGAAGTAGGTTTTCGTGCTCAGCTTGTCGTCACGCCAGTAGTCGAACGCGGATCCGTGAAGCTGGTTGGTGCCGGATCGGATCGTCAGGTTCACCGCCGCTCCGCCGAAGACGCCGAACTCCGCAGTCGGATTGTTGGTCTGGACCTTGAACTCCTGAATCGCTTCGAGCGGCGGCGTGATGTTGATGTACGCGTTCTGCGGCTCGTTGTTCGCAACACCGTCCATGAGGTAGTTGTTGCCCGACCACGGCATGCCGTTCACCGAGTGGGCAGTCGCGATCCGGGCGCCGGCGGCGGACGCGTTCTCGGCCGAGTCGCCGCGGCTGTAAAACGGCATCGCGCCGGGCGTCATGGTGATCAGGTGCTCGAAGAACCGCCCGTTCAGCGGCAGCGCCTGAATCTGTTTCATCTGAATCACCTGGCCGAGCTCCGCGGTCGTGCTGCGTACCAGAGGCGACTGGCCGGTCACCTGGACTTGTTCGCTGAGCGTTCCCACCTGCAGCGAGACATCGAGACGGGTCGTCTGCGCTACCTCGATGACCACGCCGGATCGCAGGTACTTCTTGAAGCCCTGCAGGTCGACGCTCACGTCGTAGATGCCGGGCTGCAGCAGCGGGATGGTGTAGGTGCCCTGCGGATTGGAGACGGCGGAGGTGGTCACCCCGGTGGCGGAGTGGGTCATCACCACGGTGGCGCCGGGCACGACGGCGCCGGTCGAATCGGTGACTGTGCCGGTGATGGTGCCGCGGATGGTCTGCGCGTCTGATGAAGCGGCGAGGGCCAGCGCGAGGACGAGAGGAACAACGATTCGCATCGGAACCTCCTGGGATAGATCGGTTCTTGGTGTCGTCCTCCGCGGATCAGAACACCACGCGGAGGGCGACCTGCATGACTCTGGGCGCCCGGGTGGTAATGACCTGCCCGAATCGCGTGTTCACCTGATTGCCGGCCGCGTCGAACCTGGCGGTCGAGTCCACGGTCGCGAACTGCACCTGGTTGAAGACGTTGTAGATCTCCCACCGCAGCTGCAGCTTCCGGCCCGATGCGCCGAACGGGATGTTCTTGAACAGCGTGACATCCGAGTTCGTCACGCCCGGCCCGCGAATCACGTCTTTCGGCGAGTTTCCCGGATCGCCCTTCGCCGGCCGCGCGAACGCCGCCGTGTTGAACCACTGGGTCAGGCTGCGCTCGCTTGACGGGAGGTTCGGATCGCCGACGAGATTCGGTACGCCGCTGCCCGCGGTCGGAGTCACCGCGCCGGGACCGCCGTTGAACCGGGTCACGTCACCTCCACCCGTGATGTCGGCGCCGTCCACGGTCGTGAACGTCACATACACCGGCGTCCCGCTCGCCAGCGTGGTCAGGCCGGAGAACTGCCAGTTGTCGAGCACGGCGCGCGTGAACGCGTTGCTCCAGCGCGCGCTGGCCCGCGGCAGATCCCATGTGTAGTTGATCACCGCGACATGCGTCTGGTCGTAAGAGGACAGCCCCCAGTTCCACGTGTCGGGGTTCTGGTAGGTGGCGATCTGCATGTTCACACCGGTGCCCGTCTCGTTGTTCGACGAGTAGTCGCGCGACCGCGACAGCGTGTAGGCGACGCCGAATTGCAGCCCTTTCTTGAACCGGCGGTTCGCCTGCAGTTGCAGCGCCTGGTAGTCGGCCTTACCGGAGTTCTCGAAGAACCAGACGTTGGCGTAGCCGGGGAAAGGCCGGTAGAAGTTGTCGGGCAGTGCGACGTTCGCGCGCGTCGGATCCTGATTCTCCGGGAGGAAGTGCGCTCCGTACGGCACGATGTTGAGGTTGCGGGTCTGCAGCAGGTTGCGCGACTGCGATCCCACGAAGGCGGCGTCGACGACCGTGCCCCAGCCGATGTCGCGCTGGACGCCGACCGAGTAGCCGTAGAGCGTCGGCGTCCTCGTCTCCTTCTCGAACCCCTGCACGTCGCTCGGAAAGTTGTAGCCGGTCGACTGCAGCAGCGTGTCCATCGATCCGTAGAAGATTTGCGGGTTGAGCTGCAGCGGCGGATTGCGCGTCGCCTGCCAGTTCACATTGCCCGACAAGCGGGTGTTGTGGAACAACCCGAAGCTGCCCCGAACCGCCGTCCGGCCGTCGCCGCTGAGGTCGTAGGCAAATCCGACTCGCGGCTCCGGCAGCAGCGGAGCCTGATCCTTGAAGCCGGCCGGATACGAACTGTCTGTTCCGAGCACGATGCCGTTGTTCAGATCGCCGGTGCCTGGCACGAGCGCGCCGATGAGCACCGCCGGCACGGTGGCACCCGTGACGAGATCCTTGCCCACTCGGACGTTGTTGACGAGCGCGGGGAAGTACAGCCGCGGCGCCTTCGCAGCGCTGTACCGATCCAGCGAAAAGGCGGACGCGCCGCCGGTTTCGTGGCGGTACTGTGTGTACCATGCCAGCCGCAGACCGTAGTCGAGCGTCAGCTTCGGCGTCAGGCGCCACGTATCCTGCACGAACCATTCGGCCACGTTCGCCAGGCCGCCGCCGCCCGGCCGCGTCGTCGATTCGGTGTACGAGGTGAAGTTTCCGAGCAACGCGTTCGCGTACGCAGAGCCGGTGTTGCCTGGATTGTTCGCGTCCGTGCTGCTGAAGTCGTACAGTCCTGCGAACGTCGCGGTCGGGCCTTCTTCGTTCCGCACGTGTTCGAAATACATGCCGGCCTTGAAGGTGTGCGTGCCGCGGACCATCGTCAGCGTATCGTTGAACGTATACAGCTTGTCGTCGCCGGTGAGCGGCGTGCGGCCGTCGTAGGTGATCGCCGCCGCGCCGGTCACGCCCGTGAAGCGCGCCTGCGGGATGATCCCGAGCGGGTTGATCGACGGAAACAGCTGGCCGAGCGTGAAGCCGGTCTGCCCTTTGGTGATGCCCGCGAGATCCGCGTCGCTCAGCGGCGGCCCGTTTTCCGTGCTGTGCCGAATCGAGACCGACGCTTCGTTCACGATCGTGTTGCTGACGACGCGGGTGTAGTTGAAGAGGCCGCTGTCGTCGGTGAACAGATAGTGCAGCTTGACGAGTCCCCACGCCGCGCCTCCGGCCGCCACGTTGTAGCCCTGGTTGTCGCCGTACCACGTCGACACCCGGCCGTAGAACGCGTCCTTCGGCGTCGGATGAAAGTCCATCCTGATGACGTTCTGCCGCTTTGGCACGTCGAGGCTTTCTTGAAAGTTGTAGTTGTAGGCGCCCCGTGTCACGGTGCGATCGAGCGCGTTCGGCAGAGGGAACACGCCGAGCAGCGCCTGGCCGCTGTGGTTGATGCGGCTGGCCGGAATCACATTGCCGGGGAACGGCAGCCCCGTCAGCGGATCGCGCACGATGATCAGCCGTCCGTTGGTGTCGAGCGACTGGGAGAAGTCGCCCGCGCGCTCGAGCGCCGTCGGCGTCGTCACCTGCTGCAGCGGCCGCGGGTTCAGCGATTTCAAGCCGTCGAACGAGTAGAAGAAGAACAGCTTGCTCCTGCCGGACTTCGGCAGCGGCACAGGGCCGCCGAACGTGCCGCCCACGGTGTCGAACCGGTAGATCGGCTTGGCGATGCCGTTCTTGTTGTTGAAGAAATCGTTCGCGTTCAGCGCCTCGTTCCGCTTGTACCAGTAGGCGCTCCCTTTGTAGTCCTTCGTCCCCGACTTGGTGACGATGTTGATCACCGGACCGCCGTTGCGGCCGTACTCCGCCCGGTAGTTGTTCAACTCCACCTGCACTTCGCCGATGGCGTCGAAGTTGATCGAGCTGCTGAAGATCTGCGGGCTGCCGAGGTCGTTGCCGACGACGCCGTCGACCGTCATCGTGTTCCAGGTCGCGCGCGTGCCGTTGATATTCGGCGTGGTCGAGCCGAAGTTGCCGCCCGGCGCGTCGGTCGGCGTCTGGTAGGCGACGCCCGGGAGCACACGCAGCAGCGACACGACGTCGCGCCCGCGATCGGCGACCTGCTCGATCTGGGTCGAGGTGATCAGCGCCGATCGATCGGAGCTGAGCGTCTGCACGAAGCTGCCGGTGGATGTCGCCGTCACGGTCTCGGTCAGCGTGCCGACGTTCAGCTGCAGCGGGCCGACCGGAACCTGCTCGCTGGCCGGCACGACGACGTTTCGCAGTTCGAAGCTGGCGAAGCCGGTCAGCTCGACGCGCACAGTATAGGTGCCCGGTTGGACCGCGGAGAACACGAACGCGCCGGTCTCGTTCGAGGAGGTGGCGCGGACGTCCGCGGTCTGCTCGTTCACGAGCGTCACCGTGGCGCCCGGGACGAGCTGCCGTGTCTGATCGACGACCGTGCCGGTGATGCTGCCTGATACCGACTGCGCGGCGGCGTCGACAGGAACGCAGGTCACCAGCGCGACGAGGACGGCAACGACGACGCGACGCTTCAGAACCGCCATCGGACCTCCTGCGCGATTTGGCAGAAATTGCACTTACTGTATCGCTAAAGTAAGAGCCTGTTCGATTGCGGAGGGGAGACTACAATTGCCGGGGCCTATTGGCAACCATTTACGTCGGGCCTCTCGATTGGTCAAGCCAATTGACGCAGGTCAACGAACGGTCGGTTCAGGCGGTGCGCAGGAGACGCGCCGAACGCGGCTCCATTTCGGACGAGAGGACGCCCTGGCGGCGGCCCAGCGATTCGCCCGTCCAGTGGTCGGTGACGTTGCCGGCTGCCCTCAATCGCACGGTCAGGGTTCGGGGGACGTCGTCCCAGTTGAACAGACAGACCATGTCGGCGTCCGGCAGCCGCACGTGGCCGACACGCAGCGTTTCATCGTCGAACTCGGCGGCGACGCCGGTGGGAGGCAGCAGCTTGCGCAGCATCGCCGCGCGCGGCGCCGGCAACGTCGTGAGGTCGTCGCCGGACAACATCATGCCGCCGCTCGCGAACATTGCGGTCGCGTGAAAGCGGCATTCCGCGTCCGTCAGTTCGTCCGAGAGCACGACGGCGTCGGGATCGTTCCACCAGAGACGGCCGTTCTGCCAGTTGCGACTGAGGTTCTGGCGCGCCGTCGTCATCACGCGATCCCAGCTGCGCTTGATGTCGTTCGAGCTGCGCGAACCGTGGACGAGTCCAAGCGACGGCCACACCGGATGATTGCAGCCGAGCAGAAAGGCGTCTCCGGCGCCGCGGAGGATCGCCTGCATGCCGCTCCGGTATGCCTCGACGCGCGTGGCGCGCGCATCGTGGAAGACGCCGCCGTGCATTGCTCCCCAGAAATTGGCGTCGAGCTTGAAGTACGTACACCCCCATTCGGCGCGCATCGTCTTGAATACGTGCTCGAAGTGCGTCTGGACGGCGGGGTGCGTTCCGTCGAGGACGTACCACGGTCCCCGCCGCCAGCCGCCGAACGTGACTCGATCGGATCGCAGCGGCAACCCGTCGGCGTCCTTGACGAACCAGTCGGCGTGCTCCTTGAACACGGTCGACTCTGATTCGGCGACGAAGGGCGCGACCCAGATCG
>DASSGK010000226.1:0-22669 GCA_035693505.1 Vicinamibacterales bacterium
CAGGTCGAACTGCGACTCGCGTGCGGTTTGCAGGATCTGCGACGCAGCTTCGTTGCCGACGGCGCGATCCTCGAAGATCGGTTTTCTGAAAGCGGTGCAAAACGTGACGGAATAGCGTTGCAACCCGGCATAGCTCGCGCCGGCGAGGCGCCTCGGACGCTCGGTGATCATGCGGGATCGTCGTGCAAAGGGCAGGCCTGAAGGCCTGCATTACACAAGCAAGGGCAGACCTAAAGGTCTGCGCTACTTCCGGCCGGAAGGGACGTGACCGCGTTTCCAGATCATGAACGTGCGCGTGAACTCGATCACCGGGACGTTGTCCTGGTTCACGCCGGTCGTCTTCACGCGGACGATCCCGACCTTCGGCCGTGACTTCGACTCGCGCGTTTCGAGCACTTCGCTGCGCGAGTAGACGGTGTCTCCTTCGAAGAGCGGATTCGGGAGACGGACTTCGTCCCACCCCAGGTTCGCCACGCCGTTCATCGTCAGGTCCGTGACCGACTGGCCCGTCACGAGCGACAGCGTGAAGCACGAGTTCACGAGCCGTCGCTTGAACTCCGTCTGCTTCGCGTACTCGCCGTCGAAATGAATCGGGTTGGTGTTCATCGTCAAACAGGTGAACCAGATGTTGTCGGCGTCGAGAATCGTGCGGCCGAGCGGGTGCTCGTAGACGTCGCCGACGCTGAAGTCCTCGAACACGCGTCCCGTCCAGCCTTGCTTCACTGCCATCAGATCGCTCCCTGTGTGCGCCATGCTGCCACGGTGTCGCGCGCGATGCCGAGTTCTTCGAGGATCGCGTCGGTGTGCTGTCCGAGCGCCGGCACATCGCCCATCGCCGGCTCGACGCCGTCCATCCGGACCGGCGGAATCAGGGCTCGCAGCGGCCCGGCCGACGATCCGATGTCCCGCCAGCTGTCTCGATCCTTCAGCTGCGGATGATCGAGATATTCGTTAACCGAATTCATCCTGGCCCATGCGATACCGGCGGCCTCGAGGCGCGACGCGACAGCGCTCGACGTGAGCGTCGAGAAGACCGATTCGATGACGGCATGCAGCGCGGTGCGATTCCGCACCCGCAACACGTTCGTGGCGAACCGTTCGTCCGTGGCCAGCCCGGGTTGTCCAATCACGTCGGCGCAGAAACGCGTCCACTCGCGGGCGTTCTGGATGCCAAGGTAGATCGATCCGCCGTCGCCCGCGCGGAATGGACCATAGGGCGCAATCGAGGCGTGATTCGCGCCGCTCCGCGGTGGTGAAGCGCCGCCGTATCCAGCCCAATATGCCGGCTGACCCATCCACTCTCCGAGGGCGTCGAACAACGAGACCTCGAGCGACGTCCCCATGCCGGTCGTCGTCCGCGCGAGCAGCGCCGTCAGGATGCCGGAGTACGCATACATGCCCGCCGCGATGTCGGCGACCGAAATTCCAACTCTCGCTGGTGAGTCCGGACTTCCCGTGATCGACACGAGGCCGACCTCGCTCTGCACGAGGAGATCGTAGGCCTTCTTCTTCGCATACGGTCCCGACGAACCGTAGCCCGACACGTTGCAGACCACGAGACGAGGGTAACGCTCGCGGAGCAGCGGTGTCGCCGTCCCGAGGCGGTCGGCGGCGCCCGGTGCGAGGTTCTGCACGAACACGTCAGCACGGGACAGCAGGCGGCCGAGAACATCCGCGCCTTCGGGGCGTTTGAGATCGAGCGTCAGCGACTCTTTGGATCGGTTCAGCCAGACGAAATAACTCGACAGTCCCTTGACCGCGGTGTCATATCCCCGCGCGAAATCGCCTCCGTCGGGGCGCTCGATCTTGATGACGCGCGCGCCAAGATCGGCGAGCTGGCGCGTCGCGAACGGCGCGGCGACCGCCTGTTCCACCGAGACGACGGTGATTCCGTTGAGAGGACGATTCATCGCTCGGCTGAAGCCTTCGCGCTCCACACGGAGCGACGGAATCGCTCGCCTGAAGCCTTCGCGCTCCACACGGAGCGACAGAATCGCTCGCCTGAAGCCTTCGCGCTACACGCGGATCGCCAGGACCGCTGGGCTAAAGCCCTCACGCTCCACCGAGCGATCAATACGACCTCGGCAGGCCGAGCACGTGCTCGGCGACGTAGGCGAGGATCAGGTTCGTGGAGATTGGCGCGACCTGATAGAGGCGTGTCTCTCTGAACTTCCGTTCGATGTCGTAGTCCTCCGCGAAACCGAACCCGCCGTGGGTTTGCACTGCGACATTGGCTGCCTCCCACGACGCATCGGCGGCGAGCAGCTTCGCCATGTTCGCCTCGCTGCCGCACGGTTCACCGCGGTCGAACCGCTCCGCCGCCCGAATCCGCATCAGGTCCGCGGCCTCGACGTTCACGTGCGCCCGGGCGATCGGAAACTGCACGCCCTGGTTCTGTCCGATCGGCCGGTTGAAGACGACGCGCTCTTTTGCGTACCGTGTGGCGCGCTCGACGAACCAGCGGCCGTCGCCCACGCATTCGGCGGCAATCAGAATCCGCTCGGCATTCAACCCGTCGAGCAAGTACCTGAAGCCACGCCCTTCTTCGCCGACCAGTGTCGAGGCTGGAACCTCCAGATCGTCGAAGAACAGCTCCGTCGTCGCGTGGTTCATCATCGTGCGGATCGGACGGATCGTCAGGCCGTGGCCGACGGCTTGACGCAGATCGATGAGCAGGATCGACAGTCCTTCCGTCCGCTTCTTGACCTGTTCGATCGGCGTCGTGCGCACCACGAGCAGCAACAGATCCGAGTGCTCGGCGCGCGAGATCCACACTTTCTGACCGCGGACCACGTACGAGTCGCCCTTGCGCGTGGCCGTGGTTTTCAGCTGTGTCGTATCGGATCCGGTGGTCGGCTCCGTCACACCGAACGCCTGCAATCGAAGCTCGCCCGTGGCGATCTTCGGGAGGAACTCGCGTTTCTGCGGGTCCGATCCATGCCGGAGCAGCGTGCCCATCGTATACATCTGCGCGTGGCACGCCCCCGCGTTTCCGCCGCTCCTGTTGATCTCCTCGAGGATGATCGCCGCCTCGGTGATGCCGAGTCCGGATCCGCCGTACGCCTCTGGAATGAGCGCTGCGAGGTAGCCGGCGTCAGTCAGCGCCCTGACGAACGCGTCGGGATACGCGCGCGCGGCGTCGAGCTCGCGCCAGTAGCTGTCGGGAAATGCCTTGCACAGGTCGCGCACGGCCTGACGCAGATCGTGATGGAGTTCGACGGTCGACACGGCGTCATGATAGACCACGTTGTATGATCGGCGGCCTCGTCGGTCCTACAATGCGGGGATGACCATGCCTTTCAGAGTTCTCGCAGCAGCCCTTGTCGTACTCGCGTCCGCGCTGGTGGGACCAGCGCCGGCCGCACAGACGCCATCCGCACGACTGCTCGTCCTCAACAAGGACGACGCCAACCTGGCGATCGTCGATCCGGCATCAGGCAATGTCGTGGGTCGCGTGCCCGTCGGGCAGGGACCGCACGAGCTGGTGACGTCGACCGATGGCCGGTTCGCCTTCGCGGCGAACTACGGCACCGGTCCCGCTCCAGGCAAAACGATCTCGATGATCGATCTGGCGTCGATGAAAGAGCTGCGCCGCATCGACGTCTCGCCCCTGTCGAGGCCTCACGGGCTTGCCTTCGCGAACGGCAAGCTGTACTTCACCGCCGAAGCGGACAAGAAAATCGCGCGCTACGACCCGGCGGCCGACAAGATCGACTGGCAGTTCGAGACCGGACAGGCGACGACGCACATGGTGCTGCCGACCCGGGATGCGCGCACGCTGTTCACGTCCAACATCGGCGGCGACAGCGTGTCGGCGATTCAACAAGGCGCCGACGGCTCCTGGACCCAGACGGTGATCCCGGTCGGCAAAGGGCCCGAGGGCATCGACCTCTCGCCCGATGGCCGCGAAGTGTGGAGCGCGCACTCGCGCGACGGCGGCGTGTCGATTATCGATGTTGCGTCGAAGAAGGTCGTGCAGACCATCGCACTCGGAACGAAACGGTCGAACCGCATCAAGCTGACTCCGGACGCGAAGTTCGCGCTGGTATCGGATCTCGACGCGGGCGAGATCGTGGTGCTGGACGCGCCCGCGCGCAAAGAGGTCCGGCGCATTCCGCTCGGCAAGATGCCGGAAGGCATTTTGATGCCGCCGTCCGGCGGCGTGGCCTACGTCGCGGTCAACGGCGACAACTTCATTGCCGTCCTCGATCTCAAGTCGTGGCAGGTCACGAAGAAGATTCAGACCGGCAACGGCCCCGACGGGATGGCGTGGGTCTCGGGAAAGTGATTTCGGGTTGAACCCGCCCGTCATTCGGGTGTCCGGCTGCCGGAAAACGTACGGGTCGACTGTCGCGGTCGACGACGTCTCGTTCGACGTTTTCGACGGCGAGATCTTCGGGCTGATCGGACCGAACGGCGCCGGCAAGACCACGACGCTGGAATGCGTGGAAGGTCTGCGGATCCCCGATCGCGGCACCGTGTCGGTCTGTGGCATGGATCCCGTTCGCGACGTCTACGCGCTCCAGGAGCGGATTGGCGTTCAGCTCCAGCAGGCGCAGCTGCAGAAGCGGATCAAGGTCTGGGAAGCCGTCGATCTCTGGGCATCCCTCTACCGGAAGAAGACCGTCGACGCCAACCGGCTGC
The DNA here is from genome assembly GCA_035693505.1 of Vicinamibacterales bacterium. Lineage (GTDB taxonomy): Bacteria > Acidobacteriota > Vicinamibacteria > Vicinamibacterales > CAVVIG01 > CAVQFC01. The sequence goes on from DASSGK010000226.1 coordinate 4,645, forward strand.
TGGACCAGTTGGGGCTCGCTGACAAGCGGAACGCCTGGTTCATGACGCTGTCGGGAGGCCAGAAGCAGCGGCTGTTCATCGCGCTGGCGCTCATCAACGATCCCGACGTTGTCTTTCTCGACGAATTGACGACGGGCCTGGATCCGCAGTCGCGGCGGACGATCTGGGAACTGGTCCGGGGCATCCGCGCGCGCGGGAAGACCGTGTTCCTCACGACTCACCTGATGGAGGAGGCGGAGCGGCTGTGCGATCGCGTGGCGATCATCGATCACGGCCGCATCATCGACATCGACACGCCCCAGCACCTCGTTGCCCGGCATTGTCCGGAGCGGACGGTGGAGCTCTCGACCAGCGATGCCGGCGCCGACGAGCGTCTCCAGCGGGTGCGCTGCGTGGATGCGGTCTCCCGACAGGATGGGCACGTCACCATTCGCGGGCGCGGCGACGATTTCGTGACGGACGTGATTCAGTGCATCTCGGAGAACGGCATCCGCGTCTCCGATTTTCGAACGGTGCTGCCGACGCTCGAGGATGTCTTTCTCACTGTCACCGGTCACTCGATTCGAGACTAGAGATGATGTTTCGTGCGTTTCGTGCGTTTCGTGCGTTTCGTGTGTGTCGTGAGTTTCGTGTGTTTCGCGCGTTTCGCGTGTGTCGTGTGTTTCGCGCGTTTCGTGTGTTTCGTGGTTACCAGGCCACCATCGATCCTTCGAACAGCTGCGCCAGTTCCTCAGGTCCGGCCGGACGCGGCGACAGCTTCGTGACCCGATGCTGCGGCAGCGTGCCCTCCACCAGCGAGGGAATGTCCGACGAGGAATAGCCGATCGCTTTCAGGCCGTTGGGCATCTGCAGCCGCTGCATGAACCAGGTGATGCGATCCGCGAGGATCTTCCCCGCGTCCTCCGATTTGGCACCAGCGACATTGGCGCCGAGTGCTTCGGCCGCCTCCAGGTGGCGTGCGGCGTTCGCGCTCGCCGTGAATCGAAATACGGCTGGCGCGTTGAGGATCACGGACATACCGTGCGGGACGATCGGATGATCCGCGGCGTAGCCAGGCGCCGTGTAGCTCTTCACGTTTCCCGATACCGGGTACGACATGCCGTGCGGCAGGTGCACGCCGGCGTTGCCGAATCCGACGCCCGCGTACGAAGCCGCGAGCAGCATATTCGCCCGCGCCTCGTCGTCCGACGTGTCATCGAACGCGCGCACGAGGAACCGGTTCACCATGCGAAGCGCCTGCATCGACCAGATGTCGCTGATCGGGTTCGATCCCTGGTACGCGGGACGCATCGCCGGGCGATCGGGCAGCGGGCGATCGGTATACGGCATCGCCGTGAACGACTCGATCGCGTGGCTGAGAATATCCAGCCCGGTCGATGCGGCGACCTGCGGCGGCATCGTGCGCGTGTTCTCGGGATCCAGGTAGCCGAGCGTGGGCTTGAGCCGCCGGTTCGCAATACCGGTCTTCGCATGAAGTTTCTTGTAGTCGAAGATCGTCACGCCGGTCGTTTCACTGCCCGTGCCCGCTGTGGTGGGAATCGCGAGCAGCGGCTTCAGCGGTCCGGGGACCGGCAGGCCCTTGCCGATCGGCGGGTTCACGTAGTCGAGAAAATCGGCGGGCGGATATGTCGTGTAGAGGTTCGCGGCCTTGGCCGTGTCGATCACGGATCCGCCGCCGACCGCAACAAAGGCGTCGAACGGCCGCGCGTTCGTAAAAGCGATCGCGTCGAGGAACGACTCGTCGCTTGGTTCGACACGTACGCGGTCGTAAAGCGCATGGGAAATCCCGCTGCGCTCGAGCGACTCGAGAACGGTATGGACCGGAGGCAGCTTCGCCAACATCGGGTCGGTGACGACGAGCACCAGCTTCGCACCCATCTCGGCCAGGTCCATGCCGACCTCGCGCGTCACGCCGACGCCGAATCGCACGCTGGACACAGCCATCTCGAACGCGATGTCTTTGTTCATGGGAACCCGATTATTCACCAGGATGTGTGAACGCGGTGCCGCCGCCGGCCACGTGATACGTCAAGGTGTGCCGGTCGTGCCGCCGGTAATCAATCGCACCCGCCGCTGGAGCGAGAAGTAGGCCCAGGCCCACTCGGTCATCACGACGAAGCGGTTGCGGAAACCGATCAGCCAGAAGATGTGCAGGAAAATCCAGAAGATCCACGCGAAGAATCCGGAGATCTTCAGTCCGAACACGTCCCCGACCGCAGAATTCCGGCCGATGGTCGCCATGATCCCGTAGTCCTTGTAGCGGAACGGTTCGAGCGGCTGTCCGGCAATGGCGCGCAGGATGTTCTTCCCCGCGCAGGTCCCCTGCTGCATCGCGACCTGCGCCACGCCGGGCAGCGGCTTGCCGTTTTCCACGAACACGCAGATGTCGCCGGCGACGAAGATGTTGGGATGCGCCGCAAGGGCGAGCGACGGTTCCGGCGTGACGCGTCCCGCGCGATCGAGCGGCACCCCGAGCGACTGCGCGATCGGTGACGCGGCGACGCCGGCCGCCCACAGCACGGTGCCGGCTGAGATCCGCTCCGAACCAACCAGGACGCCGTCGTCGTCGATTCCGGTGACCACCGATCCCGTGCGCACCTCGACGCCCAGCCGCTCGAGCGAACGTCGCGCGGCTGCGCGCAAAGATTCCGGGAACGGTGCGAGCACGAACGGCGCACCTTCGACCAGCACGACCCGCGCGGATTCGGGATGAATGCGGCGGAAATCCTTCCGGAGCGACTGCCTCGCGATTTCGGAAAGAGCGCCCGCCAGTTCGACGCCTGTCGGTCCTGCACCGACAATGACGAATGTAAGCAACCGCCGCTGACGGGCGGCGTCGGGCTCCCGCTCCGCGGCCTCGAACGCGCGCAGCACACGCCGACGCATCTCGAGCGCATCGTCCAACGTTTTCAAACCGGGCGCGCGTTCCGCCCATTCGGGATGACCAAAATAGGCGTGCGCGGCGCCGGAAGCGAGCACCAGGTAGTCGTACGGCACCGACTGATCGCCGTCGATCAAGACGCGGTTGCCGGACGGGTCGATCGCCTGCACGTTGGCGAGCAGCACCTCGACGTTCTTCTGGTGCCGGAGAATCCAGCGGATCGGCGACGCGACGTCGCCGGGCGACAGCGACGCCGTCGCGACCTGATAGAGCAGCGGCTGGAACAGATGATAGTTGTGCCGATCGAGCAGCGTGACGCTGACATCGGTATTCGCGAAGGCGCGGGCCGCATTCAACCCGCCGAACCCTCCGCCGACAATGACGACGCGCGGCATTCGAAATGCTATCGTATCCGCATGGCGACATCAGACAAACCTGAGCGGTTGACGGGCGGATCGGCGCTCGGCGGCGTGACCACTGTTGTCGAGACGGCCTGCCCGCTCGACTGCCCTGACGCGTGCAGCCTGGCGGTCACCGTGCAACAGCGGAAGATCGTGAAGATCGACGGATCGCACCGGAACCCTGTCACGAACGGCTACATCTGCGCCAAGGTGCGGCGGTTCGGCGAGCGGGTGTACGGATCCGATCGCCTGCTCTATCCAGCGGTCCGCACCGGCCGCAAGGGCTCCGGGCAGTTCAAGCGCGTGACGTGGGACGAGGCGATCGATCTCGTCGCAACCCGATTCGAAGAGGCACGGGATACGGCCGGCGCCGAATCGATTCTGCCGTACTCCTACGGCGGATCGAACGGCCTGCTCACCCAGGACAATATCGACGCGCAGCTCTGGCGGCGGTTTGGCACGTCGCGACTCGCTCGGACGCTGTGCGCGGCGCCGACCGGTGCGGCCAACATGGCGCTCTACGGCAAGATGGCGTCGGTAACCTATCAGGATTATCCCGAAGCGAAGCTGATCGTGCTGTGGGGCGTGAACCCTTCTGCTTCAGGCATTCACATCATTCCGTACCTGCGCGAAGCGCAGAAGCGCGGCGCCAGGATCGTCGTCATCGACCCGCGCACCACGCCGCTCGCGCGCAACGCCGACATGCATCTCGCCGTGAAGACCGGCACCGACGTGGTCGTCGCGCTGGCTCTTCATCGCTATCTGTTCGAGAACGGCTTTGCGGACACGGCCTTTCTGAACGAGCACACCAGCGGCGCGGACGTGCTGAGAGAACGCGCGGAGCCGTGGACGTTCGAGCGCGCGGCAGAAGTGTCGGGGCTGGAGGCGTCGGCGATCGAAGCGCTCGCGACACTTTATGCCACGAGCTCGCCGGCACTGGTCAAGTGCGGATGGGGCCTGGAGCGCAACCGTAACGGGGGCAACGCGGCGATGGCTGTGCTCGCGCTGCCCGCGGTCGGCGGCAAGTTCGGTGTTCGAGGCGGCGGCTACTCCATGAGCAACTCGGCGTCGTGGAACATCGATCGCACGTGGATCGACGCGCCGGAGCCGGACACCCGAATCGTGAACATGAACCATCTCGGACGCGCGCTCACCGAGTACGACGACCCGCCGGTCAACGTGCTGTTCGTCTACAACTGCAATCCGGCAGCGACGGTACCCGACCAGCGCCGCGTGATCCACGGACTCGAGCGGGAGGACCTGTTCACGGTCGTGTTCGATCAGGTCATGACCGATACGGCGCTCTACGCCGATCTCGTGCTGCCGAACACCACGTTCCTCGAAGGCTACGACTTCGCGAAGGGCTACGGATCAATCACCATGGACCTCGGACGACCGGTGATCGACGCCATCGGCGAGTCGAGAACGAACGCCGACGTCTTCGGAGAGCTGTGCACGCGGCTTGACCTCTTGAAGCCAGGGGAGCCGTCGGGCGAGCTCGATCTGATGGTCACCGTGCTCAAGGAGCTTCCCGAGCCGATCGGCCGCACGCTCGCGGACGGCGCCATGCCGTCGCCCCCGTACGGTCCGGCTCCCGTCCAGTTCGTGGATGTGTTCCCGAACACTCCGGACCGGAAGGTCAACCTGTTCCCCGCTGCGCTCGATCCGACGACGCCGATGGGGCTCTATCGCTACCAGCCCGATCCCGGGACCGACCGCTATCCGCTGGCGCTCATCTCCCCGGCCAGCGATCGCACGGTCAGCTCGACGCTCGGCGAGCTGCCGCGGCCCGACGTCAGATTGCTGATGCATCCAGACGATGCGCGCGGGCGAGGGTTGGAGGAGAACGATGTGGTGCGGATCTTCAACGAGCTGGGCGAAGTCCATTGCCCGCTCAGCGTGACGCCCGCCATTCGTCCCGGGACCGTGAGCCTCCCCAAGGGTCTCTGGCGGCGCAGCACCCGGAACAACTTCACCGGCACCGCGCTGGTGCCGGACACGCTGACCGATCTCGGAGGCGGCGCCTGCTTCAACGATGCGCGCGTGCAGGTCTCGTCACTGGCCAATGCGTAAAGACGAAACGCACGAACGCACGAAACGGCCTTTTTTCGTGTGTTTCGATCTTTTCGTGTGTTTCGCGATCAGTAGCTGAAGAAGAACAGCAGATCCGCGCCGCTCCCCTGCGCGCGCTGGAACAGCTGCTGCTGCGTCCCCGAGCCCTGCAGCATGTTGGTGCGCAGGCGAAGCCATCGCGTGAGCTCGTACTCGAGGATGAAGTTGGTTTCGTTCGACGCTCCGATACCCTGCTCCACCTTGACGTACAGATCCTTGCCGACCTGCTCGCCGATCGTCACCGACGCGGTCGCACCGCTGTCGGGCGCCGTGCTGATTTCAAACATGTCGACCCCGAGCGCATTCTCGATCGACGTGGAAAGCGCGCCAGCCAGCGAGCCGGTCGCCAGCTGCTGCGCCCTCGCAGCGAGCGACGCCTGCTGCCCCTCGCCCAGCGAGTTGATCGGCTGGTTGAACACGATCAGCGAGAGGATGTCTGCCTCCTCGAGCGGCGGCGTGCTGCTGAGCACGATCTCGGGCTGCTTGACCGTGCCGCGGACGTTGACGCGGGCCTCGACGCCTTGTATCAGCCGCCGCGTGCGGACATCGAGGAGCGGGTTCATCTCGTCGAGCGGCTCTCCCGCGAAACGCACCGTGCCGTCACGGAGAATTTCGAAGCGGCGTCCCTGGAAGTCGTAGGTGCCGCGCACGGTGTTGACGGCGCCCACGAGCACGATCTGCTTGCCCGGTTCTTTCGTGGCCCGCAAATCGCCTCCAAGCGTGATGTTGATCGCGCCGAGGCTGACCGGTGCGCCGGGCGCTCGCAGCTCGCTCTCCTTGACCACCAGGTCTTCCGGAACGGTGACGCGCACATCCATCTTGAGCGCATCCATCGGTGATGACGATGCCGGCTCAGTGGCCACGTCGTTGGGCGGCGTGACGTACTCGGTCTGCTGTGTCGCGTACGCGGAGCCGGACGCCAGCGCCACGATTTCATCGAGATTCACGACGCCGGTCGAAATCCCGAAGTCTCCTTCGATGCGCGGCGCGCGGAGCTCGCCGGCGATCTCCAGGTTGGTGTTCACGCGCACGTTGCCAAGCTTGTTGTCGACCACCTTGAAATCGCTCGCGGTGACGAACAGTTCCACGTTGCCGAGCTCACGCTCGCGTATCGCCAGATCGCCCGTGATCGACAGCGCGCTCTGGTGGTTGTCGAGCACGTAGATGTTGTCGATGTGCACCTTGTCGGGCTGCAGCTCGATCTTGCCTTGCAGGTTCGTATAGGCCACACCGGTGGTCGCCACGGTGAACGCGGCCTTGTCGACGCTCACGACGCCGCTGGGACGCGGATCGGCGGCGGAGCCGGTCACGTCGATCTTTGCCTGCACGCTACCCGTCACCTTCGTGAGTTGCGGAATGAAGCCCTGCACGAGGCCGACGTCGATTGGTGTGCTGTCGATGTGGAAATCGATCCGATCCCCATTTCCCGGCGCGGCCGGTGCCGCCGAATCCGTTTCAGCGTGGCCGGTCTTGAACAATGCCGTCGGCACGTAACCTTTGGCGGTGACGTACGTCGTCGCGTTCTGCTGCAGCTTCGTGTCGAGCGTCACGCCAGGACCCGCGTATTTCACGGTGCCGCCGAACGAATCGTACCGGTATTGCTGGAAACCGCCCTTGTCGATCCGGAACTCGGCATCGACGTTCGGCGCGCCGGTCGCGCCGGTCACCGTTCCTGACGCCGTGAGCATTCCCGACAATTGCGGCGGGCGCAGCAGCATCGCGTCGACGCTCGCAAGGTCGACATCCGTCAACGTCACCTTCAGCGCGTCGCCGGGTTGCCCGAACGTGCCGTCGGCGGCGATCCGCTGATTGCCGCTGACGAGTGTCAGGTCTTTGACCGCGATGGCATCGTGTCCGTAGTTGACCGTGGCCTGCGAATCGGGGGCGAGCTGCCAGCTGCGACCCTGTGCCTGCAGGCCAAGCCGCTGAAGGTGGACTTCCTGATGATCCGGGTGGAGAAGAAGAGCACCCCCTGCGGTGAGCGAGCGCTGCGGTTGTCTGGCCGTGGCGTCGAAGTCGAGCTGCTTCTGCTTGTAGGTGGTTTTGGCGTCGACTTCGTTGATGTCCTGCCCGGCCACCGACACGAACGTCGCATGCGTGTCGGCGACGACGGTGGCATCCGCGATTTCCAATTCCGGCGCAACCGCGTTGAAGGTGCTCGAAACGGTAAGCGCGCCGTTTTCGCCGTACTTCACACCGTCGCCGACGAGATTCCCCGAGGCCTTCAGCTCGTGGCGGTTTCCCGTCAACGTCACATCGATCACGCCGATTCCGCTCACCGGCCATTCCACCAGCTTGCCAAGCGTCTCGAGATTCGGGGAGTCGGCGTGCACCTTGAGATTCGACTGCCCCGTGTCGTTCAGCGCCACGGTGCCGTTCGCGCGCACATTCAGGTCCTGCCCAACGACGTCGAGCGTGCGAATCTCGCCGATCGCGTCACGATAGGTGGCGTCAACCGAGGCGCGCGTGAGCGTGAGCCCGCCGATCGCCGACGGCTCCAGTGTGAGTCTGGCGTCGCCCTCGACGCTGTCCGGCGTGACGCCGCTCGAGACGTGGGACAGCGTGACGTTGCCGTCGAGCGTGCCGGCAAGGTGCCCCTTCATCTCCGGCTTGCCGGTCGCCACGGCGGGATCCACGTCAGAAAACCTGCCGTTCATCGTCAAATGGGCGGTGTCGCGTGCGACATCGGCCGTAAAGGCCAGCTGCGGAATCGTCCCACCGAGAATCGACGACTCGTTCAGCGTCCCATTCGCGGTAAGCGTCAACTCCGACAGCGTGGTCCCATTCCCTTCAGCCGCGATATGTCCGTTGACGGCGGTCCGATAGCGGGCATCGGCCAGCGCCGGCACGTGAAACTGCTCGCCGATGCGCTGCAGATCGAGGTGTTCGACGTTCGCATCCGCGCGATAGCCGATGTTCGAGCCATTCACCGTGACGCCTGCCGTGCTGCCGCCTGAAATGCGCGCGCCGGCAAGATCCGACGGTTCGAACGTGAGATCGGCCGCGATGTTCATCGCCGGAGGGGTGCTGCCTGCTCTCGCGCGCTTCGAACCGCTCGCCGGTGCACGATGCCGGTTCGAATCCTCGCCCGCGCCGATGCTGCCTGCTGCGTGATACGCCGCGGTGATGTCGGTGGCCACCTGCGGCACATTCAATTGACGCGGCAGCTTCCGCAAATCCAGGTGGCCGGCCTTCCCGCGAAGGTCGAATGAGACGAGACGCGACTGCTTGTCGAAATCCGGGAGCGTGACCTTCCCGGCAACGGTGGCCGACGTGCCGTACGCCGCGGTGTTCCCCTCGAGAGCGATCACGCGGCCGTCGATCCGCGCTTTGGCGTGCACGCGGTCGGCGACGTAACCCGCCGCCATCACGCGCGCAGAATCGAAGGCGACGGTGCCATGCAGCGCGTTGACGTTCGACAACGCCGCGCCGTGCAGGTCCACACGCGCGCTCGCCGTGATGTCGCTTTTCTGTTTGGGGTCGTTCAGCAGGGCGGATAGATCGAGGTGGCGCACCGTCAGGTCGCCTTGCACCGACTGTCCCGGCGAGACGAGATCGGCCACGACCTTGCCGCTCGCCGTCCCGGCCGACGACTGCACGTTCATCTCGACGCCCAGGCGATCGAGCGGACCGTCCGTCTTGATGTTGAACGAGGGCTGGAGCCGGATACCCGCCAGCGCCGGCACGACGCGTGCGATTTCAGGCACGGACAGTTTGTCAGAGGCGATGCTGAGGCGGAAGATCGGCGTGGTCAGGTAGTTCTGCACCGCGCCGTCAAAGGAGAGCGACGTCTCCGGCGTGCGCAGCGCGAGCTTGTCGACAAAGAGCGTGTCGTCCTTGACGGCGATTCCTCCCGACAGCGCGTTGAGCGCGAGCGCCGGATCGGATCCGCGGAACGACACGTGGCTGATCTCGAGTGAATATCGCACCGGCTCGTACTTGAACGACAGCCTGGCGTCGAGCTGATCGATCCGCTTCGGCACCTCCACGCCCGACGTCCCCACCGGCGATTCGACGACGACCGATCCGTCGGTGATGCCGATGTCGTCAACCGCGATCGGCCGTTCCGGACCGGAGCGGTCGGCCTCGGTCGCCTGCTTTTTCACGAGCCGGCTGAGCGACCACGTATCTCCTTCGCGCCGCAGGTAGACGACCGGCTTGTTGAGGCGAATGCTGTCGACCGACAAGCCCTTGGTGAGCAGCTCGAAGGCGTTATAGTCGAGCCCGAGATCCTTGACCGAGACCACCTGGCTGCCGTCCATCGACAGCCCGATGTTCTCCATCTCGACGCCAAAGAACAGGTTGCCGCTGAGACGCTCGATCGACAGGGTCCCGTTGAGATACTGCTGCGCCTCGCGCACGATGTATCCGCGCAGCCAGTTCTTGAACCAGGCCGTCTGCGACACGATCACCGCCGCCGCGGTCGCACCGATCAGCAGCGTCAGGACGACGATCAGCACGTGTGCGGCGCGTTTGACGATGCTCATCCGCCTGGAACCGCCTTCAAAATGCCTGCCCGATACTGAAGTGAAACCGGTAGCGCCGGGTCTGTGGCTCCCCGTTGACGAGCAGATCCGGGATCGGATTCAGCTGATATCCGAAGTCGAAGCGAATCGGGCCGACCGGCGTCTGGTACCGAAGCCCGGCGCCGACGGCGTACCGCAGATCTCCGAGATCGAAGCCGAGCGATCGGGCCCACACGTTGCCGCCATCGAGGAACACCACCCCGCCGAAGTTGCCGTGAAGAACGGCACGCAGCTCCTCGCTGAACGCCAGCATGCTGTTCCCGCCCACTGATTCGCCCGAGACCAGCGGGCTGACCTCGTAGCGTCCCCATCCGCGGATGCTGGTCGCGCCGCCGAGAAAGTACTTCTTCCCGAACGGCACGTTGGCCGGATCGTCGTCTCGCGGCCGGATGTTGCCGAGTTGCAGGCGGCTGGCGATGACGAGGTTGTCGCCGAGCGGCAGGTAGTGACGCCCGTCGACCGACGTCGCGAAGAATTTGAAGCTGCCGGGCACGATGAGCCCGGCTTCCTCGGTGTGCGCGGCGATCTGGAATCCGTGATGCGCGTTCAGCGCGTTGTCGGCGGTCGAGTGCTGAAAATCGGCGCCGAGGGCGTTCAGCGTGCCGTTTTGTTCCTTCGTCGCGGGGTCCAGGCCGAGCGCGATGAAATAGGTCCTCAGCGTCGGATCGTTGAAGGCCTCGTCCGTGATCGAGCTGACGTCGTGCTCGCTGGTGATCGACACACCCCAGGACGTTCGCTCGTTGGTGCGGTGCGTCAGCGTCATCTTCGCGCCGGACGCGAGGGCGCGGTACGCCGGCGTGTACGTGTACCACTGCTGCCCCTCCACTCCCAGTGAGAGGTGCGGGCGGAAAAAATACGGTTGATTGAAATCCAGGCGGATCCCGCGATCGAGCGACGACCATCGAGCGTGCACGCCCGCGGTCCGCGCGCCGCCGAGAAAGTTGACGTGGTGATACTCCGCGTCGACACGCGCCTTCTCCTCCGTGCCGTACCCGACGCCGAAGTTCACGCGCTGGTGATTGCCCTCCGCGACCGTCACGCGGACGGGAACCTCATCGGGCGGCACAACTGAGTCAGGCGGCTGACTCGAGTCGGATTGCTGACCTGAGTCGGATGGCTTCGTGGCGCCCGATTGCTGCTCAGGGTTGAGCGTCTCGACGTTGGCGAACTGAAACAGCTCGAGCCCGTAGAGGCGGCGCTGCGAGTCCTGCACGAGATTCCGCTGGTAGAGCGCTCCAGGCTTGAACGTCAGCTGGCGGCGGATGATGTGCTCATCGACGCTCTTGTTGCCGACCACCTCGATCTTCCCGAAATGCGCCAGCACGCCCGGCTCCGCGGTGAACGTCAGCACCGCCTCCTTGCCGTTGCTCCCGTCATCCTCTCCGGTCGTGACCTTGGCGTACGGAAAACCGTGATCCTTCAGCTCGTTCACCGCCATCTCGTGCGTGCTGACGACGAGCTGGCGATCTCTGGGTTGACCAACTTTCAGAGGCACGCGCTTCTTGAGATCGTCGAGATGCCCCGCCGGAATGCCTTCGAACCCGGAGAAATCGAGTGCCTTCACGACGACCGGCGCACCTTCCACGATGGTCACCGTGAGATCGACCTCATCCTGCTTGTCGTTGAGCTTTACGTCGAACCCGGTCACGCGCGCGTCCGGAAATCCGCGATCGGCATAGAACGCCTGAATACGTTTCAGGTCCGCGTCGAAGCGGGTCCGGTCGAAGTACGACTTCTTGCTCCAGGGAATTTTCGAGCTCTGGTGTGTGGCGAGGGCATCACGCAGACGCCCCTCGTTGATGGCCTGAACACCCTTGAACGAAAGGCTGTGGACCGTGATCGTGCCTCCCTCCTTGCAGGCCGCTGCAACCGCCAGCAGCGCAAGGGCGGAAAACACCATCACCAGACGCATATTGCGCACAACGGAACCATAACGCGTGCCACTCAAAAAGGGGCGGGAGAGGCTGGACGGGCGGGATAGGCAGGACGGGCAGGATGGGTCGCTTCTTCTACTCCCTGGTGATCTCCGGCTTGGCCGATGACACCGCCACCATGATGCCGAGGCCAATGACAATGACGGCGCTGATGGCGAGCCAGGTTCCGCTCACGTGAGCCAGAACGCCCGCCTTCCACAGCGCCATCGTCGCGCCCACGACGAGGATGAAGTAGCCGATCAGGAAGAGGTGCACAAACCGCATGGTCGGATCCTCGATAGGGCTGAGGGCTTAGGGCTGAGGGCTTCATCAGCCCCTAGCCGTCAGCCCTTAGCCCTTCGTGTGCACTACCGCAGGTTGACCACGAGAGCGGCGCGGCGGTTCAGACGTCGCGTCTCTTCGCGGCTGTTGTCGTACTTCGGACGCTCCTCGCCGTAGCTCACCGTCCGCAAGCGATCCGCGCCCACGCCACGGCTGACGAGGTAGTCCTTCACGGCGTTCGCGCGGCGATCGCCCAGCGCGAGGTTGTACTCGGCCGTGCCGATGCTGCACGTGTGGCCTTCGATCTCCACGCGCAGGGTCGGATTCTCCCTCAGCGCGGCGATCGCTTCGTCGAGCACGCGCGTCGCTTCCGGCCGCAGCGAGTAGCGGTCGAAGTCGAAGTACACGTCCTCGAAGGTGTAGTTCCGCACCGGCGGGCGCGTCACCTGGATGTTGACCGTGTCGGACGCGGTCTTGTTGTCCGACGGGCACGTCACGGTCACCGTCACGGGCACGCTGCCTTCCTGCTGCGGCGCCGTCCACGTGGTCGAACGCTCCGATGGCTGCGCGAGCGTTCCGCCCGGCGCGGTCCAGCGATAGGTGACCGAGCAGTTGATCGAATCGGTGACCGTCGCGGTGACCGTCGATGTCCGCCCGACTTCGACCGTGCACGGGTCGCACGCGGCCCTGACGCTCAGGTTGTGCACCGGAGCCGGGAGCGGGGCCGGTGGCGCAGGCGTCGGCGGCGGCGGTGGTGGCGGCGCGTACGTCTTCACGCCGGGGTGATAGCCGATTCGGAACTGCATGTCGTAGTAGTCGCCCACGACATCCGGCTCGTCGGTGAACGATCCGCTGCGGCCGCGCGTCGGCACGTTCCAACTCACGCCGGCGCCGAAGAAGAGCCCCTTCTTGGTCTGGAGGGTCAGGCCGAGGGTCGCGCGCGTGATGTTCTCGGTGTTGGCGGTCAGCGGCGAGAGCGTGTTGTCGACGCCCCGGAGTGCCGTGGTCGTCGTCGCCACATCGCTCGACGGCACGTTGCCGTTCAGCTCGCCGACGACACGGAGGAAGTTGCGCGACGGAAACGTCGCGCCGGCACCCCAGCGGAATGCGCCGCCAGGGATATCGAACCCGTCGGGACTGCCGCGCCACTCATAGCCGCCGTAGCCCGAAACCTCCACCAGCTTCGCGGCTTCCTTGCTGACGACGCCGTCGATCGAGAAGTCCGCCTTGCCGGTGCTCACGCCGGCGTCGGCCTTGCCGGTCGGCAGCTTGATCATGCCGCGAATTGCCAGCGCGGCCGGATCGTTCCTGGACTCCGACAGGATGTTGTACTTGGCGCCGACGTAGAAGTCGCCGACGTTGTCGCCGGTCCAATACTGGTTGACCTTGGGGTACCGATCGATGAATCCGCCGAAGGCCGGATCGTTCACGAAGATCGGCCGGATATCACGATCGATGCGCGTATCCACGAGAAACGACCCGAAGACCTCGGTGCGGCCACCGAACCCATAGGCGAACGTCCCGGCGAAATCAGCGACGTTCGTGTATCCCTGGATCCAGTTCGTGCCCCGACGGTAGGCGCTCGCCGACCATTGCCCCTTACCGAGAACCTCGGCGGTCGGCACAAACCACAGACCAGTGTCTCCGTTGAAGGTCGTCGTCGCCGGCCGCGTCTCTTCCGCGGTCGATGAAGACGACGCTTGGGTGGCGGTGGTACTCTGCCCCGTGGATGTCCCTGAAGAGCCGCTCTGTGCGTGCGCGCTCGCCGCCACGGCGAGCGTCAACACACAGATCACGGCGGCGCGTCTTGCCATTGTTAGTCGCCTCCAAAGCGTTCGCTCGATCGAACAGGTCATTCCGCACGATTGTCTGCCGCACCCTCAACAGGCGCCTCAGTCTGCGGCGCGTCGGAAGGCACGATGAGGCGGCCTCGTCCGCCGCGGCTCACCTGACCGCCCTTGCGGCCGGCGTTTCTCGCCTCGTCGGCGGTCCACTCGTGAGCCGTTCCCTTCTCGTGCGCGGCGCGCCCGCCCTTGCTGGCGATTTCGCGCTGCTTTTCGGCCGACATCGATGCGAATCCCCGCCGTTCCTTGCGTTCACCTGTAGTCACCGATTATCCCTCCGTATTCCTGTCAAGACTGTGCATAAAGTTGCGAGCCTTGACTATGCATAAACGGCGTATGGGCCCCTGGGTTCTGGTTCCGGGGGCGGATCTTCGACGCGCGGAGGGCGCTCCTCGTTCCGGGGCGTCTCCGGCGCTTCGTCCGAATCCTCATCGCGGTCGTCTGGCTCATCCGGAGAATTCACTCCGTAACCACACGCGAAACCGTTCAGGCGGACTCCCATCGCACCTGAACGATTATCAAAGTCCGTGCCCGGAAGCCTTTTGCGGCGGAATCCGCAAGTGATTGACGTTCGGAGACTTACTTGATGGGCAGAAACCCTGTCTACGGTAGAGTTGCAGCGGTTTGCTACAGAAGGGCTTGTGTCAAGTAGCGAATGACTGCGTGGGTAAACGGTTGCTACTTGGCCTGTTGCGGGACGTAACCGGGCGGAAGGGCGGCACCGTCTCCGAAGAAAAAATCTTCCATGTGTTTGGCCACGAGGTCCTGAGCTTCCTTCTGCCAGGGCATCAGCCGGTATTCGTTGAGGATCATCTTCATCCGCTCTTCCCAGAGCTTCCACGCGTCCTTGGACACATTGTCGAAGATGCGCTGGCCAAGCTCGCCGGGCCAGGGAATCGAGTCGAGACCGGGCAGTTCCTTCTGAAACTTCACGCACATCACCTTGCGGCCGCTGGTGTTGGCGGCGGGCGCCGGGGGCACCGGTTTCCCGGAGGGTTCGCAGGAATCAGCCATGCTGCTGATTGTAGTGCACGTCAGCCACCGCGAGCACCGGCCACTCGGAGTCGATCGTGAAGACGAGCCGGTCGTGCGCCGCGCGCAGGGCGCGATCGACCTCGCCCGCGCTCGCCGCACGCGCGAAGATGAACCCCAGGTAGCTTGCGCCCTCAGGAAGCGGCACAAGCCGCTGGTCCGGTTTGGCCGTGATTTGAATGTCGTCGACTCCTGGAACGCTGCGCGCCTCGTCGACACCATCGGCCCGGCGAAAGATGCCGCGCCTTGGAATCGGGATCATCATGACGCCCGACGCACTCTCTTCGCGCACGTACGTCGTCGAATCCTCGCCGAGCGCATGTCTGAGGAGAAGCTCCTCCAGCGACGTCGGGGTCAGATCTCGCGTTTCTCGGTTGATGGGACTATGGCCAACCGGACGAGAAACGCGAGATCTGACCCCGAATCGGAGGGCGCGCGCGCACAGGCCGCCGATGGGCCGGGCGGCGACTTCCAGCACGAAGACTCGAGGCGCCTGTCCTGAGCCTGTCGAAGCATCCACTCTGCACTCGGCGTGGATCGGACCGTGCTGCAAGCCGAGCGCGGCGGCGGCGCGGCCGACGCCTTCTTCAATCGCGCGCTGGACCTCGTCGCCGGCCGACGAAGGCGTGAGGTAAATCGTCTCTTCGAAGAACGGTCCGTCGAGCGGATCGGGTTTGTCGAAAACAGCCAGCGTCTGAAGTCGTCCTGCTGTCATCAGGCCTTCGAGCGCGTATTCGCGGCCGGAAATGAATCCTTCGATGAGCGCAGTCGCGTGTGCCTCGTCGCGCTCAGCGCGTACTTCCGGCTGATGCATCAGCGTCCGGAGCCGCGCAAACGCCGCAGCCAGACCATCCGCATCGTCGGCTCGCATGACACCGCGGCTTCCGGACAAGGCGACGGGTTTCACCACACAGGGATAGGTTACAGACTCAGGGCTAAGGGCTGAGAGCTCACGGCTGAAGACTGCCGACTGAGGGCTAAGGGCTGAGGGCTCAGGGCTCAAGGCTGCCGACTGAGGGTTAAGGGCTGAGGGCTCAGGGCTCAGCGCTGAGGGCTCATCGTCGATGGCCACCGGAAGGAACCAGGGCACGGGCAGGCCGGCATCGCGCAGGCGTTCGCGCGAGAGCAGCTTGTGCCGTGCGGCCGCGGCCGCGTCAGGCGGGTGCCACGGAAGGCCCAACCGCTCCGCGACGCGCGCCGCGATGACGGTCGGCCGGTCGCCGACGGCGATCAATCCGTCGATCGGACGGACCGCCGCCGACTCGAGGATCGCGGCCACCGAGCTGTCCTCGTCGTAGAACCGGATCGGAATCGCGTGGTCCTGCCACGGATCCTCGATCAGGTGACAGCGATCCGTCGCGAAGACGAGCTCGACCCCAAGCCGCGACGCCGCGTCACCGAAGGCGCGCGTTTGGTAACCAGTCGTGGTCGCTAGCAGCAAGATACGTTTCATGCGTGACGACAGCTAGCCCTAAGCCCGAAACCCTTAGCCCTACGAGACTCACAACAGAGCCACCTGCTCTGCATTCGGCTCCGCTCAACAGTACCAGGGTTCATTCAGGTACGGCACCGTCGCGCGGGCTCGCGCGGGGCGCGTATCTGGCGGCGCAGATCCGGCTCGCTCGTGTGCGAGGGCACGGACCTCGTCGAAGAGCCGACGGCGATCCGACGTCAGCCGCGTGCCGACCAGCGCCATGACGTCGCGCTGAAGATCGTCGACGCGCGGATCCGGATGCGTCCAGCGATGCGTCAGCGTGTTCGCATCGAAGTTACCAAGATGCGGCCGCATCTCGTCCAGTTCCAGAAGGCGGGATCCATGCGGGACCAGCAGACGGATAGCGAGTTGAACCGGCGACACATGATCGACGAGATCCAGCGCGTCGATGGTGTCGAGCAGCTCGCAGTACGACTTCAATGTCAGCCACGGGTGAAACGCGACGAACGTCGGAATCAGTACGACACCCGATTGACGGCACACCGCAACGGCTTCGAGGAAGTCGGCGCGCGTGTGCCCCTTGTCGAACAACCGCAGCACCTCGTCGTCGATCGATTCAACCGCGCTGGTCACGAACGCGCAGCCGGTCGCCGCCAACCGCGGCACGAGATCGCGGTGTTTCAGCAGGTGCTCGACCTTGATCGTCACGTCGTAGCTGACGTCAGGGTGCGACGCATGCAGTCCCTCGACGATCCGCATCGCGTGTGTCGGACCGTTGAAGAAGTCGGGATCGCCGAACGTGATGTGTCGAGCGCCGGCAGCCACCTGGCCGGCGATGTCGGCCGACACGACGTCAGCCTGCACGACGCGGAACTGTCCCGAGTAGACCGGCACAATCGGACAGTGCCGGCAAAGATGCCGGCAGCCGCGGCTCGCCTCCGTATACCCCACGAGCCGCCGCTCACCGCCCGGCATCTGAAGGGTCGCGTATTTCGAAAGCGGCGGCAGACCGGTTCGATCGGGAACGAGGAAATGAATCCGCGGCAGGCTGCCACGATCAGAAGGAACCGCGGAGACCGCGGAGAAAGATTGGCTCTGCGCTCTTTGCGGTCTCGGCGCTTTCTTCTGATTCGTGTCGTTTGCCCACGCGGCCAGGTCCTCTTCGAACTCGCCGCCGAAGACTTCGTTCACGCCGAGATCGCGCAGCCAGCCGTCGTTCAGCGGCGCGTAGAGACCGAAGGCACACAGGAGCGCTTCCGGATTCGCCCGCCGCGCGGCCGCAATCAGCGGCCCGGCGAGGCGCGTGGCGGTGTGCATCGGGAGATGAAAACCGATCAGCTGCGGCGCGCTCAGGCTCTCGGCCCGCAACTTCTCTTTCGCGGCGTCCACGCACGCAACCGTCCACCCGCCGGCGCGCAGCCACGCCGCGGCCGACGCGAGCCCGAAGGGCTGGCGGCCCATCTCGTACGTGCTGACCAGGAGTGCGCTGCGCATGCCGACTCAATCATTGTATTCTTCGTGCCATGCCTGCTGTCGCGGAGCCGCGCCCCTACGACCGTGCGTTCTTCGGCCACCCGCGCGGGCTCTCGGTGCTCTTCT
>DASSGK010000227.1:0-2653 GCA_035693505.1 Vicinamibacterales bacterium
CGGATCCATGTTCGCCTGGATCTTGAACACGAACCCGGTGAACCGCTCGTCGGTCGGCTCGACGATCCCCGTATCGCTCGGGCGCGCGTGCGGATGCGGCGCGAGTTCGACGAGCGTTCGCAGGAACGGCTCGAGGCCGAAATTGGTCATCGCGCTGCCGAAGAACACCGGCGTCTGGGTGCCGGCGAGATACGCGTTGATGTCGAAGGTGGTGCCCGCCACTCGAATGACGTCGAGCGACTCGCGGAAATGAACGTAGGTGTTCTCGCCGATCAGGTCGCGCGCCTGCGGATCGTCGAGGTCCGAGACATCGACCGGAGCGCGATACTGGCCCTGCATCTCACGCTCGTAGAGCAGCAGGTGTTTGCGCTGCAGATCGTAGACGCCGCGGAAGTGCTCCGCATTACCGACCGGCCAGTTGACCGGCGCCGCGGAGATGCCCAGCGTGCGCTCGATGTCGTCGAGCAGCTCGAGCGGATCCCGCGCCGGTCGGTCGAACTTGTTGACGAACGTCAGGATCGGCAGCCGGTGGCGCCGGCACACCTCGAACAGCTTGCGCGTCTGACCCTCGACGCCGTTGGCCGCATCGATGACCATCACGACGCTGTCGGCGGCGATTAGCGCGCGATAGGTATCCTCGCTGAAGTCCTTGTGGCCCGGCGTGTCGAGCAGCGACATCCGGCGTCCCTCGAGCTCGAACTCCAGCGCCGCGGCGGTGATCGAGATGCCGCGCTCCTGCTCGAGCGCCATCCAGTCCGACGTCGCGTGCTTGCGCGCTTTACGTCCTCGCACCGCGCCGGCGAGCTCGATCGCGCCCG
Organism: Vicinamibacterales bacterium; assembly: GCA_035693505.1. Lineage (GTDB taxonomy): Bacteria > Acidobacteriota > Vicinamibacteria > Vicinamibacterales > CAVVIG01 > CAVQFC01. The sequence goes on from DASSGK010000227.1 coordinate 819, forward strand.
CGTAGAGCAGCAGCTTCTCCGTCAGCGTGGTCTTGCCGGCGTCGGGGTGGGAGATGATGGCGAAGGTCCGCCGCCGCCCGACCTCGCGTTCGAGCTCGGTCTGCAGCGAGGCATCTGACTCGGCTGGCACTGCTTTCAGTGTAACCCAGCCTCGCGAAATTGCAGGATGTCAGGACGTCAGGATTGCAGGACGTCAGGACGTGAGGATTGCAGGAAGGGAAAGATTCAAATCCTCACGTCCGAAATCGTCACATTCGAGATCTCACCGCAGGTTCTTATTGAAGAACTCCATGTAGCGCTGTGTTGCGAGCTTGGCGGACTTCTCGTCGTAGCGCGGCGTCGTATCGTTGTGGAAGCCGTGCTGCGCGCCGTCGTAGATGAAGACCTCGAGCTTCTTGTTGTTCGCCTTCATCGCCGTCTCGAAGCCGGCGATACCCGCGCCGACACCGGTGTCGATCTTTGGATCCGCGTAGTGCGCCTGGATCGGCGCCATGATCTTCGGCACATCGTCGGCGCCCGGCTGCCGGCCGTAAAACGGCGCGCCCGCCGCGAGATCCTTGCCCAGCCGGACGGCCAGCTGATTGACGATGCCACCGCCGAAGCAGAAGCCGATCGCGCCGAGCTTGCCCGTGCAGTCGGCGTTGGTGCGCAACCAGTTGGCCGAGGCGACGAAGTCCTCCATCATCTTGGGACCGTTGACCTCGCGGAACTTGACGGCGCCCTGTTCGTCGTTGCCCGGAAACCCGCCGACCGAAGTGAGGCCGTCCGGCGCATACGCGATGAAGTTGGCGGCCGCGAACCGGCGCGCGACATCCTCGACGTACGGGTTGAGCCCGCGGTTCTCGTGGATGACGATGATCCCCGGAAGCTTGCCGCTCATCTTCGCAGGCTTCGCATAGACGCCCTTGATCGTCCCGTTCCCCTGCGGCGACTGGACGGTCACCGTTTCCACCTTGATGCGCGGGTCGGTCGCCGGCACCTGCTGAGCCCAGGCGTAGTTCGGGCGCATTTCCTCCAGAATCGCCATCGCGGTCAACCCGCCGACGGCGAACTTGCCGATCCGGTCGAGGAACGTCCGGCGGTCGATGTCGCCGTGCTGGTATTCGTGAAAGAGGTCGAGCAGCTCCTGCGGGTAGTCCGACGCCTTCTTTCGTTCCATGAGAACGCTCCTTGATATTGGCTGGCGCGGATTGTACGATTCATCCCCGAAAGGGACAAATATGAAACCAGAGACAACGCGCCGGACGATCCTGAAGGGTGGCCTCGCGATGGCCGGGCTGGGCATCGTAGGCGTCCCGGAATGGGCGATGCCCGCGCTGGCGGCTGACGATACGCTCGTCCAGTTCACGGACATCCCCGAAAACGTCCGCTGGGATACTCCGCCCGACCGCCGGATGCTCGATGTCCGGACGATCGACGGCGTGTTCACCCCGGCCGACAAGTACGCGACCACTCAGCATTACGGTCACCCCGACGTCGACATGGCGTCCTACAAGCTCAAGATCACCGGGCTGGTCAACAACCCGAAGGGGCTCACCATCGACGACCTCAAGAAACTCGGCGGCCAGGATCTGGTCGCCGGTTTCGAGTGCTCCGGCAATCGCGGCCCGCTTCAGGGTCTGTCCGGGAACGGCAAGTGGACCGGCGTCCCACTCAAGACCGTGCTCGGCGCTGCGGGCCTGAAGCCCGAAGCGAAGGACATCGTCTTCTTCGGCGCCGATCACGGCGAGGAAGAAGTCGAGTGGCGGACGCAGAAGTACAAGGTCGATTACCACTTCGGCCGCAGCCTGCCGAAGGAGAAGGCGATGAGCGCCGAGCCGTTCCTCGCCTGGGCG
>DASSGK010000228.1:0-6074 GCA_035693505.1 Vicinamibacterales bacterium
GGCCTCGGAAGCGCTGCCCATGCGAGACGCGTTCGCCGTGCTGTTCTTCGTTTCCGTGGGCATGCTGCTGGACCCGGGAGCGTTATTCTCGTCGCCGGGACTGGTCGCCGGGGCCCTGGGCATCGTGCTCGCCGCCAAGCCCGCGGTCGCATTCCTGCTGGCCTGGGCGATGAGGTATCCATTCAGAACGGCCATCACCGTTGCGATCGCGCTTGCGCAAATCGGTGAGTTTTCGTTCATCCTCGCCAGCCTCGGACGAGGCCTGGGCGTCGTCACCGTCGACGCGAACAACGCGCTCGTCGCCACCTCGATCGTCTCGATCGTGCTGAATCCGATGCTCTATCGGATGATTGGACCCGCCGAGCGCTGGCTTGCGCACCAACCGCGCATTCGAAGCCTGCTGAATCGCAGCCCCCCTATTCCCTCCGCTTGGAGCCAGGCAGACGGGAGGTCGCAGGCGTGGTAGCGCAGTAAAGCGCTCCGCGTCGCTAGTCGTTACCGGGAGCCCGGTAGGCGGTGTTCTTCGACACGGCCTTGTCCATCTCCGCCGGCGTCATCAGCGGCGTCGTCCTGCATCGCGCGGCGCCGGTGGTGCCGATCGCGACGCTCAGCGCGGCAGCGGATATCGCATCCGGAAAATCGGCGATCACGACGACGTCGTCCTTGCCGAAGGCGAAGTAGAACGCCTCGAGCTTGCCACCGAGGCTCTCGACCGCCGCGCGCGCCGCGTGTTCACGCTTCGTGCCGCCGTCCTTTCGCAATCCCTTGGCGCCTTCAACCGAGTACGAGACCGAAACGAGGAACTTCGCCACTCAACACCTCCTCCGACGCGCCCGCATGATTCGGGAGTCCGCTGTCGCTGCCTGACGGGACTATATCTCAGCCGGACCTCCCGCCGCAGGAGTAGAATCGCCGCCGAAGGAGCCTGACGATGAGATTGACGACACTGCGACCGTTGCAGCAATCAGGCGGCTTTGGTGTCGCGCTCGGCTGCGCGCTGGCGCTCGCGATCGTATGCCTGCGACTTGAACCGGGCGTCCTCGCGCAGAGCAACGAACGATGGGTCGGCACGTGGGCGACGGCGGAAGTCGGTCGGCCGCAGAACCCGGCGCCGTTCGTGCCTGGGCCCGCGCCGTTCATGGCCAACAACCGGTGTCCGGCGCCCGCGTCGCCGCCGGTCCCCGCGCCTCCGGGCCAGACGTTCGCGCCACCGCCGTACATCCAGTTCACGAATCAAACACTGCGGGAGATCGTGCACACCAGCATCGGCGGATCCAAGGCGCGCGTGGTCCTCACGAACGCGTACGGCACCGCGCCGGTCGCGGTCGGCGCCGCGCACATCGCGCTGCGCGACAAGGACGGCGCGATTCAGGCGGCGTCCGGACGCCCGCTGACCTTCAGTGGACACCCGACGATGACCATTCCCGCCAACGCCGTCGTCTACAGCGATCCGGTGGACCTGACGGTGCCGGCGATGTCGGACCTCGCCATCGATCTCTATCTGCCCGGCACAACCAACACGCCCGCCAGCATCACGATGCACGGCGGCGCGCTGCAGACCAGCTACATCTCAGACACCGGCAACCACGCAGGAAAAGCGACGATGCCGGTGGCCGGTAAAACTCAGAGCTGGTTCATGCTCTCCCGCGTCGACGTCGTCGCGCCGGATGCCACGGGCTCCATCGTCGCGTTCGGCGATTCGATTACGGATGGATCGCGATCGACGCCGGACACGAACCATCGCTGGCCGGATCTCCTCGCCAGCCGCCTGCTTGCCGACGGGATCAAGATGGGCGTGCTGAACGCCGGCATCGGCGGCAATCGCGTGCTGAACGAAGCGACGGTGCCCATCGGCGTCGACACGCGCGCAGTCGGCGCAGGGATCAATGCGCTGGCGCGATTTGAGCGCCACGTGCTCTCGATCCCGGGTGTGACCCACGTCATCGTGCTCGAAGGGATCAACGACATCGGCAACGCGCGGCAGAACACGACGCCGACGGCCGACGACATCATCGCCGGCCACAAGCAGCTGATCCAGCAGGCGCACGCGCGCGGCCTCCGGATCATCGGCGCGACGCTGACGCCATTCTGGGGCGCCGCGTACTTCACCGAGGCCGGCGAGGCGAAGCGGCAGGCCATCAACGAATGGATCCGCACGGGCCGCGCCTATGACGGCGTCATCGACTTCGACAAGGCCACCCGCGATCCCGCCGACCCGAAGAAGTTTCTCGAAAAGTACGATGGGTGCGACTACCTGCACCCGAGCGACGCGGGGTACCAGGCGATGGCCGATGCGATCGACCTGTCGCTGTTCAAGGCCGGGAAGGCGACGGCGTCATCGAAGTAGCTTCAACACAAAGGAGACGAAGGTAAGACCGGTACGTTTCCTTTGTGTCCTTGGTGTCCTTCGTGTTGAATCGGCGGTCGACCCAGACGCCACGTCGAAACGAAAATGGCAATACCGCGATCAGATCTGCCGGATCGCGCGGACCCGCCGCGGAAAATCCTTGTCGTCGTAGTGCTGCCGGCCGCCGTCGGCAAAGTCGATGTGATGCGACATGTCGGCCGACTCCTGCGACGAGGTCCAATAGCTGACGTTGTCGACGAGGCCGCCGTCACGAAAGTCGCCGAGGCCGGCTGATTTCAGGTTGCGATACATCATCGCGAGCTCGTCCCTCGACGGCAGGAACCATCCCCGCACGCCGTAGACGTCGAGGTTCGCGCAGAGCGCCGCGGCGACCCCGGAGTCCGTGCACTCGTGGAGGATGTCGATCGTGTTCTGCCTGCCCCCGCCGATTGCGGTGGCGCGCGCGCCGGCAATCGCGCGCCTGAAGCAGCCCCACTTGGCGCCGGCGCTCTGGTCGAACGGTGCCGCCTCGAGGTACCGCCAACCGTCGGCCTCGTAGTTCGGGTTCTCGAAAAAGATGTAACCACCGGCCGGTCCGATGTCGCCGATGGCATAGCCGGCCGTAGACAGCCACACGGCCATCTCACCGGCGCCACGGTTCGCCCAGAGGTAGTAGGGCACCAGCGTCAGAGGTTTGGCCGCCGCAGACGGCTTCCTGAGGCTCCGGGCTTCTGTCCGGACGAGGACGGCCCCGCCATCCAGTCTGTCGTCCATGGACGTGGTCAGCGGCGCGTCTCGATCGATTTGCAGATCCAGGACCCGTCCGCCATCGACGTCCGGCCACTCCGCGCAGTAGACAATCGGGCCGCGTTCGATCGCGACGCGACGGACATCGTGTTTCACACGCTGATCGGCGAGGACCCGTCGCGCTTCGACAGGGAGAGTGATTCGTACGACGTCGCCATCTTTCCATTCGCGATCGACCGACACGTAACCCATCGAGTCCGGCGCTGCGCTCACGGCGGCTCCGTTGACGTCGATCGCCACGGTCAAATCGCGGCGCTCGCTGTAGGCATACAGCGAGCTCGGAACCGGACGTTCTCGCGCCCAGCCCGGTATGCGCAGCTTGATCGATGCCTTCACAGGGCTGGATGTGGAAACAGTCAACCGCGACGCTCCGGCCCAGGGCATCTCGCTCTCGAGTGCGAGCCGCATCTGCTGCCCGCCGACCTGAAACGATGCCTTGCTCGCGATGTACAGGTTGACGTACACGGTGTCACGCGCGTCCTTCGCGTAGATCAGTCCAGGCATCGACGCCAGGAAGCGGACGAGATTCGGCGGACAGCACTCGAGTGACGCTCTCGCCCATCGAGAATCGCGGCCATCGCCGGCGCTGGCAAGACGATTGACGTAGAAGAACCGATCGCCGCTGGTCGACACACCGTCGACGGCGTTGTTGTACATGCCGCGTTCCATGACGTCCACGTAGCGGCTGTCGCCCGTCGCGAGAAAGAGGCGATGGTTCAGCGTCATGAACATCAGGACCGCGCACGTCTCGGAGTAGGCCGAGAGGTTCGGCAGCGCGTACGGCTCGCCGAACCCCTCGTTCCCGGTGACGCCAACGCCTCCGGTCACGTACATCTTGCGTTCGACGACATCGCGCCACATCTGTCGCGACGCTTCGAGGTACGCATCGATTCCGGTGAGGACACCGACGTCGGCGAGCGACACCATCAGGGAGGCGCAGTTGACCGCGTGCCCGACCGCTTCGCGCTGCTCGAGGACCGGCGCATAGGATTGATTGTGCCGGCTCCTGTTGACCGAGTCGGCGCGGCCGCGAATGTCGAGATAGTGCTTCGCGAGATCGAGGTGCTTCCGGTCGCGCGTGGCGCGATAGAGCTGGATGCAGTTGATGGCATCCCGCTCGCCGCCCGAGAACGGCGGATCGGAGGCTTGAAACTCGTCGTACAGCCGCGCCGCCGCCGCCGATGCGTTCTCGAGCAGATCGCGCCGGCCGGTCGTCATGTAGTACGCAGCGGCCACTTCGAAGCCGTTGTTGCCGTTCCACCGCTCGTTGCGCAGCTGTGCAATGCGCTCGTCGACTTGAGCCTGCAATCGCTGATTCGGATGCGTGCGCAGCGACAGAATCGCCGCTTCGAGCACGTTGCCGCTCAGGCGCCGCTCGGTCTCGATCAGTTTCTGGACTTCGAAGGGAATGGTGACGGCGGCGTTCGTGTCGATCTTCTTTTTCCAGAACCTGTCAGTGACGGCGACGTCGAAGTACGGGATCGCCTGGAGCGGATAGTCAGCTGTGGTGTAGGCGGTATCCGCGAGCCGCGGCGTCTTCCCCGCCCCTGCCTGGGCCTGCTCGACGACGGCGCCTTCCACGTTGGCGGCAAGAGCCATCGCGCCGGTCACGGCCGGAGCCGCTTTCAGAAAGTCACGACGGCCGATGTTTCGCATCCGTCCTCCTCGTGTCCGAATCGGCAGAATCAGTACCAATGTGGCGCAGGGCTTCAGCCCTGCGAGGCGCGTGTTCGCAGCGCTAAAGCGCTGCGCCACTAACGATCAGCGGCCTCATTCTGCGGATACAGTCCACTACCCGCCGCAGCCGGGCATCCGGAACGCACCGATCCGCGACGAATACGTCTCGACGCCTTTCCGAAGGTAGTCGCCGACGTACCAGATGGTGCAGTCGTCGCTCGGATCGACCGCGGTCTGCGTGTAGTCTTCCCACCGGATCGCGTCCTGCGATGCTTCCCCGGCGGCCAGCACCGTTTCGCGCAGCGTGAGCGCGCCTGGAGGATCGCCGGCGAGGCGGCCCGCGAACCGCTGTCCGGCGAAGTTCGGTGTGCCGCCGAACGAGTAACCGATCCCGATATTCCCCATCCGATCGATCGCGGGGCTAGCCAGCCAGCGGTAGAACCGATCCGGGGCGTACGTGCCCTGCTGGTGGAGCGCGACGTCGCGGTGACCGTCGATCCGCAATTCATACCAGCGAATGCCGCCACCGCCGGCCGACGTGTTGACCGCGTGCGCGGCGACGATCGATTCCTGGCTGCCGATACGCCGGTAGACCACGCGCGCCATGAGCTTGTCACCCTGCGCGTCGAGACGACGCTCGATGCCGGGCTGCGGCACGCAATTCGACAGCTGGCCGTCGCACAGATAACGATACGGAGCGACCTGGATCTTCCTGGGCCCGGTCACTTTCGTCTTCGCCGGCGCTCCCCAGTCGACGTGAAACTGCCACGCGTCGATCGTGTCGGCCTCGAACACCTTGTCGAGCTGCGTGCCTCCGGCGGCGAGCATCACGTTCGGCGCGCCAGGCGGTGGCAGATTCTTCCCGTCGATATCGGCATTGTTCAGGAAGTTCACGTTTTCGACGATGACGCATTGCTCGGTCGCCGGCTCGCCCTTGAGCATCCGCGCGCGATCGACCACACAGGCGTGCTTCTGGGTCGCGACGTGCTCGGAGATGCGATCGTCGCTCGTGCTCGTCGGCACGTAGTACCCGTCCGGCCAGATCGCGGGGCGTGGATAGTCCGGAAACAGCGGACGGAGAAACTCGTATCGGAAGTAGCTTCCCAGCGGATCGGCACTCGTGCTCACGGCGTAGCACATCGAATAAGGCCCCCTGGGCGAGTCGTCGCGGCGGCCGGCGGCGCGATTCTGGGCAGCGGCGTCGATCGGCGCGCCGGGCGCCACCTGAGGCGGTTGAAACAGC
>DASSGK010000229.1:0-4949 GCA_035693505.1 Vicinamibacterales bacterium
GTATATAACGCCGAGAGGTAGCGCGTCGCCACATAGGCGTACGCGTTTCCCGACGGTGTCACAAAAAAGCGTCCGACCGACAAAAGCCCGGCGGGATCGGCCGGGCGGATTTCTTTCCAGATCTCGCGTTTCGAGGTCGACAGATCGAACCGATAAATGGTGGCGCCGGCGTCGCGTTCCTGCGCGATGAATACGTGGCGGCCGTCCTGTTCCCAGGTGACCGGCTGATCGCCGTCGGCCAGCTGCAGTTCCCGGGTTTGACCGTTCGTGAGGTCGACGATCGCCCCGCGCCCCTGCAACTCCGCGCCCACGCCCGGCGCCTGCAGGAGGAACCTGCCGTCGGGCGACACTCTGTTCCAGAATTCTGCGGCGCCCGGCTCACGCGTCGCCGGCCGTGCTGGTCCACCGGCCAGCGCGACACGGTAGGCGCGCGGGCGTGCGTCACCCTCGTGTCCGAGAAAGACGAACTCCTTCGCACCCGGCATCCAGGAGATGAAATACTGGTCGACCTGAACCGGCGCCACGTCAACCGTGCGCGTTTCCCCCGCACCCGTCGGCAGTACCCGGATCTTCGTCGGTTGACCAGGCATGAGCGCGACGACTGTCTTGCCATCCGGGGTAATCCCGAGAGTGGCGCCTTCGCCGATCTCGATCGCCGGCGAGCCATCCAGCCGCCTTACGAATACCAGATAGCCGCGCGTGCCGACGCCGACCGGACCCGCTTCCGTGAACGCGAGCATCTGGCCGTCGTCAGAGAGCGCACCCCACATGCCGAAACCGAGCACCGACACGTCTCGCTCGGCCATTTGAGACGTTGCGACGAGCTGGGCACTGCTTTCCATTTCGTGCGAGAACAGCAGCCGGCCATCGTCGGCCATGTCGCACACGGTCGCATGGCCGGGCATATGAACGATCGTCCGGCGTGCTCCCGACGGCGTGACGGCGACGACCGCCCGTCGAGGGCTGGCCGATCCACTGGCCCCGTACCAGATCTCCCGGCCGTCAGCCGACCATACCACCCCCTGTTCCGAGTCGACTTCGTCAGTGAGCCGTTTCACCTTCCCTGCAGGATCGACGAGCGCGAGGTAGCCGCGATCGTCGCCCCAGAGCGGATGTTCCTGAAACGCCACCTGTCTTCCGTCAGGTGAAATCCGCGGATGGCTGATGTATCCGTTCGTTTTGAACAGGACCCTGCCGATGGGGAATTCGAGTTGATGGATCCCCGCCGGCGTCCGAACGACCGCGAATTGCTTGCCGTCGCGGCTGATATCCGCGTCCCAGACGCCTTCGAGGATCTCCCGCGGCGCTCCGCCGCCGAGCGGTACGCGCGCGAGCGTGCCGATTTCCATGAAGTTGGTCGACCGAATGCGGCGCACGTTGGTCAGGACCGCCACGTCTCCTGCGGCGGAGACCCCGACGACCATCGCATTGTGGAGATCGAGTGAGCGCGCGCTGTGATCGCCGAGGCGCGCCGTGAACACTTCGTACGGGCGCCCTTCCCACATCGCGCTGTAGACGATGTTCCGGCCATCGGGCGTAAATCGGGCGCCTTTGACGTAGCCGCGTTGGAATGTGACTTGATCGAATACAGGAGGTCCCGCAGCGCCGCGGGTGCCCGCGAAGTATCCGGCCGCCCCGATTGCCGCGGCCACGAGCGCCGCGACGATGGCGGCGATCGGCCGGAACCGGCGTCTATTTGGCTCAGCCAATTTGACGACCGACCCAGACGACGTGCCCCCGACCGAGTCCAGTGCGAAGACGAGATCCTTCGCCGATTGAAAGCGGTCGTCGGGTGACTTCTCGAGGGCGTGGCGCACGATCCGCTCGATGCCGGGAGCGATCGGCGTGCGGGTGTCTACCGGCTCGGGCGGATCCTCTTTGAGAATCGCCGTCATCGTTTCAGCGGCTGTGTCGCGCTGGAACGCGCGCCTTCCCGTCACGAGCTCGTAGAGCACGGCACCGAAGCTGAAAATGTCAGTGCGGTGATCGACGTCGGCGGCGCGCACCTGTTCCGGCGACATATAGCCCACGGTACCGAGCACGAGTCCCGGTTCGGTGCCCCCGCCCACTGTCGGCATCATCGTCGCCGCTGCGCCGGCTGAAGCGACACGGGCCGGTTTGGCCAGGCCGAAGTCGAGGATCTTCACGCGGCCGTCCTTCGTGACGAACACGTTCTCCGGCTTCAGGTCGCGATGGATGATGCCTTTGTCGTGCGCGGCCGCAAGGCCGCGTGCGATCTGCACGGCGATGTCGATCGCGCGTCGCGCGGACATCGGTCCCTCGGCCAGCTTGTCTCGAAGCGACTGGCCTTCGAGCAGCTCCGACACGATGAAACGGAGATCGCTCTCCGCACCGACGTCGTACACGGCCAGGATGTTCGGATGGCTCAGCGCGGCGACAGCGCGGGCTTCCTGTTCGAACCGCCGCAGTCGGTCGGGATCCGCGCCGACCGCCGGCGGAAGAACCTTGACGGCCACATCGCGATGCAATCGCGTGTCGCGAGCGCGATAGACCTCGCCCATCCCGCCAGCGCCGATCGAACCCGTGATCTCGTAGGGACCGAGCGTCGTTCCTGCGGCGAGCGCCATCAGACCCGGATTCTATTCGATGTCGAATGATGCCGCCCGGCTACGATGCTCAGGTCGCAGTTGATAACAGCCCGATCATCGACTGCGGACGCCCTCTCCGATGCGATCGCGCAGGATCACGAAGTCTCCAGACGCCGCTGACGACAACGGCGAAAGGGGAAGTCCGCGTCGGCGCGCTCGAGAAGCGTCTTTCTACCTATGGACATTCCAAATGAGCCCTGCTATGTTGTTTGCAATGTCCAAAGGAACGCGCGACGTCCACAAAACATCGGAGGTTCTGCAAGGCACGCTGGACCTGATGATTTTGAAGACACTGCACGCGATGGGGCCGCTGCACGGATTCGGCATCGCCCGCCGGCTGGAGCAGGTCAGCGAACACGTGCTGCAGTTGAACGAAGGTACGGTCTACACCTCGCTCTTGCGCCTCCAGCAGGACGGATGGATCGCCGCGGCGTGGGGCGCGTCCGAAAACAACCGGAAGGCCAAGTTCTATTCGATCACCAGAAACGGGCTGAAACAATTGGCGAAGGAGACCGAAGACTGGAATCGGATTGCCGGCGTGATCGGCCGCGTGCTGCGGCTGGAGAGCCCGCGGTCATGACCCGCCGTCTTGCGACGCTCTGGGCGCGGATCCGAGACACCGTTCGCAACCACCCGCGCGACCTGGAGTTTCAGTCGGAGATTGAGGAGCATGTTCGGCTGCTGACGGAGCGCTATCGCCGACAAGGCATGACGGAGGACGCCGCCATGCTCGCGGCCCGGCGGCAGTTCGGCAACATCACGTTGGTCGAGGAAGACCGCAGGAACCTGCAGGGGTTCCCGGCCGTCGAGTCGCTCCGCGCCGATCTGATCTACGCGCTCCGCATGCTCCGAAAGAATCGCGGCTTCGCGGCGGCAGCGGTGGTGACGCTGGCGCTCGGCATCGGCGCGAACACGGCGATCTTCAGCGTGTGCAATGCGGTCCTGTTCAAGCCGTTGCCCTATGCCGACCCGAGCCGCATCGTGACGCTGTGGGAACGGGAACCGGACGGAAGGCTCGGCGACGTGGCGTCCGCAAATTTTGTCGATTGGCGCGACACGAGCCGGTCGTTCAGCGGGATGGCGGCAGTGAGGGCATCCAGCTTCGCGCCCAGCTTCATTCTTGGGGGACAGAGCGAGGCGTCGCGGCTGACCGGGGAAAGCGTCTCGTCGAGTTTCTTTTCGGTATTAGGCGTCCAGTTCATGCTGGGCCGCAATTTTCTTCCCGAGGAGAATCGTTCGGACCGGAATCAGGTCGTCATCCTGAGCTACGCCGCATGGAGCGAACGATTGGGCGCGGACCGCGGCATCGTGGGAAAGACGATCACGCTGGACGATCTGCCGTTCACCGTCGTCGGTGTGCTGCCGGCGGGTTTTCAATTCGGGACCGCGGCGGCCGATTTCCAGGCGCGCGACCAGGTCGATGTCTGGGTGCCGATGACACTCGATCCTCAGATCCTTCATCGCAACTCGCATACGTGGCGGGTCATCGCGAGGCTCGCGCCGGGCGTGCCACTGGCCCAGGCGCAGGCCGAGCTCGATGTCATCGCGGCGGACATCGCGCGGCAGTATCCCGCCTCCAATAAAGACAAAGGCATCACGGCGATCTCGTTGGGAGATCGCGCGACGGCGGCAGTTCGCGCGCCGCTCGAGACGCTTCTCGGCGCCGTCGCACTCGTTCTGCTGATCGCCTGCGCGAACGTCGCGAATCTTCTCATGAGCCGGGCAGCGGCGCGCCAGACGGAAATGGCGGTCCGCCTTGCGCTCGGTGCAAGCCGCCGGCGGCTCGCACAACAACTGCTGACGGAGAGTCTGCTGTTGGCCGGCATCGGCGGCGCCGCCGGCTTTCTCGTCGCGCTCGCCGTGACTGCCGCCCTCGCTCCGCATCTGCCTCCTGACCTGTCGCGCGCGGCGGGCACGGCCGGAGACATGCGAGTGTTACTGTTCACCGCGGTGATTTCGCTGGCGACCGGAATTCTCTTCGGACTCGGTCCGTTGGTCGGAACAACGCGCGTCAGCGCGGGCGAATCGCTGAAACAGAGCCTTCGTATCGCAGGAGCATCGCACAATCGTCTGCGGAACGGATTGGCCGTCGCGCAAATCTCCATCGCGATCACTCTTCTTGTCGGCGCCGGCCTGCTGGCGAAGAGTTTCTGGGCCCTGACGCACGTCGCGCCCGGATTCCGCGAGGACGGCGTCCTGACCGCGCGCCTGTCGCTGCCGCCGTTGCGCTATCCCGACAACCAGAAGATCGCCGCCGTCGAACGAGAGTTGCTGGAGACGCTGCGGCGAAAGCCGGGCGTGCAATCCGCCGGCCTGGCGACCTACATGCCGCTGAGCGGT
>DASSGK010000230.1:0-5139 GCA_035693505.1 Vicinamibacterales bacterium
CGCTCGAGGAGATGATCGCCCGCGCGACCACCTTCAACGCCGTGCGAGCTGACGGCGCGGCGCCGAATCCCGCGCGATGGACGCTGTTCAAGCGTGAAGCCGAGAGCGGTGCGCTGGACGACTATCGATACACCTCGGTGCACGAATACGGGCTGCCGATGGTGCGGGCGGCTGTCGAAGGCATGATTGCGGCGCAGCGTCTTGATGCGATCGTGTATCCCACCTCTTCGCGGAGACCCGGGCTTATTGCCGAAACCGGCGCTGGTGGTGGCACAGCGGCACCGTCGGCCACCGATATCGCAAACCTCACCGGCTTTCCCGACCTGATCGTGCCCGCCGGTTTCACCGGTGACGAGCTCCCGGTCGGCATCTCGTTCTTCGGTCCTGCGTTCAGCGAACCGAAACTGCTCGCGCTCGGCTACAGCTTCGAGCAAGCGACGCATGCGCGTCGCCGTCCCGTGCACACGCCTGCGCGCGCTGGAGAATCGATATCGCTGCCGTAGATACAAGACCGCAGGACAGACGCGTTAACGCTTCGCAGGGGCGGTTGCGCGCGGTTCAGCCGGCCACACTGGACTGACGAGTTCCGTGCGCCAGATCGGTCCGCCGAGGAACATCGATCCTTCGGATTTCACGAAGGCCGGCGCCTCGCCGCCGAGAATCCAGACGTGCGTGTCGGGAGGCTGCTTTCCGAGCAGCGGCGCCACGAAACCGGCAAGCCCGCCGATCTCGATCTTCACCACGTAGTGCGTCGCCTTCCGGGACATGCTGCCCGTCGTCAGCGGATCCTCGCCCGCGTCGGCCAACTCGAGCTTCACGAGCCGCGGCTTCGGCGTGGCCACGACCATGGACATCGACGGCAGCACGCTCTTCGGCTGAATGTTCTTCAACAGCATGAGCGTGATCCCGTTCGCAAGGTCCGGCGGCAGTTTCATCTGTTCAGACTCGACCTTCTCCTGTCCGTGATCGTCCGTGTAGCGGACGGTCACTTGCCCGCTGGCGCAGTCAATCTTCAGATCGAGCGTCTGCGGAAACGTCGGACCTTTCTGCACCAGGTGATTGCTGATCAAACGAAAACTCTGCCGCTGTGAGAAGACCGATGTCTCGTCGCGAAGCGACCCATCCTTGAAATGGAACACCAGGCGGCTCGTGACTCGATCGCCTTTCACGCTTTGAATCAGATCGCCGTTGGCCACGAGCGCGCCGTCGGTGGTGCGCAGAGACAGAAAGCCGTGGACAAGGCCCTCGGCATAGCGGACCGAAACCGGTTCAGCCAGCAGCGGAATGCAGAAGAGAATGACGAAGGTGACCGAGAGAAACCGTCGACCTCGCATGGCACCAAAAAGGTGCAAGCGAGGTGCCGTAGGTGGGCTGTAGAGGCTGGCGATTACCTCTTCGGCACCAGCTTGATGATCTTTCCGGCATTGCCGTCGGTGAGCACGTAGAGCGCGCCGTCCGGTCCCTGATTGACTCCGCGGATCCGCGCACCAAGTTCCGTCAGCAGCCGCTCTTCGGCGATCACCTTGTCGTCCTTCAGGACGAGCCGCACCAGCGCCTTGCCCGCCAGCGCCGACACGAACAGGTCGCCGCGCCACCCCGGGAACAGCGACCCGGTGTAGAAGGCGATGCCAGCCGGGGCGATGTCTGGCGTCCAGAAATAGACCGGCTGCTCCATCCCGTCCTGCGCGGTCTTGTCACCGTTGATTGGCTTGCCGCTGTACTCGCGCCCGTACCCGATCACGGGGAACCCGTAGTTCTTGCCGCGCGCGATGGCGTTGATTTCGTCGCCGCCGCGCGGTCCGTGCTCGCTCAACCAGAGAAGGCCCGTGCGCGGATGGATCGCGACGCCCTGCGCGTCACGGATGCCCAGCGCGTAGATCTCGGGATGCGCGTCGCCGCGGCCGGCGAACGGATTGTCCTTCGGGATCGATCCGTCGGCATTGATCCGAAGCACCTTCCCCATGTTGCTCGTGAGCTGCTGCGGCTGCGGCCAGTCGACCGCGTTGATGCCGACGCCGGAAGGGATCGTGGATGTGATGAGCAGCGTGCCGTCGGGCGCCTGAATCAGCCGTCCACCGGTGCCTTCTGCATTCAACAAGGTCTTCAGGTTCTCGAGCTTCTTCTCGTCGGACGACAGCGTCGCGCTCGCCACCATCAGCACGCCGGGACTGCGCGGCAGCGCGGCCTGATTCGATCCTTCGGGCAGCACCGTGTAGGTGAGAAAGATCCTGCGGTTGGAGGCGAACGCGCGGTCGGGACGTACTTCGAACAGTCCCTGTCCATGAGCCCAGAGATCGGCGGGCATTCCCTCGAGCGGTGCCGAGAGCTTGCCGTCCTTCCCGACAATCCGGATGCGGCCGGGACGCTCGCCGACGATGATCCGCCCGTCGGGGAGAAAGTCGAAACAGAACGCGCCCGACAGACCCTCGGCCACGGTCTCGATCGAGAATGCCGCCGTCGCGGGCGAATGCGGCGCGCGCGTCTGGCCGAGCCACATCGGGATCGGCGAATAGCCGTCAGGTGCCGCGCTGCCATCTTCCGGCCGCGGCGGGCCGGGCGGTGGCGCCGGCGGACGCGGGATCGTCTGCGGGACTTCAGTCGCCAGCGCGAGCGCCGTCGTGGCCCACCCGGTCGCCGCCGCGGAGATCCACTGGTTCACGCCATACGGAAACCCGCTCTCGAAGTACGCCTGGATCGGCACCGAACGCGTCTCGACGATCCAGGATCCGTCCTCGATCTGCGTTCTCAGGAGAAACTCCAGACCTTTGCGGTATGCGCGGGAGTTCGACGGGACAGCGGCGCTTTCACGCAACGCCACGAGCGCTTCGCCGGTCGCATAGGCGTCGCTCGCCATGGCCTGCGTCTGTGACCATCCGCCATCGTCTTTCTGCAGCGCGAGCAGTTCGTGCGCGGCCGTTTCCACGGCGCCGGCCGGCGCCTTCGCCCAGTGCAACCCGAGCAGGCGAAACGCGCGTTCCTCGGTGAGGTCGCCGCGGGCCGTGGTCAACCACGCCCGGGCCCGATCGGTCGCTTCCGCGTACGCCGCTCGCTGAGACGGCGGCGCGAACACTTGAAGCGCTCGCATCGATACCGCCGTCACCTCGATCTCGTTGGACTCAATCGGCGGACGCACCGTGTTGAGCGCCCAATGGCCGTCGGCCGCCTGGCGCCGCTTCAGGAAAATCGCTTGCGCATCGGTGGCGGGATCCGGCGCGTAGCCGTCCGAGGCGAGGCCAAACAACAAATAGCTCATCGTGTCGGCCTGGCCGGCAATCGGAATGTTCTGCACCGCACGATCGCGCCACGACTCCAGGTATTTGCCGATCGCGCTCGTCTGCGCCTTTGCAGTCGTCTCGTTGACAGCGAATCCATGCGTGCGCGCGGCGGCGACGGCCATCGACACGACGCTGTTGTGATGGCACGACACGCACCCGGTCTGGTTGATGAACGTGGGCCCGATATCCTGAAGCAGCGGCAGGCTGCGCTGAACAGCCGCGCGAAGGCTTTGCTGATCCGCCGGTGTCTCGCCGATTGGCGTCGGTCTGGCCGCCCTGCCCGGATCGTACCGGGGCGCCGTCGACTCGGCCGAGAAGATCGGCGGACCGACCGTCAACGGTCCTTCCTCGCCCGCGCCCACCAATTCGGCGCAGCCGAAGCAGTACGTGCGCATGAGCGTCACAGGCGGCACGGCCGCGCTCTTCGGCCCTCCGACGTAGGGCAGAAGGAGACGAAACGTCGCCGCATCGCCGCATCGGGCCGCTTCACGCAGCGGTTGAGGATCGTTCGACCGCCACGGCGACGGATCGGCGCCGTACTCGAGCAGCAGTTTCACCGCGGGCTCCGCGCCCACGATACCGGCGGCGATGACGAGGGCGGAACGCCGATCCTGGGAACGCACGTTGACGTCAGCGCCGGCGTCGAGCAGCGGCTGCATCTTTCCGACGTCCGGCAGCGCCAGCATGAGCGCCGTCATTCCGGCGGCGTTTTCCGCGTTTGGCTCTGCTCCTGCCGCCAGCAACCGCTTCACGATGGCGGCGTCGCCATAGAGCGCGGCCGCCATGAGCGGCGTCGTGCCGCCGGAGCCCCGCAGTGTGACGACCCGTGGATTCGCTCGAAGCTGCTCGTCAACGGCGTGGCGATCGTCGCCTCGGATCGAAGCCAGGAGGCGAACCGCATCCGGATCCGAGGGCAGCGGCGGGGCCTCGCCGGCGGCCGCGTCCGGCCAGATCGCGCCTTCGTCGATCCAGTGCTGGATGATTTCGATCTTGTCGGCGCTGAGCGGCCCGGTCGGCGGCATCTGCGTGCCGAAGGTCGTACCGATCAACCGGTGGTACAAGCGGCTCCCGTTTGCGTTGCCGGGGCCGATGTCCGTCTGCGTTCCACCGCGCAGCGCGTCGGCGCGGCGATCGAGCCGCAGGCCGCCGAACTGCTGCGTGGGTCCGTGGCAGCCGACACAATGCTCGCGAAAAATCGGCTGTACGTCCCGCTGGAAATCGATGGCCGCGGGCGGCTGGGAGGGAGGCGTCAGGCCGATCGCGGCCGCGGCGAACGCGAGCAGTCGGACAATCACGGGTCATAGTGTAATCAAATTCGCAGTGTAAGATGTGGTCGATTCCCCCACGGTGGATACCCGGGCCATGACCCGCACGCTCAACGATCTGCAGGTCGACGTCGAGTCGACCTTCGTGCTGCTCGATCTGGTACGGGCCGGTGACTCGCGCGCGCTCGATCGATTGTTCACGCGGTACGTGACGCCGCTGCGCAGCTTTGCGCATGGCCGGCTTCCGGCGGCGTCACGAGACATGCTCGACACGAACGATCTCGTCCAGGACACGCTGGTCGCGAGCCTCAAACACATCGATGCGTTCCAGCCGGAGCGCGAAGGTGCACTGCTCGCCTATCTACGCCAGGCCGTCGTCAATCGCGTGCGTGACGAGGTTCGGCGCAAGGCGCGGCAGCCCGCGGCCGCGACGCTCGATGAACAGGTCGAAGGTGTTGAAGCGTCGCCGCTCGACGTCGCCATCGGGCGTGAGGCGGCGGATCGGTACGAGACGGCGCTGCAACGATTGAAGGCCGACGAGCGGGAGATCCTGATCGCGCGCGTGGAGCTCGGCATGAGCTTCGAGGAAGTCGCGGCGG
>DASSGK010000231.1:0-14677 GCA_035693505.1 Vicinamibacterales bacterium
TCGATCGCCATCGGCAACCCGGCGGACGGCTATCAGGTGATTCAGTGCGTGAAGGCCACCGGCGGCGCCGGCGCAGCTGTCAGCGACGAGGAGATCGTCGGCGCCATCCGGTTGCTCGCGGAAACCGAGGGCATCTTCACCGAACCCGCCGGCGGGACGACGCTGGCGGCCACCATCGAGCTGATCAAACGCGGGATCATTCCGAGGGACGAGTCAATCGTGGTCTGCGTCACGGGAAATGGCTACAAGACCGCGGAGGTCGTGGAAGGGAAGCTGACGCCGCCGGTGAGATTGAGCCGCGCGTTCAAAGAGTTCGAGGCGTGGCACTCGTCGCGGGAGGCGCTGGCGTGAGCGGACGCTCGGCTGAGGCCTTCGCGCTACACCTGGTGCAGTGTCACGATTGCTTCACTACTGGCGTTCGAACCACCACGAAAAACACGAAATTCACGAAACCCCAAAACGTTTTCGTGCGTTTCGTGGCTGATGGCCGCTAGCCGCGGACCCGTGCAGTGGATGTGGAAACGATGGGGAGCTTGAACTCCATCGTTCGACCTTGCCGCAGCACTTTCACGACGGCCGTCGTACCGGGCTTCGAGTCGGCCACGAGCCGCAGGAACTGCGACGGATCGTCGATGGTCTGACCGTTCAGGCCGACGATGACGTCGCCAGGCCGGAGACCCGCATCGAACGCTTCCGAGGTGCGCGACATGCGCGAGACGAGCGCGCCGTTGGTCCCCTTCACCCCGACTTCTTCCGCGAGCTGCGGCGTCAGCTTTTCGATCCCGAGCGGTCCGATGGATCCGCGCCGGACCTCGCCGTACTGCATCAGGTCGTCGACGACGTGCCGCGCGAGCTTGCTCGGCACTGCGAATCCGATGCCCTGATATCCGCCGCTCTCGCTGTAGATGCCGGTGTTGATGCCTACCAGCTCCCCGCGGCTGTTGATGAGGGCGCCGCCCGAGTTGCCCGGGTTGATCGCCGCGTCGGTCTGAATGAAGTCCTCGTAGTCGGCAAACCCCATGTTCGCGCGGCCCGTGGCGCTGACGATGCCCGCGGTCACGGTCTGACTCAATTGGAAGGGGCTCCCGATCGCGAGCACCCATTCACCGACTTTCAGCTGGCTCGAATCGCCCCACGCGATCACCGGCAGGCCGGTCGCCGGAATCTTGAGCAGCGCGATATCCGTCGTCGGGTCGGTGCCGATCACCTTGCCCTTGATCTCGCGCTTGTCCGGCAGTGCGATCGTAATCTCTCGCACGTGCTCGCCGACGACGTGGTTGTTGGTGATCACGTAGCCGTCGGCGGAGATGATGACGCCCGAGCCAAGGCTCATCGACCGTCGATCGCGCATGAATTGATCGTCGTCGCCGAAGAAGTAGCGGAAGAACGGATCGTTGGGGAACGGGGAGTTGCGTGTCCGGACGACTTGAAGGGACGAGATGTTGGCGACGCCCTTCACCGCCAGCCCGGCGACCCGCGTGAAGTCGGGGCCGCCGCTGGAAAACCCCGCGGTCTGGACCGGCGCGACGGGTGCTGGCGCCTCGTTCGGGGGAGCGGCGGCAACACGAGGCGCGGCCTCGGGAACAGTGCGTACGCGTTCGGCAGCGGCGGAGTCGGCAGCCGTGCGCATGCGGCCGGTGACGACCAGGCCGGCAAAGAAGCCGGCCACGACGAGCGTCAGGGACAATGTGAGACGTCGGAACATAAGCTCGAAATGAGGTTCAGCTGACGTCGATTCGACGCGCGCTTCGATCGGGTGCTTTCGGGATCGTGACCGTCAGCACGCCGTCCTTCAGGTCGGCGGTGATACCCTCGACATCAATAGTTTCCGGCAGTGAGAAGGCGCGAGAGAAGCGTCCGTGTCCGCGTTCGACGCGGTGATACTGCTCGCACGGAATCGTCCGCCCAGGTTCAACGCCGCGGGCGCCCCGGATGACGACGCGACGATCCTCGGCATGAATGTCGATTTGATCGCGCGTCAGACCGGGCAGTTCGGCGGTGAGCACGTAGTGCTCAGCGGTCTCGTAGAGGTCGACCGGCGGGGTCCAGCCGGGCGCGTCGGTGCCTACCAGGTTCCCGAGTTGTTCGTGGAGGGCGAGCAGATCGCGCAGCGGATCCCAGCGCGTGAAGGCCACGTTTCAAGCGTAGCACGGTTACCGGCAGCGGGACCATATGTGCTAGCATTGAAAGGATATACAGCCATCAATATGCCATTTCTACAAGCGACCAGACTCCGTAAAGGGATGCTGATCAAGGTCGGCAACGATCTGTTCCGCCTTCTCGAACTCCACCACCTCACGCCGGGCAACAAGCGCGCGCACATCCAGGTACGGATGCGCAACATCCGGACGCTGTCGCTCGCCGATCACAAGTTCCGCGCTGAAGAGGACGTCGAGCGGGCGACCCTCGACGAGCGCGAGATGCAATACCTCTACAACGACGGCGACTCCTACTACTTCATGGACACGTCGACGTTCGAGCAGGTGCACATTTCAGCCGAAGCGCTGGGCGATTCGAAGGATTTCCTGGTCGCCGAGATGCTGATTCGCGTCGAGTTCTACGACGTCGAGCCTGTCGGCATCGAGCTGCCGCCGACCGTCGATCTGATGGTCAAGGAGACGGTTCCGGGCATCAAAGGCGCGACCGCCAGCAATCAGATCAAGCCCGCCACGCTCGAGACCGGCCTGGTGATCCAGGTGCCGCCGTTCGTGAACGAGGGCGACAAGGTCCGCGTCAACACCGAAACAGGCGAGTACCAGTCCCGCGTCTGAGCCCTTCCGTCGACCCGCGGAATCCACCATAATTGACCGTCTCTAAGTAAAAGCGGGGGCGGCATTTCTGGCGAACGCGGTATGACCTGTCCGCACTGCGGGACCGACACACCGGTTGGCGCGGCGTGTTGTGCGGTCTGCGGCGCACCGCAGACACCGGCCACCGGTGTCATCGCCCCTGTGCTCGATCAGGGCGCCGCGACAGCTGGGGTCGGCCCGTTCGGCGTGACCGGCCTCGGCACGGTGGCCGTTGCGACCGGCACTCATCAAGTCGATCTCGATTCCACGCGGCCGCTCGTGCCGGGTGCGATGCATCCACCCACGGACCCGCACCACAGCCCGGGTCATTCGCGCCAGTTCAAGATGCTCACGCCGGGCGAGACGCTCGGCGGGCGCTACCACATCATCCGGCTGCTGGGAGTCGGTGGGATGGGCGCGGTTTACCATGCGTGGGATGCCGAGCTCGGCGTCGCCGTCGCGCTGAAGGTCATTCGCGGCGACATCACGGGCGACAGCGACCAGGCGGCGCACGTCGAGCGGCAGTTCAAGCGCGAGCTGCTGCTCGCGCGCCAGGTCACCCACAAACACGTCGTCCGCATCCACGATCTCGGAGACGTCGACGGTCTCAAGTACATCTCGATGCCGTACGTCCAGGGCGCCGACCTGGCCGGCATTCTCCAGCAGAGCGGCACGCTGCCTGTGCCGCGTGCGCTGGCGTACGTGAAACAGATTGTGGATGGTCTCGTCGCCGCTCACGAGGCAGGCGTCATCCACCGAGACCTGAAGCCCGCCAACATCATGATCGATGCGGACGATCAGGCGCTGATCATGGATTTCGGCATCGCGCGATCGCCGTCCACCAGCGGCAGCGGCATGTCGAAGGTTGTCGGCACGCTGGCGTACATGGCGCCCGAGCAGGCTCAGGCAAAGCCGACCGATCAGCGCGCGGACGTCTATGCCCTCGGGATGATGTTCCGCGAGATGCTGGTCGGCCGCACGCGCGGCGACGAGCAGCAGACCGTGGCGGAGCTGATGCAGCGGATCAAGGAAGCGCCGCCGCGGGTCCGCACGATCGATCCAGCGATCCCCGAACCGGTGGACGCCGTGATCGCACGGTGCCTCGAGCCCGATCCCGAGAAGCGCTTTCAGACCAGCGCCGAGCTGGCCGCGGCGCTCGACGCGCTCGACGCAGATGGCGGCACGCGACCGATTCCCAAACCGGCCGGCGCGCCCTGGCGCCTGGCGGTGGCGGCGGTGCTGATCGTGGCGGCGATCGCCGCGGTGACGCTGGCGGTCCGCAGGACGCCGCCGTCTCCAGCGAAGCCGATCGATCCGGTGTCGATCCTCGTCGCAGACTTCGAGAACAAAACAGGCGATGCGGCATTTGACGGCGCGCTCGAGCAGCCGTTGATGCGCGCGATGGAAGCGGCGGCCTTCATCAACGCGGTCCCGCGACCCGATGCACGACAGGTGGCAAAGACGCTCAAAGGCGCACAGGCGCGCCTCGACACCTCCACAGCGCAGGCCGTGGCCTCTCGGCAGGGCACGAAGTACGTCCTCGCGGGCGACGTGACGTCCAAGGGAGGCGGATTCAGTGTCCACTTGCGCGCGCTGGATCCGGTCAGCAGTTCGGTGGTCAAGGAAGCTTCCGCAGATGCCGCGACGAAAGCCGGCGTGCTCTCCGCGGTCGGCACGGCTGCGGGACGGCTGCGTTCGGCGCTCGGCGACAAGACCGCGGACGCCGGCAACGGCACACCGGCGGACGCCATCGGGGCGGGCTCACTCGACGCGTACCGTGAGCTCGAGGCGGCGGACGAGCTCGCGAAGGATGGCAGTGACGATGCGGCAGCGCAACACTATCGCAGGGCGATCGAGTTCGATGGCAAATCCGGACCTGCGTATGCCGGCCTCGCGATCCTCGAGCAGCGGAGGGGTAACGCGGACACGGCGAAGAACGCCTTCGACACGGCTCTCTCGCTGACCGATCGCATGACCGATCGCGAGAAGTACCGCCTGCGGGGCGCGTCCTACCTCGATGTCGCGCACGACTATGAGAAAGCCGCGGAGAACTACACCGCCCTGGTAGCGGCCTATCCCGGTGACGAAGAGGGGCTCATCAATCTCGCACGCGCGCATGCTCAGCTGCTCGATTTCGGCAAGGCCGTCGAGGAGATCCGGCGCGCGGTCCAGCGAAATCCGGCGAACCTGAACTCGCGCCGCGACCTGGCGCTGTTTGCGATGTATGCGGGAGACTTCACCGCGGCCGCGGCCGAATCGAAGCGGCTCACCGACGCGAAGGTGTCAGCTCCTGCCAGCGACATTCCGCTGGCGATGGACGCCGCGATGAAGGGCGACATCGCCGCCGCGTCCGCGGTCTACGACAGCATGGCTGCGACCGGCGCGGCTGGCGCCTCGATCGCCAGCCTCGGGAAGGCAGACCTCGCGCTGTACGTCGGGCGCATCGAGGCGGCCGAATCCGAATTGCAGGCCGGTATTGCTGCCGACGGCCGAGAGAAGAACACGGCGTCGGCCGCTCTCAAACAGGTCGCGCTCGCCGAACAACAGCTCGCCGCGGGACACAAGGCACAGGCCGTGGCGAGCGCTCAGGGCGCGCTCGAGCTGAACGATCGGCTGGGCATCGCCGTTCTCGCGGCACGCGTGCTGATTCGGGCGGGGAGTATGACGGCCGCGCGCGCGGTCGCCGCGTCTCTCGAGGCGCAGCTGCCGAAGCAGAATCGCGCTTACGGGAAGATTCTCCTCGCCGAAATTGCGATGGAGTCCGGAAAGTACGCGGAGGCCATCGACCTGTTGACGCAGGCGCGGGCCCTGGCCGACTTGTGGCTCGGCCGCTTCGATCTGGGCGTCGCCTACGTGGACCGCGGCGCGTTCGCGGAGGGGCTGCCGGAGCTGGATGCCTGCCAGAAGCGGCGCGGCGAGGCGGCGACGCTGTTCTTCGACGGGGCGCCGACGGTGCGTTACCTCGCCCCGCTGGCGTATTGGGCGGGACGTGCGGAAGAAGGGCTGAAGATGGCGTCGGCCAGGAGCCGCTACCAGGCGTTCATCGATCTTCGAAAGGACGCGCCCGCAGATCCGCTCGTCCGGGATGCCCGGCGACGACTACAATAACGTCCCCTATGGAAATCGTTCGGAAAGCGCCCCACCACGGATGGATCGAAGTGATCACGGGGAGCATGTTCAGCGGCAAGAGCGAGGAGCTGATTCGGCGGCTGCGCCGGAGCCAGATCGCCCGGCAGCAAGTCCAGGTGTTCAAGCCGCTCATCGACAACCGGTACAGCGAGGATCACATCGTGTCGCACAGCGACATGCGCATCCCGTCGCAGAACGTCCGCAATTCGGACGAGCTGGTGCAGCACGTTGCCGAAGATACGGAAGTCGTGGGGATTGACGAAGGGCAGTTCTTCGATCCCAACCTGCCGGCCGCGTGTAATACGCTGGCCGATCGCGGCAAGCGCGTCATCGTCGCCGGACTCGATCAGGATTATCTCGGCCGGCCGTTCGAGCCGATGCCTCAGCTGCTCGCGATCGCGGAATACATCACCAAGACGCTGGCGATTTGCGTGGTGTGCGGCGATCCCGCCAACCACACGCAGCGCCTCGTGGCGAGCAGCGACCGGGTGCTCGTCGGGGCGACCGGTCTCTACGAGGCGCGTTGCCGCCACTGTTTCGATCCTCAACTCGCGGAGGTCGCAAAGACGTAGGCGTGGATCCGATCACAGCCGTCCTGCTGTTGCTGGGCTTCGGCTACCTGTTTCAGAACGCCCGGCTGGCCTACAGCTACATTCGATTCCTGCGGCGCCGACGATCCGCCATTCTCACGTGGCGGATCCCGAAACCGCCGCTGTACGCGTTCTCGCTCGGCATCGGCGTGGCGCTCGGATTGCTCGTGTTCGTCAAGGTCGTGTTCATCAGGCGGCAGGCGTTCGGCGAGCTGATGATGTTCGTCTACTATGCCTATCTCTCGCCGATGAGCCTGACCATCGGACGCGGCTTCTACGAGGACGGGATCTGGGCGGATACCGCGTTCATCCCGTACCACGAGGTGGGTGGGATCAGCTGGCGCGAGGACGAGCACAGCATCTCCCTCATCGTGATCTCGCGATTGCGCAATCTTGCACGGCGCTTGAACGTCCCGGGCGACAAGTACGGGGCGGCCCGGCGGGTCCTGCGGGACAAGATCGGGGAGCACGAAATCCACTTCACCGGCACCGGACTGGACCTGGGGGCACACGACGAACGGGACGAAGCATAAGGAGTCTCTAGTCTTGAGTCGATAGTACCTAGTCGTTACTACCTAGTCGCTAGTCGGGTCTCGACGCGACGAGGTCTAACGACTCATGACTCGACTGACGACTAGCGACTCCGTACTAGCGACTGAGGACTATCGACTATGTCTGTTCGATCAACGTGGAAAGGTTTCCTGAAGATCAGCCTGGTGAACATCCCCATCAAGGTGTTCCCCGCGACCGAATCGAGCGGGTCGATCTCCTTCAACCAGCTGCATGCCGAGTGTCAAACGCGCATTCAGCAGAAGAAATGGTGTCCGCACCACAATCGTGAGGTGCCGAATTCGGAGATCGTGAAGGGCTACGAGTTCGACAAGGGCCGCTATGTGATCATGTCCGACGAGGACATCGAGAAGGTCCGCCCCGAGTCGACGCGCGTGATCGACCTGGTGCAGTTTTCGGACGCGGCGTCGCTCGACCCGATGTTCGTCGACCGCACGTACTACCTCGCGCCCGACGGCGGCGTCGCCGCGGACGCCTTCGCGGTGATGCGCGAGGGCATGCAGGGGAAGGTCGGCATCGGCAAGCTCGCGCTGTACGGCCGTGAGTACCTCGTTGCCGTCCGCCCCTTCGAGCGCGGCATCGTCATGCACACGCTCCATCATGCGGCCGAGATGCGCGGCATCGACGCGATCGACGAGCTGCGCTCGGTGCCTGCGACCGTCAAGCCGGAGGAGATCAAGCTGGCGCGCCAGGTGATTCAGACATTCGAGCAGCCGCTGAACCTCGCGGACTACAAGGACGAATACCGCGAAGGGCTGCAGCGGATCATCGACGCAAAGGTCGCCGGCGAGGAAATCGTCGCCACGACCGCGGAGGCGCCGCCGAAGGTCGTCAACCTGATGGACGCGCTGAGGAAGAGCCTGGACACGGTGAGCGCGGGCAAGAAGAAGACGGCTAAGGCCGTCTCGGAGAAGCCGGCCGCTAAGCGAAAACGAGCATAGGAATTAAGAATTAAGAATTTGGAATTTGGAATGCGTACGTGGTTTCTGCGTACGCGTAGATTCGGGCCTTCGAAATCCTCGTAAAACTGTCCGCTTCGCTTGGCATCTGCCATGCCAGAACTATGAGCATGGCATCACATCCCACCTTCGAAGACGGACAGGATATTCGCGACCGCTCGTTTGAATTTGCGTGTCGCGTTGTCGGCTTCTGTCAGCAACTATCAGATGGCGGTGGCGTGGGTCGTCTGATGGTGCCGCAGATTCTTGCCTGCAGCTTGTCGTTTGCTTCGATGCTCGAAGAGGCCCGAGCGGCGGAGAGCGACGCTGACTTCATCTCGAAGTGTTCAATCGGTCTCAAGGAAGCCCGAGAGTCGTGGACACGGTTGCGCGTGTGCAAGCGGTGTCGGATCGGCCCTGAAATCGAGGCTTCGGGGTTGGTTCAGGAAGGCAACGAGCTCATTGCAATCGTGACGACGATCATCAAACACAAGCGGAGAAACGTGGCTGCAAAACGCTCGGCGGAGAAGGCCGATCGTCGAGCGCGCGCGGCGAAACCGCGTCGCGCATTCCAAATTCCAAATTCCTAATTCTTAATTCTCTCCACCACCCACGCGATCAAGCCCGCATCGTGAGCCATCGGGTCACCGAGCCACTGGGGCGGGATCAACCAGACGAACGCGAGAATCGCGATCACCCACAGGTCGTACGGCAGCGTCGCGCGCTCGTCGGTCCAGAAGAATGCGCGATTGAAGACGCCGACGGCTCCTTCCTTCGACGGCATCGGCAGGCGATTCAGCGCGAGAAACGTGTAGTAGATCCGGTCGGCGACGGCGAGGATCGAGAGCACCAGCACCACCCACAGCACGCCCGCCATCCGGTTCGTGATGGTGCCGATCATCAGCAGCACGATGCGCTCGGGGCGCTCCATGAATCCGACCTTGCACTTCTCGACCAGTGATTCCGCTCGCGCTCGCGCGTAGCTGGTCATGATCGAGAAGATCAGCGTCAGCGCGGCGATCATGACGTAATCGCTGCGGTTCAGTTTCGAGTACAGGAAGATCAGCCCCGTCAGCAGCGCCAGATCGGAGAAGCGATCGAGCGTCGAGTCCCAGAACGCCCCGAACTGCGACTGCAGCCCGAGGATGTGCGCCACCTTGCCGTCGATGAAGTCGAAGATGTTCGCGACGAGCATGATGACGAACGCGAGCCGGAACCGGCCGTAGCCGAGCGCCCACGCGGCGCCGACGTTGATCAACACGCCGATGAGCGTGAGGGTGTTGGGGTGAATCCGCAGGGCGACGCAAAGGTTGATGATGGCGCGCAGCGGCAGCATGCACGCGGCGCCGATCGCCCCCGTGAACGTCATCCGTTTCCGGACAGTGGGCTCGGTCGTTGTTGGAAGTGGCACTATAATGGAGGGTTCAGGTACCTGCCGCAAACGCGTCATATTATCGTATGCCCATCCACGAACTCAAGGAACAGATCGGCCGGCTGCCCGAGCAGCCCGGAGTCTATCTGTACTTCAACGCGGAGGGCGACACGATTTACGTGGGCAAGGCGCGCGCATTGCGCGATCGGGTCCGCAACTACCTGGGCGCCTACGGCACCGACCCGAAGACGGACGCGTTGCTGGAAGAGGTCGTCCGTCTCGAGGTGATCGTCACCGACTCGGTCGTCGAGGCGCTCGCGCTCGAGAACAATCTCATCAAGCAGCGCTCGCCGAAATACAACATCCTGCTTCGCGACGACAAGAACTATCCGTTCCTCCAGCTGACCATGAACGAGGCGTTTCCCCGCGTGCTCGTGGCCCGCGGCGTGCAGCGCGACGGCAGCTTCTACGCCGGTCCCTTCATGCCGGCTCATTTCGCGCGCAAGACGA
Source organism: Vicinamibacterales bacterium (assembly GCA_035693505.1). Classification (GTDB taxonomy): domain Bacteria; phylum Acidobacteriota; class Vicinamibacteria; order Vicinamibacterales; family CAVVIG01; genus CAVQFC01. Next base: position 9,899 of record DASSGK010000231.1, read on the forward strand.
TGTCGCTCACGCATCGGCTGTTCGGGATGCGATCGTGCAACGAGGTCATCACCGGAAAGCGCGGGCGCCCGTGTCTCGAGTACGACATCAAGCGCTGCATCGCGCCGTGCGTCGATACGATTTGTTCGCCGGACGAGTACGGCCGCGCGGTCGAGACGACGAGGCTCTTTCTGGAAGGGAAGAACGACGAGCTCGTCAAGACACTGCGATTGCGGATGCTGAGTGCCGCCGAGCAGGAGCGTTACGAAGAGGCCGCGCAGCTGCGGGATGCGCTGCGCACCGTGCAAACGCTTCACGACCGACAGCAGAAGATGGCGACGGCCGAACTGGGCCATCGCGATGTGTTCGGGCTGAAGCTCGGTCCAGCAGGCGTGGCCATCCAGGTGTTTCAGGTCCGCAGCGGCAGGGTCGTCGAGCGCGTGGAGCTCGGCACTGAGGAGGCGATCGTCGGCGCGAGCGAAGCCGAGGTGCTCGAAGCCGCGATCCAGCAGTTCTATGAACTTCGCGGAGCGCCGGCCGAAATCTACGTGCCCGCCGAGCCGGCCGATCGCGACGAGCTCGAGACGTGGCTGTCGGATCGGGTGGGCCGCAAAGTCCGGATCGTCGTTCCGCAGCGCGGCGAGAAACGCGGCTTCGTCGATCTGGCCAATCGCAATGCCGCCCTCGCGTATCAGACACGCTTCAACCAGGCGCAGACCGCGCAATACGATGCGCTCGAGACGCTGCAGCACGTGCTCGCGTTGCCCGCGCTCCCGCGCCGGATCGAGTGCTTCGACATCTCCACGATTCAAGGCAGCGAAACGGTCGCATCGATGGTGGTGTGCGAAGACGGTCGTATGAGGCGGGCCGAGTACAGGAAGTTTCGGATCAGGGGCTTGGGGCTTGGGGCCAGGGTCTTGGAGAGTTCACAGAGTCGCGAGCCTCTAGCCCCCATTCCCCAGTCCCCAGCCCCGAGGCCCCAGTCCCCAGTCCCCGAGCGTGTGCAAGACGACTTCGCATCCATGCATGAAGTCGTGCTTCGCCGTTACCGCAAGCTGCTGGAGCAGGGCGGACCGTTTCCCGATCTCGTGCTGATCGACGGCGGCAAGGGGCAGCTCTCAGCGGCGTACGCGGCGCTCCAGGAGCTCGGGCTGTCGAATCTCGTGGCGATCGGAATCGCGAAGAAAGAGGAGCTGATCTATACGCGCGACCACGAGGATCCGATCATGCTGGCCGCGCACGATTCCGCGCTGCTGTTGATCCAGCGCATTCGCGACGAGGCGCACCGTTTCGCTGTCACCTTCCATCGACGTGCGCGCTCGATGCGCGATCTTCGCTCGGAGCTCGACGATGTGCCCGGCGTCGGGTCGCGGCGGCGCAAGACGCTGCTGACGAAATTCGGAAGTCTTGCGGGTGTCAGGCGCGCGACGCGCGAGGAGCTCGCGGCTGCCGTCGGCGCGAAAACGGCCGATGCCGTCCTTGCGTTTTTCGCGAGTCGGACTTAACCTTTCACTCTTGCAGTACCTCGACTTCGCGAGCATCTTCATCAGCTTTATCGTTCTCCTGTTTTCGTTGACGGTACACGAAATGGCGCATGCGTGGACGGCGGATCGCCTGGGCGATCCGACGGCGCGGCTGCTGGGCCGCGTCTCGCTGAACCCGATCGTCCATGCCGATCCGATCGGAACGGTGCTGTTTCCGCTGATCTCGATGGTGAGCGGCGCGACGCTCATCGGCTGGGCGAAGCCGGTGCCTGTCGACACACGCCGGCTGCAGCAGCCGCGCCGCGATTACATGCTCGTCGCGGCCGCGGGCCCCGCGAGCAATCTGGTGCTGGCGGTGTTCGGCGCGATCCTGCTCGCGATCGTCCCCGTCTCGCCGCAGACGCTGGGCGAGTCGAACGTCTCGGTGCCGATTGCAACGCTGCTGACAAGGCTCGTGAACCTGAACGTCCTGCTCGCCGTGTTCAACATGCTGCCGATTCCGCCGCTCGACGGTGGCAACGTCCTTTCCGGGTTGCTGCCGCCGAACCTGGCCTCGCAATTCAACAAAGTGCGGCCGTACGGGTTCATCCTGCTCTACGCGCTCATCCTGTCGAACGGATTCAACCAGATCGTGATTCCGCCGGCGCGGTTCATCCTCTCCTGGCTGCTGTAAACGTGACCTCAAAAGCGCGCGTCGTTTCCGGCATGCGGCCGACCGGCCGCCTGCATCTCGGCCATCTCGTCGGCGCCCTCGGCAACTGGGTGCCGCTACAGGACAAGTACGACTGCTTTTACTTCGTCGCCGACTGGCACGCGCTCACGAGCGACTACGCCGACACGAGTCAGTTGACGTCGTACACGTACGAAAACGTGGCCGACTGGATCGGCGCGGGTCTCGATCCCGAGAAGAGCACGTTCTTCGTGCAGTCGCTCGTGCCCGAGCACGCCGAGCTCTATCTGCTGTTGTCGATGGTCGTCCCGGTCCCGTGGCTCGAACGCGTGCCGACCTACAAGGAGCAGCAGGACAATCTGAAGGACAAGGATCTGTCGGCGATCGGGTTCCTCGGATATCCGCTGCTGCAGACGGCCGACGTCGCCATCTACGATGCGCGGTTCGTCCCGGTCGGAGAGGACCAGGTCGCGCACCTGGAGCTCGCGCGCGAGGTCGTGCGCCGCTTCAACAACTTCTTCGGCGATGTCCTCGTCGAGCCGCAGCCGCTGCTGACGTCCTTCGGCCGGCTGCCCGGACTCGACGGCGACAAGAAGATGAGCAAGAGCCTCGGCAACACCATTCATCTCTCGGATACCGCAGACGAGGTCATGAAAAAGGTGCGGCAGATGTACACGGATCCCAAGCGGATTCGCGCCGACATTCCCGGGACGGTCGAAGGCAACCCGGTGTTCACCTACCACGACGCGTTCAACCCGAACACCGCCGAGGTCGACGATCTGAAAGCGCGCTACCGTGCCGGCAAGGTCGGCGACGTCGAGGTGAAGACCAAGCTGGCAAATGCGTTGAACGCATACCTCGAGCCGATCCGCGAACGCCGCGCCGCCGCGCTGGCGAGACCGGGCTATCTGCGCGACGTCCTGTTCCAGGGATCGGCTCGCGCACGCGTCGTCGCCGCGGAAACGATGGGCCGCGTCCGCGATGCCATGAAGATTTCTTATAGATGATGAGATGGGCCACCGCGAAAAAGCCTTCCACCGTATCCACAGTGTCCTCCGCGGTGTATAGGTAGCCATGGAATCTCACACCGACTTCGAATCGGCGCCCGATGCCTTCCCGGTCAAGTTGTCCAACTTCGAGGGGCCGCTCGATCTCCTCCTGCACCTGATCAGGAAGCACGAAGTCGATATCCATGACATCCCGATCGCGCTGATCACGGCGCAGTACCTCGAAGCGATCGCGCTGATGCAGGAGCTCGATCTGGACGTCGCCGGCGAGTTCCTGGTGATGGCGGCGACGCTGATCCACATCAAATCGAAGATGCTGCTGCCGCGGCCGGAAACGGCCGCCGGCGTCGAAGGCGAGGTCGAGGATCCGCGCGACGCGCTCGTTCGCCGGCTGCTCGAGCATCAGAAGTTCAAGGCAGCGGCGGGTCTTCTCCACGAACGCGAGCAGCTGCGCGCGGCTCAGTGGCTACGGCCCGACGGACGCGTGGCCGAGCTCGCGGGTGATGAATACGAGCCGGAGCTCGAAGTCGATCTCTTCAGCCTGATGAATGCGTTTCAGGCCGTCGTGCAGCGGCTCAAGCAGCGGCCGAAGGTGATCCTCCCGCCGGAGGAGATTCCGGTCGAGCAGCGCATCGACCAGCTGCTCGCGCGGCTGTCCGAGACCGAGGCCATGGGCTTCGACGATCTGTTCTCAGACGTCGATCACCGGCGCGGCCTGATCGTCACGTTCCTGGCGCTGCTCGAAATGATTCGTTTGAAGCTCGTGAGGGTGTTCCAGTCCGGCAGCTTCGGCCCGATCCGCGTCTACAAACGGTCGCGGCCTGCGGATGCGCCCCACCCGATCGGCGACCCGGAGGAAAATCGTGGCTGAAGAGAACGATGGGCAGGATGGGCGGGACAGGCTGGACGGGCAGGATGGGCCGGAAGGGCAGGATCGGCTGGATCGGCAGGAGGGGCAGGATAGGCCGGAAGGGCAGGATGGGATCGAAGAGAGCCTGCCCAAGCGCGGCACCGCCGAATTGAAGGCAATCCTCGAAGCGTTGATCTTTGCCTCGCCGGATCCGATGACGCCCAAGGCGATGTGCAAGCTGCTCGACACCGAGCCGAAAGAGGACGTCCTGGCCGCGCTGACCGAGTTGAAGCAGGACTACGAGCGGCCCGGAGGGCTCCAGCTGGTCGAAGTGGCTGGCGGCTACCAGATCGTCACGCGCTCGGACCTGCACGAGTGGGTCCGGCGATTGTTCCACGAGCGGACGACGCAGAAGCTGACGGTGCAGGCGCTGGAAACGCTGGCGGTCATTGCGTACCGGCAGCCGATCACCGCTGCTGAGATCACCGAGGTTCGCGGCGTCAACACGTCCGGTGTGTTGAACACGCTGCTCGAGCGTCACCTGATCAAGATCGTCGGGCGGAAGGCGGTCGTCGGCCGGCCGTTCATGTACGCGACCACCCGCGAGTTCCTCATTCGGTTCGGCTTGAACGATCTGACCGATCTGCCGAAGGTGGAAGACATGGCCGAGGCGCTCGGCCTCGAGGCGCCCATCCTGATCGAGCAGACGCCGCCAGAGGATATGCTCCCGCTCGACGAGCCTGACGGCGAGGACGTGGAACCGCCGGGGGAGTCCATTCACTGAGACAG
>DASSGK010000232.1:0-8888 GCA_035693505.1 Vicinamibacterales bacterium
ATTTTCGCCCAACCGTCTCCGCGATTCGTGGACTTGAAGACGTGCTGGGCGCCGAAATAAAGCGCCTTCGAGTCGTGCGGCGAAATAGGAGAGACGGAGGAAACGGTTTTCACACAGAGCAACAGAGAAACGGAGGACGAACGGAGGGCGTAGCGAATGTGCGCGACCGGCGGCCGGCGAAGCCGGCCTCGCAGCCCGACGGAACGAACGACGAAAACGCAACGCCGACGACGAAGTGCGACCCTCATGTGCGTTGTGTTTTCGTCGCTCGTTCCGTCCGGCTGCCCGCGTTGCGGGCCGGTCGCGCACGCGTTTCTTCTCTGCTCGTCTCTGCTGCTCCGTTTCTCTGTGTGATTTCCGTTACCTCCGTCTCCTCTGTTCACTCCGCTCCCGGTTAACGACCCTTGCGGACGTAGACGTTGCTGTTGAACGTCCGCAGCTCGAACTCCGGGCCGCCGCCGTTGATCGTGCCGACCACCGATCGCGTCCGGTTGATGCGATAGCGCCCGTCGCCGCGCGGGTTGTCCTGCACCGTCGGCGCCAACTGCGGCTGCAACTGCACGTCGAAATCCGAATACACGTCGCCGTGGTCGCTGCGGAGGCGCAGGTTGGCCTTCGTTGACGGAGGGAGGGTCACGTCGACGTTTCCATTCAGCGACGCAAAGGCCATGTCTTTCTGCGCCGCGACCTGCGTGAGCGTCGCTCGCACGCTGCCGTTGGTCGTGACCGCCGACACCGAGCCCGCCACGCCGTTGAGCGTAATCCCGCCGTTGGTGTTGTGGACGTCGAGCTCGCCGTCGACGTTCTCGACGAGAATGTCTCCGCCGTTCACGGTCTTCAGCACCAGGTTCGCGCGCCTCGGCACCTCGATTTCGAGGCGCACGAGACCGTTCGGATTGTCGGCGCGCACATTGACGCGGTTGCTTTCCTCGGTCACCCGGTAGCCCGCGGTCTGGGGAAGCCGGCGCAGTCCCGTCGCGTCGGGATCGAAACGGCGGCTCGGCCGATCGGCATCCGGATGCGCGGTGACGAGCACGTCGCGCCGGTTCGTGCCGCGCACCGTGATGCCGCCATGCACCAGCGATACATGAATCTCCGCGGGTTTCGCCGGATCGGTGAGCGGCACCGCGATCTGATCGGCGGCCGGCTGCTGGGTCTGCGGCGCGGTCTGCGATCGCATGGACGAGGACATCGCGTGGGCCGTGCAGCCGATCGACAGGAGGCCCGCGAAGGCAAACGCGCCGCCGACGACGTAACCAATCTTCATGACTTATCTCCGTGGGGACGAGGAGTCCCGGGGTGAACGAAGCGCGTGAACGTTGCCGTTCAGCGTTTCAAACGAAATCTCCGGACCGCCGCGGCCCACGCGCACGCGCGTGAACTCGTTGGCGCGGTAGACGAACTTGCCGTCGCGCCGCTCGGGCGCGGCCGAGGTCTTTCCAGCGAGCGGCTGCACGTCGAAGTCAGTGAACAGGCCGCCGTTGAACGTCTTCATCGAAAGGTCGGCCGAGAGCCCGTCCACGAACGACACGTCGACGTTGCCGTTGACGGTCTTGAACGACGACGCCTCAGCCGGGTTGGCGGTAAAGGCGACCTTGACCGGTCCATTCACCGTGTGCGCGCGGCCCGATCCGGCGACGCCCGTCATCTCGATGCGGCCGTTGACGTTGTCGACGTCGAAGCCGCCGTGGGTGCCGTTGACGATCAGATCGCCGGCATTGATGGTGCACAGCCGGAGCCTGGCGTCGCGCGGCACGCGGATGGTGAAGTCGAACCGCACGTCGTAATGCACTCGCTCCCACGGCCGATCGTCCCTGTTGTGTTCGCCGCAGACGTGATCGCGCCGATCGCGGACCACGGCCTCGATCGTTGCCTTCTGGTCGGAGAAGTCGAGCCGGACATCGCGTTCGGCCTCCGCCTTGTCGGCCGCAGTTTCTGCGCGGACGGTCTTGTGAATGCTCATCTGCACGGTCGAGTCGCCGGTTCCCTCGACATGGATGAACCCATTGATATTCCTCACGTCGACGGTTCGCCCCCCGCCGGGCCCAAAGGCAAGGGTCCGGGCGATGGTGGATTCGTCCGTGACGTCGTACCTGGACGTGCGCTGCGCGTGCGCCGGCCCAATCCGCGATACCCCGAGGGCCACGGTGGCGAGGGTTCTTAGCGTCAGGCCCCATTGGATGGGGCAGCGACTCACTTGGTTGGCACCACGGAGTTAGCGGAGAGACGGAGGAAACGGTTTTCACACAGAGCAACAGAGAAAAGGAGGACGAACGGAGGGCGTAGCGAATGTGCGCGACCGGCGGCCGGCGAAGCCGGCCTCGCTGCCGGACGGAACGAACGACGAAAACGCAACGCCAACGACGAAGTGCGACCCTCATGTGGGTTGTGTTTTCGTCGTTCGTTCCGTCCGGCTGCCCGCGTTGCGGGCCGGTCGCGCACATGCCCTCTGCTCGTCTCTGCTGCTCCGTTCCTCTGTGTGATTTCCGTTACCTCCATTCCTCTGCTCACGTATCCTTGGCCGTCATGAAGCGCGCTCTCCTGGCGTGGCCGCTCGCGACCGGTTTGGTGTTCACGTTGGCCGCCCACCACGCGAGGCCAGGCATCGCCACATCACCTGCGGCCGTCTTTGCCGGCACCTGTGAGAGTCTCGAGGGCTACAAGATCTCCCCACCTGACATCGGCCTGGCGACCTCCGGGGCGACGATCACGTCGGCCAGAATCGTTCCTGCCTCACCGCAGACGCTGAACGCGCAGGGCACCGGCGTCGTTCTCGCGATTCCGGAGTACTGCAAAGTTGTCGGTGCGATCGCGCCCGTCGATCCCGCCGCGCCGAAGATCAACTTCCAGGTCAACCTGCCGGCGGACTGGAACGGCAAGATCATGCAGCTCGGTGGCAGTGGAACGAACGGCGTCATTCCGGTCGCGCTCACCACAGGCATGCAATGGGGCCCGGAATCGATCCCGCCGAATTCACCGTACGCGCTTGCACGAGGGTTCGTCACGTACGGCAGCGACTCGGGACATCAGAACCCGCAGCCGGCTCCGCCGCCTTCGGGCGCCGCATCGCCTCCCGGGTGGATGACCAACGGCGAAGCGCTGCACAACTTCCTGTTTGCGCAGATGAAAAAGACGCACGACGTGGCGGTCGTGCTCGTGAAGCGTCTCTACGATCGGCCCATCCGCCACAGCTACTACTTCGGAGCGTCGCAAGGCGGGCGCGAAGCGCTCATCGTCGTTCAGCGGTATCCGCGGGACTACGACGGCGCCTTCGTCCAGGTGCCGGTGTTTCCCTACACAGGTTTGACCGTGTTCGATGCGTACGCACGCGCGGTGTCGCAAGTCGGCGAGGCCTGGGTGCCCCCTGCGAAGGTTGCCGTCGTGGCGAAGGAGGTTCGCCGCCAATGCGATGCGCTCGACGGCCTCGAGGACGGCCTTGTCAGCAACTACATCGCCTGCAACAAGAGGTTCGATCCATCGATCACGCCGCATCCGCTCGACGCGGTTCGCTGTCCCGGCGGGAAGGACACAGGTGACACGTGTCTGTCGGACGCACAGATTGCAGCCGTGAACGCCGTTCATGCGCCGGTGCGCTTTCCGTTTCCGCTTGCCAACGGATGGACGTCGATGCCTGGCTGGCCCACCGGATCGGAGTCTGCCGCCAACTGGAAGACGCAGGCCGCTCGCACCGAGCCGACTACGCCTGTCGGCGGCAGCCTGGCGCTGTTCGTCAAGGACCCGGCGGCGACGCTGCTGTCGGTCGACGTCGCGAAGTATCAGAAGGAGATTCAGGCGTTCTCGGCGGAGGCCGATGCGACCAATCCCGACCTCTCCGAATTTCAGCGCCGCGGCGGCAAACTCGTCATGAAGGTGAACACCACCGACTACACCGCCAACTCACGATGGTCGTTCGACTACTACGACAAGGTCGTCCAGACCATGAGCCAGCGCACGGTGGACTCGTTCATGCGGTTCTACGTGGCCGTGGGAATCTTTCACAACCGCAACGTCGGGCGGAATCCTCTGACGGATGAACTGGTACCCTCCTTCGTGGATTTCATCGCGCTGGTGGACGACTGGGTTGAAAAGGGCAACGCTCCCGCCGACACGCAAGTCCTGACGGACATGGAGCCTGTCCCGCCGTTCACGATCAAGTCGTCGCTGCCGATGTGCCGGTACCCGAACTACCCGCACTACCGCGGCGCCGGCGACGTGAAGCGGGCGGAGAGTTACGAATGCCGGAAGCCGTGAGAGGACACGACACCGACGAAGGGTTAGGACAATGAAAATCAACCCGTCGCTGATGTTTTCCGGAGGATGCGGCGACGCCTTCCGGCGCTACGCGTCGCTGTTCGGCGGCGACATCGTGATGATGATCACCTACGGCGAGTCGCCTGCCCGGTCGGAAGTCGCCGACGACTGGCACGACAAGGTCTGGTTCGCGCGGCTCCGTGCCGGTGGTCTCGAGCTCACCGGCGGCGATCTCTCATCGTCTGAAACGCCGAGCGGATTCTCCCTGGTGGTCGGGGTGGCCAACGTGGCGGACGCGGATCGCGTCTTCGCCGGATTGGCCGATGGCGGTGAAGTGCTGATGCCGTTGCAGAAGACGCCCTGGTCCCCGAGATACGGCGTCGTCCGCGATCCGTTCGGAATCCGTTGGGAGATCAACTGCGATACCTGATCCGGAGAGATCTCGTTCCTGACGTGAGCCACCTCATCTGCCGCACCTTCATGCGGACTGGTCTTTGCAGACCTTGTCGCACGGAGCGCCCGATGCGGCCACGTGTTCTCGTTGTTTCGTTCGGCCTCGCCACATCGCTGGTCGCCTGCGCGTTGCTGTCCGGCTGCAAGGAAAAACCCGCCGCAACCATCAAAGAAGTGAACCGGCTCGACGAGAAGTCCGCCGAAGCGCCGAAGCCGGTCGAAGACCCGCGCTTCAAGGAGTTCTTCGATCGCGTGCGCGCGTACACGAAGATTCACAGCACCGCGGATTCGCGCGTGCCGAGCCTCAAAGAAACCTCCGATCCGAAACAGATTTCCGGGCGCGAGAAGGCGCTCGCCAATGAGATTCGCGTGGAACGCGCCGGCGCCAAACAGGGTGACGTGTTTTCCCCGTCCGCGGCGCGGGAGATCGGCACCGTGGTCGCCGAGGATTTCAACAGCAGGCCGGTCAGGGATCAGAAAGCCATTCTTGTCGAGGTCCCGATGAAATTGCCGCCGGCGATCAACACCGACTATCCCACCACGCTGCCGCTGGCGACCGTGCCGCCGAGCCTGCTGCTGAAGCTGCCGACGCTGCCTGAAGACCTCGAATACCGCTTCCTGGGCCGCCACCTCATCCTGCGCGATATCAAGGCGAACCTGATCGTCGACTTCATTCCTGACGTGGTTCCGGCGGCACCGGCCAGAACCGCTGGCCGCGAGGCGCACCCATGACGCGCCACGCCATCAGTTGCCCGATCGCCGCGCTTGCTCTGATCGGCGCGCTGTCGCTCTCCGGCGCCGCGCAACGGGTGACGCTGCCGCTGGCAAAAGATTCGACGCGGTTCGCGGTGGTCGGCGATACCGGTACCGGCGACGCGCCACAGTACGAGATCGGGCGGCGGCTCGCGGAATACCGTGAGCGCGTCAACTTCACGTTTACGATCATGGTTGGCGACAACATCTACGGTTCCGAACGGCCGCAGGACTTTGCGAAGAAGTTCGAGCTCCCGTACAAGCCGCTGCTCGATGCCGGCGTCACGTTCTACGCCGCGCTTGGCAACCACGACGATCCCAATCAGCGCTTCTACAAGCCGTTCAACATGAACGGTGAGCGGTTCTACGCGTTCACGAAGGGCAACATCGACTTCTTCGCTCTCGATTCGAACTACATGGATCGCAAGCAGCTCGACTGGTTCGAGCGCGCGATCAAGGATTCGAAGGCAGACTGGAAGATGGCGTACTTCCATCATCCGCTCTACTCGTCCGGGGAGACTCATGGCTCCGAGTCCGACCTGCGCACGCTGCTCGAGCCGCTGTTCGTGAAATACGGGATGGACGTCGTGTTTGCCGGTCACGAGCATTTCTACGAGCGGGTCAAGCCGCAGAACGGTATTTACTACTTCACGTGCGGCGGGTCGGCGAAGCTCCGCAAGGGGAACATCCGCAAGGGATCGGAACTGACGGAGAAGGGCGACGACACGGAGAACACGTTCATGGTCGTGGAAGTGGCGAACGACGTGTTCAACTTCCAAACCGTCTCACGCGGCGGCGTCACCATCGATTCGGGTGCGTTCCACCGGCCGCAAAAGCCGTAACTCCGCCGATGGTCGAGCGCAGGCCGGCAACAATGAGAGACTGAATCAAAAGTACAGGCCGACTCCGACGGTCGGACCATGCGCGGTGATCTTCATGGTCAGCTCTCTGCTCGCCACCGAGTCCGAGAGCTTCAAGTACAGAAGGTTGTAGCCGGCTGTGAGACCGAAATGCTTGACGGGTTTCCAGTCCACGCTCAGCGAGGCCCCGAGATCGACGTCGGCACCAGCGCCGAATCCGCCGCCCTCGAACGCCGCGTGCCACTCCACCTTCTGGCGCACGCGATGCCAGCCGACTCCCACGATGGGATCCCAGACGCCGGGCTTGCGTGAAAGGCGAGGAAGGTCGCCCAACGTGATGTCATAGTCGATCGCCACGCGGCGCACGCCTCCGGTGACAAACAAATCGGGCCCGATTCGACGGCCCAGTCTGGCAGTCCCGTAAACCAAGTCGAGATCGACCTGGAGGAACGGCCGCTCCGGCCTGTCGCCGCCGATGCTGGCCCAGAGTCCGTAGCCCTCGATTCGCCAGATGCCGTCTGTTGCGGCCACGCCGGCGAAGAACGCTCCGTCGAACCGTTTGGTCAGGATTTGACCCGAGCCGCCTCCACCGCCGTCGATCGGCGGGACATTGACATCAATCGCGATGTCGAGCGGAACCCACGCGAGAACCGGGTAGACCGTGACGTGCCAATCCTGTTCGACGGCCGATCCAGGAGCGGTGGTCTGCGCCTCAGCCGCGTGGCTCGCGACCGCCAGGCACAGTGCAAGGAAGACGATTCGAATGAGTCGCATGATTGGGCTGGAGGAACGCAGTCGCAGAAATCGTGCCGGGTTTGCGGCACTCCGAAAGCACTGAACTGCCCTAAAAGTCGCGACCTTCGCTCATGCGTGAGAGATCGATCCCGGTCGTGCCTCCTGCATTTCGGAGGCGGCGGGGTGATTGACCATTACTTCGGGCGCCGACGTCTTCGTGCAATCGATTCATCTGAGGTTGATGGCGGAGGGCGCGCGGCCAAGCCGGGCCGCGGCCTGACCGTAGCCGCTCAGGTCGTTGGCGAGTATCAGGGTCCGCACCGTATCCAGATCGAGATTCTTGAAGGACATCGGTCACGATCCTCTCGCCGGGAAACTTGCATAAGTATGCAAAATATGGTATAATAATAAACGGAGGTTCATATGTCCGACCAGAAAAAGCCGGCAGAGGAGCTGCGCGCCTTCTTCGAGCGGTTTCAGTCGCTGAGCGCGGCGTCCGACGTCGAACGGATCGCGGCGATGTATGCCGGGAGCGTGATGATCGCGGGTCCCAGGGGTTCTCAGGTCGTGAGTGCCGCTGACCTGCAGCGGGCGATCCCGATGCGAAGGCAGCTACTGGAATCGGCCGGCTATCAGGACACTGCGCTCGTGGGTTTCGAGGAAGCGGCGCTGACCGGCCGCTATGCGCTGGTACGGGCGCAATTCCAATGGCGGTTTCAGGCCGCGAAGAGTGAGCCGATCACCGTCACGCTCCCGTCGACGTTCGTCGTGGACCGCGGCGGCGATGCACCGCGGATCGTGGTCTACATGAACGAGCAGGACGTGGTGAGCGTCCTCCGCGACCGGGGAGTGCTCCCGCCGGCCTCGTGATCAGGTATCGGCCGCGGGCTATACTCAAACGTGATGCGGACCGTCGCGTTCCTCCTCGCGCTGATTGTGACGGCGATCGCGTCGACCGATCCGTTGTACTGCTCGGATGGTTGCACGCGCGGCGAACTGGCGCTGACCAATCACGCGCAAACCGGGAGCGACTGTCCCATTTGCCAGCCGGGGGCCGTTGCCACGGCTCCGAGCCTGCTCGCCGCCGGCACCGCGATCGCTTCCGCGCCGTTTTCGACTGAGCAAGCGGTCGTCGATTCCTTTCCACCGTCCATCGAACACCCGCCCCGTCGCTCTGCGTAGCCGCGTCGCAACCAGCGCAGACAGGAACGGCGAGGTGTCTCTATGAGTGCGTGCATTCTGCTGCTCGCTGTTGCTCTTCAACAGCCGGCGCCCAGTATCGAAGTCCGTGTTTCCGGCGAACGCGGTCCCGTTGCCCGAGCGCAGGTTGTCGTCGACGGCAACACGAGCGAAACGGACGCCGAAGGACGCGTGACGCTACAAGTCGCACCGGGCGAGGTGCACATCACGGTCATCAAAGAGGGATTCAACCCGGTGACCGTTTCGGCGACCGCGGTGCCTGGGCCGACGCAGGTCATATCGGTCACGCTCGAGCGCCAGGCCGCACTCGAAGAGCACGTGACTGTGTCGGCGACACGGACCGACAAGCGCACGGAGGACCAGCCCATGCGCGTCGATGTCCTCGATGCTGAAGAAATCGAAGAGAAACAACTCATGACCCCCGGCGACATCGTCATGATGCTGAACGAAATGGGCGGGCTGCGCGTGCAGGCCACGTCGCCGTCGCTCGGGGCGGCGAGCGTGCGTGTGCAGGGCATGCGAGGTCGATATACACGATTCCTGTCGGACGGTCTCCCGTTGTTCGGAGCCGACGTCGGCGGTCTCGGCCTTCTGCAGATTCCGCCGTCTGATCTCGGTCAGGTGGAGGTCATCAAG
>DASSGK010000233.1:0-2866 GCA_035693505.1 Vicinamibacterales bacterium
GGCGCCCGACATCGCGGGCAAGGGGATCGCGAACCCGATCGGCGCCATCTGGGCCGGCGCGCTGATGCTCGAGCATCTCGGCCACCGCGACCTGCACGACAAGATTCTCGGCGCCGTCGAACGTGTCGTCGCGACGGGAAAGATCAGGACACCGGACCTGGGGGGATCGTCGACGACGAAGGAGGTTGCCGACGCCATCGTCAGTGAGATTTGAAAGAGAGTAAGAGGAAGAAATCCGCGATCCGCGGATGGTCAGGCTGTGTTCAACATGATCAACGACGCGCATTGTCATTTCTTCTCGACGCCGTTCTTCGACGCGCTCGGGGGTGCGGCGGCGATCGAAAAACTCGGCTGGGAATTTCCTGGGACCGCTGAAGCGCTCGCCGATCGATGGGTCGCCGAGCTCGATCGGCAGCAGGTGTCGCGCGCGGCGCTGATCGCGAGCGTGCCCGGCGATGCGGCGTCGGTCGCGACCGCCGTCCGGCTCCATCGCGATCGGCTCGTCGGCTTCTTCATGGTCGATCCGACGCAGGCCAACGCCGCGGACGGCGCCGCCGCGGCGCTCGCCGGCGGCGGCTTGCGCGCGATCTGCCTGTTCCCTGCGATGCACCGTTACCCGATTCAGGACGAACGGGCGATGCGGATCTTCGACGCTGCGGCGGCCGTTCCCGGAACCGCCGTATTCGTGCACTGCGGTGTGCTCTCGGTCGGCGTGCGCAAGCGACTGGGGCTGCCGAGCCCGTTCGACATCCGCTTCGGCAATCCGCTCGACCTGCACGCCCTTGCGCTCGCCTATCCGCGCGTCCCGATCATCGTCCCGCACTTCGGCGCCGGCATGTTTCGCGAGCTGCTGATGGTCGCCGACCTCTGCCCCAACGTCTTCATCGATACGTCAAGCTCCAACGGCTGGATCAAGTATGTCGGCATGAGCATCTCCGACGTGTTCCGGCGCGCGCTCGCCGTCGTCGGTCCAGAGCGTCTGCTGTTTGGCAGCGACTCGTCATTCTTCCCACGGGGATGGGTGCGTGACGTCTACGATCAGCAGTCGGTGGCGCTCGATGAGATCGAGACTACGCCGGATGCGAAGACGAAGATCCTTGGAGGGAACTTCGATCGGTTGTTCCCGCGCTGATCGATGGCTACGCAGGGCTGAAGCCCTGCGCCACACAAGTTGTCGCTCACTTGTGGCGCAGGCCCTTCAGGCCTGCGATATCAGGTGTGGCACAGCCCTCAGGACTGCGTCGTCGCCCTGGATCACGGATGCGGCGTGCTTTTCAAATGCTCCCGCAGGAGATCGCGGCCGAAGTCGCCGTTGAAATCGCGCCACACTGAATGAATGTGGTTGCCGTCGTTCTGGGTGTTGTCGTACTCGATGAGGAACGTCGGACCCTGGACGCGGTAATAGTGCTTCTTTCCGCGTTCGGTTTCGCCGGCCCACGCGAAGCCGATCTTCTCGACGCCGGCCTTCCGCACGCGCGCGAGGCGATCGTCGGCGATATCGGACGCCATCTTCCCGATGTAGACATCGAGGAGCTTCATCAGCAAGTCGCGCTGCGCGGCCGTCATCGCACCGGCCTCGAGTCCCGACGGCGACAGCGGATTGATGTTCACGTTCGCCATCGTCACCATGTCGCCAGGCGCCGTGCCGTCGATGATCGCTTTCGTGCGCTGCGACGCGTCGAGTGAATCGAGGAGCGCGCGCGCGGCGTCTTCCTCCGCACCGAGAATGCGCAGTCCCTTCTTCGGCCCCTGACGGACCTCCGCGGGATTGCTTCCAAAGAACGACGGCGACCCGGCGACCATCGTGCCGTTGACGATCGTGAAATGCAGTGAGACGTGGTGGCCTTCGACGCGCCAGCCCCAGGTGTCCTTGGCCGACGGCGTGCCGAAGATCGAGAAGAAATACTTTTCGGGATCGCGCTCGAGCGGCGTCCCGCGCGGCGGCTGAGGCGCCGCGGCACGCTCGGCGGCCTCGAGCGCCTTCAACACCGTTTCGAGGTCCATAATCGAACTGGCCGTCAGGTATCCGCGCTGGCTCAGGCCCGCCTTCATCAGGTCGTGCGCGAGCTTGCGCTGCGGCTCGGTCATCGATCGAATGAGCAAGCCCTTGCGCGGAAACATTTCGGTCGGGATGAAATGCCAGTGGAGCCGCTCTTCCCCATCGAAGGTAAACGCCGCCTGCTGCTTCTGCTCAGCCGTAAGGCTGTTCAGCAGCCGCGTGGCGGCATCGGCCATCGCAGACGAGGAGCGGCCGGCCGCGATCGTCGAGCCAACGACACAGGCGGTGACCATCAGCGCCACCAGGCACAGGCGGGACGTGAATGAGGTGGACATGCGCCGGATTCTAGCTTGACCACCGGGCGTTCAGGGAGGACGATCAACGGCTAAGTCGATGAAATTGCTGGGAATTCTCATCGCCGGCCTCATTGCCGCCCCGGCGCTCGCGCAGACGCCGGAGATTGACGCCATCCTCGACAAGGCGGGCGACTACGTGGCGACATACGAGAAAACATTCGTCGGCGTGGTCGCCGAAGAGACATACCGTCAGCAGGTCCAGGGCGGACGCGGGCGCAACGACGCGCGCGGATTTCCTGTCGAGACGCCCGGCCAGCGGCGGGACCTGAAATCCGACGTGCTGCTGGTCCGCGCTCCCGCGGGCGATCGGTGGATGCAATTCCGCGACGTCTTCGAGGTGGATGGCAAGCCGGTGCGCGATCGCGCGGAGCGTCTCACGAAGCTGTTCCTTCAACCGTCGGCGTCGACGCAACGGCAGGTCGACGACATCGCCGCGTCCAGTGCGCGCTACAACATCGGCGGCGTCAACCGGAACGTGAACCTGCCGGTGCTCGCGCTGAACGTGCTCGAT
>DASSGK010000234.1:0-6950 GCA_035693505.1 Vicinamibacterales bacterium
GCAGCGTGGTTGCCGGCGTCTCATCTCCGCGGACGGTGACGGTGGATCGCAACGGGACCAGCACGAGATCGCGTTGTCCGGGGCTGTTCCTGACACAGATCAGCGTCTGGCCGTCTGGCGAGAGGTCGGGGTCGAGCAGTCGCGCGTCCGACGTCAGCCGCCGCACGTGACCGTCCGTCCTGGAGTACTCGTACAGGTCGCCGTAGAGGCCGACGTTGCGATTCAGCTCGAGCTGATCGAAGTAAATCCGGTCGCGCCCGACGCCGGTCGTCGAACCCAGATATCGAGTGGTCAGGCGACGTGGTGTCCCGGCGTCGAGGCCGACGCGATACAACGCCGGGAAGCCGTTCGGATTTACCGCGCTGTACACGATATCGGGAGGGCAGCCTGCGCACGAATAGCGGTCGAATCGAGGACCGCTCATGGAGAAACCTTGCCAGGTCAGACGAGTAATCGCCGCGTCGGCCGGTGGTGCGTCCGAAGGTTTGCCGGCAAGGCTCGCCTCGTAGTCGCGCCACAGATCTCCAAGCGACTCGCCGAATATGCGTTTGAAGACAGGCGACGCCACGTACGGCACTCGACGGGCGGTGGCTTCGGCGAGCGTCGCCAGCGTTTGTGCCCCGTACCGGTCGACAAGGTACTGATGAAAGCCGGCGCCATACGCGTAGACCGACGCGCCCGAAGGCCAGTCGGTCAAGCCGCCGTTGACACGATCCAGCGGTTCGAGCCGATGGTCTCTGGCGCCTTCATTCACGATCGCCAGGAAGTCGCCGGCATGCAGGCGTCCCATGCCGGTGATCGAGCTCTCCTCGAACACCGCCAGGCCCTCGATCTGCCATTGCGGAAGAAAGATGTTCGGGAACGCGTAGGGTGTTCGTCCAAGAATCCCGCGCAGGACGCGCGCCCAGCTCTCGGAGCGATCGAGGTGCACGATGTGCGTGAATTCGTGCGTAAAGATCAGGCGCAGCCAATCGTCGAAGTCGGCGTCCGATCCTGAGGGCGTCACGGCGTAGAGGACCACCGTGTCGTAAGGCACGGGCGTCGCATAGCCGTTGAATAGTTCGGTCTGATCGGCGAGAACCACGCGCGTGCGGCGCGGCGGTGTCACGCCGAGCCGCTGCTGGAGCGTCCGCCAGGTCTCTTCCGCAATCGGCGCCAGCCGCTGCGCGAGCCGTTCTTCTCCCTGATGAAAGTACAGAACGAAGTGTTCGGTGGTCAGCTGACGAAATCGCAGCCCGGGGTCGAAGAGCTGCGCCGCGATCGGACGGCCAGCGCACAGCACGGCGATAGCGGTCATCAGCACGCCGCGGACCGGACGCCATGCGCGCGTCACGCGGATCCCGCGCTCACGTGCTGACGACCGGGGCCTTGGGTTCACGCGTGGCACGCGCGAGGAAGATGCAGAGCACGAGCGCCGGAATACCAAGCAGCCCGGCGCCGATGAAGAAGAGCCCGTAGGCGTCGATCAACGGGCGTCCGACTGCCAGCCGCTCGACAATCACGCCGGAGAAACCCTTCGCGAACTTCCCGACATAGGTGTACGCGGAGCTCAGCAGGGCGTACTGCGTCGCTGTGTAACCGATGCTCGTCAGGCTCGACATGTAGGTGACCAGCGCGACGCCGGCGAAGCCAATCCCGAAATTGTCGGCCGCGATCACCGCGCCGAACACCGTGATGTTCGGGCCGGCGTGCGCGAGCGTCGCGAAGTTCGCGATCACGAGCATCTTGATGATGACGCCGGCGATGAGTGTCGGCAGATAGCCGAAGCGGAGCGCGCTGAAGCCGCCCGCGGCAATGCCTACGAGCGTGGCGATCAGACCGATTGACGCACGGACCGTCCCGACGGCGTCCTTCGAAAGTCCGATGTCGTGGTACAGCGGGTTGTACATCGGACCGGTAAGGTACTCAGGCAGCTGGTAGAAGCTGATCATCGCGAGCATCAAAAGCGCGAGCCACCCGTACACGCGGAAGAATTCGGTGAACGGACCGATGACCGCATCGAAGAAACCGCGCGCGGTCCACAAAGGCGCTTCGGCTTGTGAGGCGCCCGCCTTCTTCGCGCGAAGCGGCTCGGTCGCGATCAAGCTCGCACTGATGCCGATCGCCATCAGCGCGCCCATCACCGCATACGACAGCCGCCATCCGAAATGGCTCGCGAGGATCAGAATCGCCGCCTCGCTGACCAGGACCGCAATTCGGTACCCGAACTGATACGACGCCGAGAGCAGCCCGAGCTCGTCGGCATCCGCTGCCGCCTCGATGCGCCACGCGTCGACGACGATATCCTGCGTCGACGAGGAGAAGGCGACGAGCAGCGCGAGGGCGCCAAGCGCGGCGAGCCCCGAACTGCGGCCCACCGTGGCGATCGCCACCAGGCCGATGCCGACGAGCGCTTGCGTCAGCACCATCCACCCGCGCCGCCGCCCGAGGCGCCCGAGCCCCGGAGCGTCCACGCGATCGATGATCGGCGCCCACAGAAACTTGAACGAGTACGCCAGGCCGACCCACGAAAGGAATCCGATCGCGCTCAGCGCGGTGCCTTCGTCGCGCATCCAGTAACCGAGGGTATTGCCGGTGAGGAAGAAGGGAAGGCCGGACGAGAAGCCGAGCATCAGCATCGCCGCGACCTTGGGCTGCCGCAGCGATCGAATCACGTCACGCTTCCGGACCGCGGGTTTGGCGGTCACAGGCCCTGCTTCAACTCCGCCAGCAACGTGAGCGCCTCCATCGGCGTCATGTGATCGACGTCGATCGCCTCCAGCTTCTTTCGGAGCACATCGTCCGTCCCGGGCGACTGAAAGAGCCCCAGCTGGCGCTGCGGATCGGACGTCGTCCCGCTGACCGACGGACGTCCGCCTCGCGTCAGTTCGTCGCGCTCGAGGGCGGCAAGAATCTCCCTGGCCCGCGCAATGACCGTGGACGGCAGCCCCGCGAGTCGCGCCACCTGGATACCGTAGCTGCGATCCGACCGTCCTGGAACGATCTTCCTCAGGAAGATGATGTCGTCCTTCCACTCGCGCGCCGAGACGTGAAAGTTGACCACACCGGGCGTGGCGTCGGCCAGGTCGGTCAGTTCGTGATAGTGCGTGGCGAACAGCGTCTTCGGCCGAACCTTCGCATGAGTCGCCAGGAATTCGGCGACCGCCCACGCGATGCTGAGACCATCGAACGTGGCCGTGCCCCGACCGATTTCGTCGAGCACGACGAGACTCCGCGACGTGGCGGTGTGCAGGATGTTGGCGGTTTCCTGCATCTCGACCATGAACGTGGAGTGTCCGCGCGCGATGTTATCGGACGCTCCCACCCGCGCGAAGATCCGATCGACGAGCGGAATTTTGGCTTCGCGTGCCGGCACGAACGACCCGGCCTGAGCCATCACGCAGAGCAGTGCCACCTGCCGGAGGTAGGTGGACTTGCCGCCCATGTTCGGCCCGGTGAGGATCACGAGCTGGCAGCCGACGGCGTTCAACGTCACGTCGTTCGGCACGAAGGCGCCGCCCGCGGTCCTCCGTTCGACGACGGGGTGACGCGATTCGAGCACGGTCATCTCGTCGCCGTCGTGGATGTGCGGCTTGATGTAGTTGTTCACCGCCGCGGTCTCGGCCAGCGCGCCGAGGACGTCGAGCGCGGCCAGCGCTCGCGCCGTCGCCTGAATACGCGGCGACTCCGCAGCGACGCCGTTCCTCAGCGCCTCGAACAGTTCCAGCTCCCGCTCGAGGATCCGTTCGTCCGCGCCGAGCACCTTCTCCTCGTATTCCTTCAGCGCCGGGGTGATGTAGCGTTCGCCTCCCGCGATGGTCTGCTTGCGGTGATAGTCGCCCGGCACGGCGTGGAGGTTCGACTTCGAGATTTCGATGTAGTAGCCGAAGACGCGGTTGTAGCGGATTTTGAGGGAGTTGATGCCGGTTCGTGCGCGCTCGGCTTCTTCCATGCCGGCGATGAACTGTTTGCCCGAACGGCTGATGCCCCGAAGCTCGTCGAGATCTCGATCGACGCCATCGCGGGTGAAGCCGCCATCACGCGCCAACGCCGGCGGCTCGTCGGTGAGCGTCGACTCGATCCGATCGCGCACGTCCACGAGATCGTCGAGCTCCGCGACAAGCGATCGAATCAACGGCGCCTGGAGATCGACCAGGACGGTTCGCAAACGCGGTATGACGGCAAGCGAGTGCTTCAGACCGACCAGGTCGCGCGGACCGGCGGTACCGAGGGCCGCGCGCGCGACGAGCCGCTCCAGGTCCTGGACGGCTTTGATCGCGTCGCGAAACTTGCCGCGCTCGGTGTTCCGGAATGCGAGCTCCTCGACCGCATCGAGACGATCGCGGATCGGCTCGAGCGCCACCAGCGGACGGAGCAGCCACGCGCGCAGCAGGCGGCTGCCGATCGAGGTGACGGTCCGATCGAGCTCATCGAGCAGCGATCCGGCGCGGGTGCCGTCGGATCCTTCCAGAATCTCCAGATGCCTGAGCGTCGTCGGATCGATCAGCAGCGCATCGGCACGCTGACGGTACGAGACGGACCGCACGTGCGCCAGGTCGACCTTCTGGGTTTCGCGCAGGTGATGGACGAGCGCGCCGGCCGCGGCAATGGCCGCCGGATGGCCATCGAGGCCGAAACCCTCGAGGCCGCCGGCGCGAAGCTGGTCGAGCAGCGTCTTGCGCGCTGCGGCGAGCTCGAACGACCATCCGTCAATCGGCGTGATCGGCAGGCCGGAGGCGATCACCGGCGCGATCGGCGAGGCCGTGGCGCCGTTGTCTCCCGACGGCACGACGATCTCGCGCGGACGGAGCACCGCGAGCTCGTCGGCGAGCGCCTGTATTCCGTCAACGCCGGCATATTCAGCCGCGCTGAACTCTCCGGTCGACAGATCGAGCAGCGCCACGCCGATCACGCTGCCCCTGCTTCCGGTCGTCGCAGCCTTCGGCGCCGGCGTCTGGTACACGGCCATGAGAAACGCCGGCTCACGCGCATCGAGGTAGTTGCTGTCCGTCAGCGTGCCGGGAGATACGACGCGGACGACTTCGCGTTTGACGACGCCTTTGGCTTTGCGCGGATCCTCCACCTGGTCGCAGATGGCCACGCGGAAGCCGCGCTTCACGAGGCGTGCGATGTAGCCGTCGACCGCATGAAACGGTACTCCGCACATCGGGATGCCGCCGCCGTTGGCGTCTTTCGATCGTGACGTCAGCGTGATCTCGAGCGTTCGCGCCGCCACGAGCGCGTCCTCGTAGAAGATCTCGTAGAAGTCGCCCATCCGGAACAGCAGGATGGCGTCGCGATGCTGTTGCTTCGCTTCGAGATACTGACGCATCGCGGGCGTCACCGTCGCTGACATATGCTTAACAGTCTATGCCAGCTTCCAGCGGCCGACCGGCGGCCGACGATCGATAGACGTGCGGATATTGGCGCTCGACACGACGACGCGGGAGGGAAGTGTCGCGCTGGTCGAGGACACACGCATCGTCGACGTACGGCGCGGCGACGGCTCGCGGACGCACGCATTGCGCCTGCCCGGTGAGATCGTCGCGCTGGCCGACGCGCATCGCTGGCGGTTGTCTGACATCGATCTCTACGCGGTCGCCTCGGGACCGGGATCCTTCACGGGGCTGCGCATCGGCATCGCGACCATCCAGGGACTCGCGTCCGTGCACCGCCGGCGCGTCGTCGGCGTGCCGGCGCTCGAAGCGCTCGCGCATCTGGCGGGCGCCAGTCTCGGCGCGGGCGCGTGGATTGCAGCCTGGATGGACGCGCACCGCCGGGACGTTTTCGCCGCGCTGTACCGCGTGACGGGCGACAGTCCGTTCAGCCGCGTGCACCTCAGTGAAATCGAAGGCCCTTCTGTGGGCAGTCCCGCGGCCGTGCTCGCGCGCTGGCGGAAGCTCGACCCGGCCTTTTCGGCGACCTTTGTCGGCGACGGCGCGGTCTTATATGAGGCCGCGATCGTCGCTGAGTCGACGGGAAACAGCGTCGCGCCTCTGCCGGAGCTCGCGGGCGCGATTGGCCTGCTCGCCGCGGACAGGGCGTCCGAGGCGCTCGCGCCATCGGCCATTCGTCCGTTGTACGTTCGCCGGCCGGATGCAGAGCTCGCGAGAGACGAAAAATTACTCACCGCGAAGGAATCATCAAAGGATACGTGAACGGCTTGATGGGCTCTCTGGTCATCGAACCCCTGACAATCGCCGACGTCGACGAGGTGCTCGCGCTGGAAGAGGCCGCGTTCACCAACCCGTGGACACGAGCGATGTACCTGGCGGAGCTGGAGAACAAGGACGTCTCTTATTGTTTTCTCGCGCGCGACGCCAGGCGGCACGCCGTCGGCTTCTGTTCGTTCTGGAGGGTCCTCGACGAGCTCCACATCAACAATCTGGCCGTGCTTCCGGAACTCCGCCGTACGGGGATCGGTTCGACGCTGCTGGCATTCGTTCTGCAAAAAGGTGTTGAGCTCGGCGCGAACCGCGCCACGCTGGAAGTGCGGCGCTCGAACGAGGCGGCACGAGCGTTATACGAGCGGTTCGGCTTCTCGGTGGCCGGCGTTCGCGCGAACTACTATTCCAAGCCGGTCGAGGATGCGCTCGTACTGTGGAAGGAAGGGCTGTCGCCCGCCGAGGCTGTCGATCGCTGATCTTGAAACGACCGGGGGGTTATGTTACGTTCCGTTCACATGACGAAGGAGGGGGGCTATGCAAGCAGAACCGCTTGGCGCCAAGACTGAGTCGCTGCAGGCCGACGAGGAAATCCACAACCTCGCAGTCCAGCATCACCAACTCGAAGATCGGCTGCACGAACTCACCGCCAAGCATTACCTCTCAGAACCCGAACAAGTTGAAGAAGTCACCCTCAAAAAGAAAAAGCTCCAGCTCAAAGATCGCATGGAAGTTCTCATGCGACGGCGTCGTCAGGATCAAGCGCACGGCTGACGCGTCGATCGCAGCGCGCACCAGCCCGCCGCA
>DASSGK010000235.1:0-2101 GCA_035693505.1 Vicinamibacterales bacterium
GGATGCTGATCGTTGCGCGTCTCCTGCCGGCATCACTGCTCTCGAGGCTGTTTCTCGCGCCGGCGGACTCGGAATCGCTCGCGACCGTCATCTTCTCGAGCGGCAGCACGGGCGTTCCGAAAGGCGTGATGCTGACGAATCGCAACGTCCTCTCGAACATCGACTCGGCCAATGCGCTATTCCGCCTCGGCGATCAAGACGTCGTGCTCGGCGTGCTGCCGTTCTTCCATTCCTTCGGCTACACGGTCACGCTCTGGCTGCCCCTCATCGTCGGATTCGGCGCCGCGTATCACCCAAACCCCACTGACGCCAAAACGATCGGCGAAATGGCGGCGAAATTCGGCGCCACGCTGCTGGTGAGCACGCCGACGTTCTGCGCCGCCTACGCGCGCAAGTGCCAGCCCGAGCAGTTCGCGAAACTCAGACTCGCTATCGTCGGCGCGGAGCGCCTGCGCGAACCGATCGCGTCGGCGTTCAAGCAGAAGTTCGGCGTCGATCTGATCGAGGGGTATGGATGCACCGAGATGGCGCCGGTCGTGGCCGTCAACGTGCCGGACGCGGCGGGCACTGGTTCGCGTGCCGGCACCGTCGGTCGTCCGCTTCCAGGCATTAGGGCGAAGATCGTCGATCCTGACACCGGCGAAGGTCCGCTCGTCAATCGCGAGGGCCTGCTGCTCGTCAGCGGACCAAACCAGATGCGAGGCTATCTTGGTGATCCGGGGCTCACCCGCGATGCGCTGCGCGATGGCTGGTACGTGACCGGCGACATCGCGACGGTCGACGAGGACGGCTTCATCCGGATCACGGATCGGCTGTCGCGCTTCAGCAAGATCGCCGGCGAGATGGTGCCGCACATGAAAATCGAAGAGCGGCTGCAGGCGCTGCTCGGCGAGCCGCACACCTGCGTCGTCACCTCGATACCGGATGCGGTCAAAGGCGAGCGGCTCGTGGCGCTTTACACCGATCCCGACTTGCCCGCGCAGAAGGTGTGGGAACGCCTGTCATGTTCGGATTTGCCGAAACTGTGGGTCCCGAAGCGCGAGGACCTGCACATCGTGGAGTCCATTCCCACGCTCGGCACCGGAAAAGTGGACCTGCGCGGCGTGCGTCAGCTGGCCGCCGAGCGTTCAGCGAACTGACGCGCGTCAGCCGATCTCCGGCTGGAGGACTTCGATCCGCTCGACCCGCGAAGACAGCCGCCGGGCGGGAGCGAGCTTTGCCATGAAGGTGTAGACGACGGGTGTCAGGTACAGGGTGATCAGCTGGGACACCAGCAGACCGCCAACGACCGCGAGCCCGAGCGGCCGCCGCGCCTCTCCACCGGCTCCCAGGCCCAGTGCAATCGGCAGGGCGCCGAGCAACGCCGCCATCGTGGTCATCATGATCGGCCGGAAGCGAATCACGCAGCCGTCATAGATGGCTTCGGCCGGAGTCTGTCCCCGCGTGCGCTCGGCTTCGAGCGCGAAGTCGATCTGCATGATCGCGTTCTTCTTCACGA
Source organism: Vicinamibacterales bacterium (assembly GCA_035693505.1). Classification (GTDB taxonomy): domain Bacteria; phylum Acidobacteriota; class Vicinamibacteria; order Vicinamibacterales; family CAVVIG01; genus CAVQFC01. Next base: position 1,499 of record DASSGK010000235.1, read on the forward strand.
TGCCGACGAGCATGATGAGTCCGACGAACGAGTACACGTTCAGCTCGTTGCCAAACAGCCAGAGCGTCAGCAAGGCGCCGAGGCCGGCTGACGGCAGACCCGAAAGGATCGTCAGCGGGTGGATGTAGCTCTCGTACAACATCCCAAGGACGATGTAGACGACACCGATCGCAACGACGAGCAGCAAGCCGAGGTTTCGCACGGACTCTTCGAACGCCTTGGCCGATCCCTCGAACGCGACGGTCATCGTCGCGGGCAGCAGCGTCGCACCGAGCCCGCGGATTGCGTCCACGGCATCGCCGAGCGCGACACCAGGCCGGAGCCCGAACGAGATCGCCACGGCCGGCAGCTGCCCTGAATGGTTCACCGTCTGCGGGCTCACATCCTCGGTCGTCTTGACGACTGAATCGAGCGGCACCATCGCCCCGCGAGGCGACTTGAACGCCAGGTGCCCCAGCGCGCCGATCGTCGTCTGGTAACGCGGATCCAGCTCGAGCAGCACGCGATACTGCGCGTCGTCACCGTAAATCGTCGACGACCAGCGCGGCCCGAAGCCGCTGTAGAGGGCGCCGGAAATCGCGGCCGGATCCAGCGCCATCGCCG
>DASSGK010000236.1:0-2959 GCA_035693505.1 Vicinamibacterales bacterium
TTCCGCGATTCGCCGCCCTTCGGCGGTGACGGGGATGCTCGAGACGTCGCCCTTTGGCGGCGTCATCATCCGCCAGCGCCAGTCTTCAGTGATCACAGCAACCCAGTAACCCGTGAAATCGGTCGGTGCGACGGCACGCGCGGTAGGCGGCGTCGCGGGTGCGTTCTGCGCAAGTGCCGGCGCGGGGCCAGCCAACGCGAGGACTGCGAGAATCAATCGCATCATTTGCCGGCGCCTTTCTTCTGACTGAGATCTCGATAGAGCGTGTCGATGAACATCGCGCCAGTCCAGCTCTTGTCTGTGCCGTAGATGCCGTCGTACTCGAGCGTCGGCCGCGCGGCCTTCACCTGATCGACCGTCATGCCTTTCTTCACCATGTCGCGCACGCGGTCGCGGACGATGGTCATCATGTCACGGTACTCCACGACATCCGCTTCGTTGGCGAGGCGTCCGTGCCCAGGGACGACGCGGGTGCCGCCCATTTGGTTTCGCTCGGGCACCGTGATGTCGATGATCGCGTTGAGCGCGTCGATTTCGCCCTGCACCGACCCGCCGCGCGCGAGATCGATGTGCGGATAGCTGTCGGGCAGATACACGTCGCCGACGCTGACGACGTCTGAGCCGCGGAAAAAGACGAAGATGTCGCCGTCGGTGTGCGCAGCCTGCTGCCACCGCAATTCGATCGGCTCGCCGTTGAGGTACAGATCCTTGCGGCGCGTGAAGAAGGTGGAGAACGGGATCGCGTCACCGGTCAGCGCGGGAAATCCGGCGCCGCCGCGGCTCAGGCGATTCGCAGCGTTCTCATGCGAGACCGTCATGACGCCGACGTTCTGGTTGAGCGCTGCGTTGCCGCCACCGCCGCCACCAACGTTCGCGCCGCCGGTGCCACCACCGAGAAGACCGCCGGCCGCCTTGACGATTGCCGCGTTGCCGCCGATGTGATCGGCGTCGGGCCCGGTGTCGACGAGATAACGAATAGGTTTCGGCGTGAGATGACGCACGGCGGCGATCACCGCGTCGGATTTGCCCGTGCTGCCGGCATCGACCAGCGTCACGCCCTGATCGCCAATCTGCACCGTGACATTCGCACCCGCGCCGACCAGCATGTAGACGTGCTTGAGGACGGGAACGATCTCGATCCCGTCGATTTTCTCCGTCGTCGGCCACGACTCGGTGAGCGCCCGTACGACAGGCGGCAGCTGCGCCGACATGCCCGCGACGGACGTGGCAATGGCGGCGCAGACGACGGCGAGCCCGCGTCGCGTCGGCGCGCTCACTGCGCCTTCTTCGTCGCCATGTCGGCGATCAGTTTCTTGAGCGTCTCTTCGAATTCCGGATACAGCGTGTCCTTCCCACCGTTGACTCCGGCCGCGGGAATGCCCATCTTCTGCGCCCACTCCGCGTGCATCGTGCCGAGCGGGTAGTGCGGCACGTAGCCGAGATCATGTCCGGCGACTTCGTCGACGGGCTCGAAGACGAATCGCTGATCCGGCGTGATGTTCGACGACAGCACCCACTGCGAGGTGCGGATGAATGGCTCTTCCAAATAGACGGGGTCGTCGATGATGGAGACGAGGGTGAGGTAGCTGCCGTGGCGGATGAAGTGTTCCGTCATCGTGCTCTTCGGGCTCGCCGGCACGCCGTTCCGCTGAATCACCCCGTACTTCATGTGCGTGGTCGTCACTACGAGTTGGTTCCCGACGAACTTGCCCGTCGAGAAGCCATCCCACGTATGCTCGGCGTACTCGGACGGATGCGGACGTCCGTCCATCCAGATAACGCGGTCGTCGCGTCCGAAGACGCCTTCAATGGTGAATGCCAGCAGCGTCTGCGTGATGGGATCGGTGACCTTGATTACTCGCATGTTCGGACCGGGACCGCGCATGAAGTACTGCGGGGCGTGCGGCTTTGCAACTTCTTCAGGAAGGGAGAGGATCGACGCGTCCCAGGAGCGCGCCTTCTGGCGCGCGGCCTCGTTGACCGGCAGGCCGGAATAATCGCCGAGCTCGGCGCCCGGCGCGCGATGCGGCTGGTCCTCGTGAACGCGGGCGGCCCATTCGCCGGCGATGTCAATTTGCGCCGTCGCCGGAGCCGCATGACCGAGCAGCAGCGCCGCGATGGCGATTCCGAAATAACTTCGAAGTGCCGGGGCCGAGTGCATGCGACCTCCCGTAAAGAGCGACTGCCGGAACTATGCGGCCGCACAACACTGCGATAACAGTTAATTTTTGTAAAGGCGGAAAGCTGCGTGGTTAAATCTCGCGGTGCGCGTCAAGAGTTCGTTAACCGCAGCGAGCGGGACGCATCGAAGTGGCGTCCGTGGTCGTGTTCGGGTTGATTGAACCGGAAAGGGACTATGCTTCGACCCTTCATCGTGAGCGCGGCCCTGGCGACCGGCGCTGTCGCGCTGACGCCGATGTTTGAGACGGCCGTTCTCGCCGACGGTAGATCTTGCGAATCACTTGTCGCCTTGAAGTTGCCTGACACGACGATCTCGCGCGCCGGGGTCGTCGCCGCGGGCGCGTTCGTCCCGCCTGCGATCCCGCAGGGGCGTGGAGGCCGCGGCGGCAATCCGTTTGCGACGTTGCCGTCCTTCTGTCGCGTGGTCGCGAGCGTAAAACCGACGTCCGACTCCGACATCCAAATCGAAGTCTGGTTGCCTGTGGCGAATTGGAATGGCCGATTTCAGGCGGCGGGCGGCGCCGCGGGCGGGAATAGCGCAGTCGCCGGCGGAATCAATTTCCCAGCGCTCGCCAGCTCGGTGCGTGCTGGCTACGCGACCGCAGGCACCGATAACGGTCATCAAGGTGCGACGCTCGCATTTGCGTCAGACCATCCCCAGAGGCTGATCGACTTCGGGTATCGTGCGACGCATGAAATGACGGTCAAAGCCAAGGCGATCGTCAAAGCGTTCTACGAAAGTGGACCGAGCCATTCGTATTGGAACGCGTGCGCCGCG
>DASSGK010000237.1:0-3583 GCA_035693505.1 Vicinamibacterales bacterium
CGAGCAGGGGCCCGAGGCGGCCGCCTCGGCCAACTCCGCGTTGACCGCCGCGCTTTCCGTCCTGCTTCGGCTGTTCGCGCCGTTTCTGCCGTTTGTGACCGAAGAAGTCTGGTCGTGGTGGCGCGAAGGCTCGATTCACACCGCCGCGTGGCCGACGCCGCAGGAACTGACGTCGCTGCTGGCGGACAACTCGGCGGACGCGGCGACCGCCGACCAGGCGACGTACCAGTGGGCGACCGACGTGCTGTTCGAAGTGCGCAAACAGCGGTCGGAGGCGAAGCAGCCGTTGAAGGTGCCGATCACGAAGGTCACCGTGAAGGCCGAGGCCGCCGCCGTCGCCCTGATGCCGATCGTGGACGCCGACCTCCGCGCGGCGCTGCGGGTGCAGACGTTCGAGGCCGCCGCGGGAGAGCCGCGCGAGATTGTCGTCGCCGGCTACGGACAGCCCGAGTCGAACGTGAAATCTGAAATCTGAAATCTGAGATTTGAAATCTGAAATTCTCGACCCTGCCGTCTACCGGGATCTCGTCCGGCGCGCGCTTGCGGAAGATGTCGGCGATGGCGACATCACGACCGACGCGACCGTCGCGCCCACGCTGATGGCGCGCGGCGTTTTCCTGGTGAAGGCCGATTGCGTGCTCGCGGGACAGGAAGTGGCCTTCGAAGCGTTCCGCCAGGTCGCCGCGGCCGAACATGGGCCGTCACCGATGTTTCTGGCCGCGAAGCAGGACGGCGACGCCTGCCGCGCCGGTGACGAAATCGCCGATGTCGTGGCATCGGCACGGACGCTGCTCGTCGGCGAGCGGACCGCACTGAATTTTCTGCAGCGGCTCTCCGGGATCTCGACCCGTGCGCGCCGCTTCGTCGAGGCGGCGGACGGACGCATCACCATCCTGGATACCCGCAAGACCACGCCGACGCTGCGCGCGCTCGAGAAATACGCCGTTCGCGCGGGCGGCGCGTCGAACCATCGCGTCGGTTTGTTCGATGCGGTGCTCATCAAGGACAACCACATTCGTCTTGCCGGCGGCGTGCCTGCCGCCATCCAGCGGGCGCGTGCACATCGGCCAGGCCTGCCGGTCGAAATCGAAGCGGAGACGCTGGCACAAGTCGACGAAGCGCTTGCGGCGGGCGCCGACATCATCCTCGTCGACAACATGCCGACCGAGCGGATCCGTGAAGCGGTGACTCGCGCACGGGGACGCGCGAAAATCGAGATCTCCGGCGGCGTCACGCTGGAGCGGATACCGGAACTGGCGGCGACCGGTGCCGACTTCGTCTCGGTCGGCGCGCTCACACACTCCGCGCCAGCCATCGATATCAGCTTTGAGATCGGACCAGCCTGATCGCGACGGGCTCGACCGCCCGTCGCCGGTACCCCGGGAGCTCACCGACGCGATCGATCGCGCGCGTCCCCGCCTCGGACGGTTTGCATCCACGCTGCTCTTTTTCGACTCGATCGGTTCGACCAACGACGTTGCGCTCGCTCGGGCAGAGGCAGGTCTGGTGGTTGTCGCCGACGAGCAGACCGCCGGGCGCGGCCGGCGCGGCCACACCTGGTTCTCGCCGCCGGGGTCGGGACTCTACGTGTCGGTGGTGGTTGCTCCCGCGTCCTCTCCGATCGATCCCTCGAGGGCGACCACGCTGTTGACGCTCGCCGCCGGCGTCGCGCTCGCGGAGGGCATCGAAGAGGGATGCGGACTTCAGGTCGATCTCAAGTGGCCCAACGACCTTCAGGTGTCGCGGCGCAAACTCGGCGGAATTCTCGCGGAGTCGTCCGGCGTTGGCTCGCGCGATTCCGTCGTCGTTGGATACGGTCTCAATGTTCTGTCGACGGCGTTTCCACGAGAGCTGGGCGACCGCGCGACGTCGCTGGAAACGGAACTGGGCCGCGCGGTGGATCGGCATCACCTGCTTGCCGAAACGCTTGCCGCGTTGTCGCGCCGCTACGAGGATCTGCTCGCCGGGCGGTTCGATGCTATCCTCGACGCGTGGCGGCGTCGGGCGCCAGGGGCAACGGGTGCCCGCGTCGCATGGACCACCAACGCGTCCGCGCGATCGGGTGTGACGGCCGGCATCGACGATCTCGGCGCGCTGCTGGTGAAGGTGGACGATCGGGTGGAGCGGATCGTCTCCGGAGAAGTGATCTGGTTGTGACAACGAGGCCTTGATGCTCCTGGCGATCGACGTCGGCAACTCCAACATCGTCCTCGGCGTGTTCGAAGGCGAGACGCTCATTCAGAGCTGGCGCCTGCAGACCGTGCGCGAGCGCACGTCGGACGAGCTCGGCCTGCTCGTCGAAGGACTCTTCGAGCACAGCCGGATCGAGCGCTTGCAGGTCCGCGGCGTGATCCTCGGCTCCGTCGTGCCTCCGCTCACCGGGACGATCCGTCAGATGGTACAGCGCTACTTCGGCGTGACCGCCGTCGTGGTCGAGCCTGGCGTCAATGCGTCCATGCCGATCCTCTACGAGAATCCGTCGGAAGTCGGCGCCGACCGCATCCTCAATGGCGTGGCCGCCTATGAAAAATTCGGCAAGGGCCTCGGCCGGCCGCTCATCGTCGTCGATTTCGGAACGGCGACTACGCTGGATGCGATTACGGCGAAAGGGGAGTATCTCGGCGGCGCGATTTGTCCGGGCGTGACGATTTCAGCCGACGCGCTGTTCCAGCGCGCGGCGCGCCTGCCGCGCATCGACGTCCGCAAGCCGTCGCGCGTCGTGGGGCGGACCACCGTCGGCGCCATGGAATCAGGACTCTTCTGGGGATACGTGGGAATGGTCGAAGGATTGGTCCGGCGGATGGACGCCGAGCTCGGCGGCAATGCTATCTGCGTAGCAACCGGCGGCCTTGCTGACGTCATCGCGCCGGAGACGCCGCTCATTCAACACGTCGATCCCGATCTGACGCTCCACGGCTTGAGAATCGTGTGGGAACGCAACCAGTAGACGAGTACTGCCGCGAGATAGAAACCTACCTGTGTCGGAAGAACGACGGCCATCTGATTCGGGTGGTCGGCCCATCCTTCGAGGTTGTCTCTGGCTGGGCGGAGCAAGGCGTCCCGCTCAAGGTCGCGTTCTCGGGCATCGATCGATATTTCGAGCGCTATTACCGGAAAGGCCCTCGGCGGCGGCCGGTCAAGATCGATTTCTGCGAGGCCGACGTGCTCGACGTCTTCGACGAATGGCGAAGGGCGACGGGGATTACCGCTGGAGCGCGTGTCTCTCACGTTGGCGAAGGGTCGGCTGACGGTGGTCGCTCGGCTGAAAGCCTCGCGCTCCGAGACGCGCGCGAAGGCCCCGAGCTCCACGCAAGGCGTTCGTCGCTGCCGGCACACCTGGAGCGCGTGGTCATGCGGCTGACCGCGGCGCGTGCGAGCGGTACGCTCGGCGATGATTTCGACGCGTTGATCGATCGGGCGGCCGCCGAACTCGATGCGGCTCGCGCCCGGGCTGGTGGCTTGCGGGGCGCCGCGCGCCAGGCGCTGCTCGACCGTCTTGCCGTGCTCGACGCGGAGATCGTCGGTCAGGCGCGGGCGACGCTCGACGAGGCGGCCCGCGCCTCGCTTGCGCGTGAAGCCGAAT
>DASSGK010000238.1:0-3375 GCA_035693505.1 Vicinamibacterales bacterium
ATTGGCGGCCAGCGCAACTGGGACTACCGGTATTGCTGGATTCGCGACTCCAATTTCATGATCGACACACTGCTCCAGATCGGCTGCTACGAAGAGGCGCGTTCGCTCTTCTGGTGGTTCATGCAGGCGACGGCGCGCACGGTGCCGGAGCTCCACGTGCTGTACCGCCTCGATGGCGGCATCGGCGGTGCGGAGCGGGAGCTCGACCTCGCCGGCTATCGCGGATCGCGGCCGGTACGGATCGGCAATGGTGCGGTCGACCAGACGCAGCTGGATATCTACGGCGCGCTGTTCGAGACCGCGTGGCTGTACAGCGAGGGCCACCACGCGCTCGATGCGGATACCGGCTCGGTGCTGGCGCGCATCGCGGATCATGTGTGCCGTATCTGGCGCGAGCCCGATTCCGGGATCTGGGAAGTGCGCAATGGACCGTTTCAGTTCACGCACTCGAAGGTCATGTGCTGGGTCGCGCTGGATCGCGCCGCCCGGCTGGCCGGGCGCCATGAGCTTCCGGTGGAGCATGCGGCCCGGTGGCGTCGCGAGGCTGACGCGATCCACGCGTTCGTCGAGACGGAGTGCTGGTCCGATCAGCTCCAGAGCTACACGCGAGTGGCCGGGAGCCGCGACGTCGACGCCAGCCTGCTGATGCTGTCCACCGTCGGATACGGCGACCCGCGGGGAGCGCGGATCCGAGGCACCATCGACGCGGTTGACCGCCTGCTCCGGCACGGCGACGTGGTGTACCGCTATCACGCCGATGACGGTGTGCCCGGCGGGGAAGGGTGCTTCTTGAACTGTTCGTTCTGGCTGGTCAGCGCGATGGCGAGATGCGGCCGGCTGGACGAGGCGAGGGCCCTGATGGATCGGCTCGCGTCGAGAGCGAACGACGTCGGTTTGTTTTCGGAAGAGATCGATCCCGGGAGCGGCGCGTTTCTCGGTAATTTTCCGCAGGCGCTCGTCCACCTGGCGCTCATCGATGCTGCGATCGCCATCGCTACGGGCGGCGCGTCATGATGACATCGGCGCTGGCGGCCGGCGTGATCGGCACGCTGGCGATGACGACTATCATCAAGACCGCGGCCGAGATCGGGATCACGCGCATGGACTTTGCGCTGCTGCTCGGGACCGCATTCAGCGACAACCGCCGCAAAGCCCGCGCGATCGGTTACATCGTCTACTTTCTGATCGGCGTCGTCTTCGCGGAGGCGTACGGCGCATTCTTCGCGATTGTCGGTCACGCATCGTGGACGCTCGGCGCGCTGCTCGGCGCGCTGCACGCCATCTTCGTCGCGACCGTTCTCGTCAGCGTGCTGCTGCCCGTGGTCCATCCGCGCATGGCCACACCCGAGACTGCGGCGAACGACATCACGCTCATCGAGCCGCCAGGTTTCCTGATGCTGAATTACGGAAGGAGCACGTTCCTCGTTGTGCTGGCGGCGCACGTTGCGTACGGCGCGCTCGTGGGCCTTATCGTCCGGCTGTAGCCAGCCTTGAGCCCTCAGCCCTCAGCCTTGTGCCCAAGTCCCTAATCCCCAGTCCCTGTATCATTGTGATCGAATGCTGAATCGTCGAACCTCTGGATCGGTCGTGTGTCCGTCGTGCGGATCGCTCGTGGGAGTTCGCGACGACAAGTGCTACTCGTGCGGGCGGGCGAATCCGGGTCTGTGGGGATTCGGGCCCGCGCTCCGGAGCATCGGCGCGGATTTCGGCTTCGGCCCGCTCGTGATCGGCGCCTGCGTGACGCTGTACGTGGCGACGCTGCTGATGTCGGGCAACGCCATCTTCCAGGTGAGCGGCATCATGTCGCTGCTGTCGCCGAGCACGCCCGTCCTGTTCATGTTCGGCGCGAGCGGAGCCATTCCGGTGTTCAGATTCGGGCGCTGGTGGACCGTGCTGAGCGCGGGGTGGCTGCACGCATCGTTGCTGCACATCTTTCTGAACATGTACTGGGTCCGGCAGATGGGACCCGCGATGACCGACATGCTCGGGCCCGCGCGAACGGTGATTATCTACACCGTCGGCGGCGTCGCGGGCTTTGCGCTCAGCTCGTTCGCGGGCGCATTCCTCCCGCCGATCCCGTTCCTGCACGGCGCCGGGTTCACGGTTGGCGCGTCAGCGCCGGTGTTCGGATTGATTGGCGCGCTCTATCACTACGGCCGGACGACGAGCAGCATCGCGAAGCAGATGGCGCAGTCGATCGTCATCCAGGCCGTGCTGTTCGGCCTGATCATGGGAAACTCGGGGATCGACAACTTCGCGCACCTTGGCGGATTCGCCGGAGGCTATTTCACGTCGGCGTTCCTCAATCCGATGACGCGGGAGCGCGGCGATCACATGATCATCGCGCTCGTATGTCTGGCGGCCACCGTGCTCTCGATCGCGGTGTCGTTTCTGACAGGGCTCTCGCTGTTCCGCTGACTTTACTTTTGACTTTGACTTCTAACTTCTTCCTTCTAAGTTCTCACTTTCGTGCAAGCTCTTCGTCGATGATCTTCTTGAAGGCCTCGAACGGTTGTGCGCCGCTCAGCATGCGGCCGTTGATGTAGAAGGCCGGCGTGCCGTTGACGCCCGCTTCCTCGCCATCTTTCACGTCGTTGTCGATCTGAGCTTTCAGCTTGTGGGTGTCCACGCATGTGTTGAACTGCGTGGTGTTCAAGCCCAGGGCGGCGGCGTGCTGCTTGAGATCGACGTCGCTCAGCTTGGTGGGATTCGCGAACAGCCGATCGTGATACGGCCAGAACTTGCCCTGCTCGCCGGCGCACGCCGCGGCTTCCGCCGCCGGCCGCGCGGCCGGATGGTTCGGCAGCGGATAGTGCCGGTACACGAAGCGGATCTTGTCGCCGTAGGTGCTCAGCACCTGCTGCACGGTCGGATCCGCGCGCAGGCAGAACGGACACTGGAAATCGGAGAACTCGACCATCTCGATGGGCGCGTTCGCGGAGCCTTTGCTCGGACTGTTTGCCGTGGCCACCTTCTGGCGCGGCGGATCGAGCATCACCTTCACGCTCGTCTTGGCTTTAAGCGAATCGAGATAGACCGACCGGATCCCCTGCATCTTCTCCTGCGTGAGATACGCTCGAATCGGCTGCTTCACCTGGTCGAACGGCGCTCCCTGAAGACGCGCCTGGTTGGCCTGGTACCAGGCGGCGACGTCGGTATCCGATACCGGCGGAATCTTCGAGGTGATCTCTTTCTCGATCAACGCCTCGCGATCGATCCCCTGAGCCTTCGCCGCCGCGTCGATCAGCCGGGTGGCGATGATGTCGTCGAGCGCCGCGCGCCGCGCTTCGTAGAGTGCCTGCGACAGCTTGGCGCTGCCGAAGTTCGAGACCGGCTGCTCGAGCGCCTTGTCGTCGACTTCGGACAGCGTGATCG
>DASSGK010000239.1:0-13271 GCA_035693505.1 Vicinamibacterales bacterium
GGCAGCCGGGGTCAGAGCAACGTCACACGCGAAGCGAAGGCGCCGTTGACGCTGTTGCTGGGCGTCACGGCGTTCGTCCTGCTGATCGCCTGCGCCAACATCGCGAACCTTCTGCTCGCGCGCGGCGCCGGACGCGCCGGCGAGATGGCGATCCGCTTGTCGATCGGCGCGGGGCGCGGACAACTCGTGCGGCAGCTGCTCGGCGAATCGTGCCTGCTCGCGGTGTTCGGCGGCATCGGGGGACTGGTCGTCGCGCAATGGACGCTGAATCTGATGGTCGCGCTCCTGCCGGCGCAAGCCGCCGAGACCGTGACGCTCACCCTCGATCCGATCGTCATGCTCTTCGCTGCAACGCTGGCGATCGGGACCGGCGTGCTGTTCGGACTGTTCCCGGCGCTCCACAGCACGCGCCCCGACCTGATCTCCGCGCTGAAGGGCCAGAGCGGTCAGCCATCCGGCGCGCGATCGGCCTCGCGGTTCCGCACGTCGCTGGCCACGGCACAGATCGCGTTGTCGATGGCGCTCCTGGTCTCTGCGGGGCTCTTCACCCGGAGCCTGTTCAACGTCAGCCGCGTCGATCTCGGCCTGCGCGCCGACAATGTGGTGACGTTTCAAATCTCGCCGGTGCGGAACGGCTACAAGGTCGAGCAGACGCGTCAGCTCTTCGAGCGCGTCGAGGACGAACTGGGCGCGCTGCCTGGCGTCAGCGGCGTGAGCAGTTCCACGGTGCCGCTGCTGTCCGGGAACAATTGGGGCAGCGACGTATCGGTGGAAGGTTTCAAGGCCGGTCCCGACACCGATTCGAACTCGCGCTTCAACGAGGTGGGGCCGGCATACTTCTCGACGCTCGGTATTCAACTGCTCGGCGGCCGCGACTTCACGCGGGCCGACGCGTTCGGCGCGCCGCAGGTGGCGATCGTCAATGAAGCGTTCGCGAAGAAGTTCGGGCTCGGACGCGAGGCCGTCGGCAGGCGCATGGGCAACAAAGGCGGCAACTCGCCGCTCACGATGGAGATCGTGGGGATCGTGAAGAACGCGAAGTACAGCGACGTCAAGCGTGAGATTCCGCCGATCTTCTTCATCCCGTACCGGCAGGACGAAACGATCGGGCAGATCAATTTCTTCGTGCGGACCGGCAGCGATCCCGAGCGGTTCCTGAGCAACATTCCGAAAGTGCTGGCGCGGCTCGACGCGAACCTGCCGGTCGAGAACCTGCGGACCATGCCGCAGCAGATTCGCGAGAACGTGTTTCTCGATCGATTCATCAGCGTGCTGTCGGCGTCGTTCGCGTGTCTGGCCACGCTCCTGGCGGCGATTGGACTCTACGGGGTCCTCGCGTACACCGTATCGCAGCGCACGCGCGAGATCGGACTGCGCATGGCGCTGGGCGCGGCGCCGTCGCGGGTGCGGACGATGGTCCTCGGGCAGGTGGGGGTGATGGTCGCTATCGGCGGAGCGATCGGTCTCGCCGCCGCGGTCGGTCTCGGCCGGCTCGCCCAGTCGCTGCTCTTCGAACTCCAGGGTACCGATCCGCTGGTGCTTGCCGCCGCCGCCGTGTCGCTGTCGCTCGTCGCGCTGGCTGCCGGGTTCATCCCCGCGCATCGCGCGTCGCAGGTGGATCCGATGAGTGCGCTGAGGTACGAGTAAGAAGGAACCGCGGAGACCGCAAAGATCGCCGAGAGAAGGAAACGGACCGACGACGGTAGTGTCCGGCTTAGCCGGACTAGCGCGTGACGTCACGCGGCCGCCGCGCGCACCCGTCCGATTACAAGCCACCGATTGTTTCCTCTGTCTGCTCCGAAAAACAAAACGGGCGGCGCTTTTGGCGCCGCCCGTTCATCGCTGACCTTCGCCTTCCAGTATACCACCGGCTTGGATCAAACGGCGACGCCGCTGTAGGGTGACGCCATGATCTTCGACATCAACGGCTTTCAGATGCACGTCGACAGCCGCGGCGACGGCGAGCCGCTGCTCCTGCTCCACGGCGGCACCGGCATCGGCGCCGATTGGAGCCTGGTCTTCACCGGCGGCGATCCTCCGGGCTTCCGCCTCATCGTCCCCGACCTCCGCGGCCATGGACGATCCACCAACCCTTCAGCCGTGTTCACGTTTCGCCAGGCCGCGGCGGACGTCCTCGCACTGCTCGATCGTCTCGGCGTTGCGCGCGTCAAGGCGATCGGCCTGAGCATGGGCGCGAAGACGCTGCTGCACATGGCGACGCAGCAACCCGATCGGATCGACACCATGGTGCTGGTCAGCGCGACGCCGTACTTCCCCGCGCCGGCCCGCGCGGCAATGGCGCAGCTCTCGGTCGATCATTTCTCCGAGGCGGACTGGGCGGCGCAGCGCACGCGTCACGTGCACGGTGACGCGCAGATCCGGATGCTGTTCGATCAGATGCGGGCACTGAAGGACAGCCACGACGACATGGCGTTCACCCCGCCGCTGCTCGCGACAATCACGGCGCGCACGCTGATCGTGCACGGCGATCGCGATCCGCTTTATCCAGTGGAGCTCGCGTTGGAGATGTATCGCGCGATCCCGGCGTCAGCGCTGTGGGTCGTACCCAACGGCGGGCATGGGCCGATCTTCGGCGGCCAGGCGGCGGCGTTCGTATCGATCGCGATGGACTATCTGTCCGGCCGCTTTTGAGGCCGCACCTCTGAGACGGAATCTCTGAGACGAAACCTCTGAGACGAAACCTCTGAGACGGAACCTCTGAGACGGAACCTCTGAGACGAAACCTCTGAGACGAACTGCTCAGCCTTCGCGCAGAACCTGGGCCGGGTCGACCCGCGACGCGCGATAGGCGGGCAACCACCCGGCGAGGACGGCGACGCCGGTCAATATCGCGACGGCGGTGACGAGTGTTGCCGGATCCCTCGGAGCCAGACCGTACAGCAGCGACGCAATCATCGACGCGGCCGAGACGCTGATGCCGGCACCGATCACCACGCCGGCACCCACCAGCCACGCGACGCGCGCCAGGACGAGCCGCACCACACCAGACGGCGGCGCGCCCAGGGCCATGCGGATGCCGATCTCGACTCGACGCCGCGCGACGGCGTATGCGGTGACGCCGTACAGACCAAGGCCGGCGAGCAGGAGCGCCAAGGCACCGAAGAAGCCTGCCAGCATCGCGACGAGCCGATCCTGCGCCAACGACTCGTCGACGACCGTCGACAACGTCCGGAACGTCATCGTGATGTCGGGGTTCACGGACGCCAGCGCCGCCGAGACGGGACGCGACAGTAGCGCCGGTGAACCCTCCGCCGAGCGCACGGCGATAAAAAAGTAGGTGAACAGCAGCGGATCGGTCCGCTGCGCCAGCGGCATGTAAATAGTCGGCTGCGCCGGCGCTCGAACGGATCGATACGCCGCGTCCCCGGTGATCCCGACGATGGTGTAGATCCCCAGCGGCACGTCGCCGTGTCCACCGCTCCGGAACGTGAGCGCCACCGGCGCATTCACCATATCGCGCCCCGGAAAGAGATGACGCACGAGCGCGTCGTTGACGAGAATGACCTTCGGCGAGCTGGCGGTGTCGCGATCGTCGAAGTCGCGTCCTCTGTGAACCGGGGTCCCGAACGCAGCCAGCAGGCCCGGCGTCATGTGCGATCCCTGCGATACCACTTCCGCATCCGCCCGCAGCGCGGCTCCAGGGTCCGTCACGACGATGTCGCCGACCAGGCCTCCGACGATCGGCGGGCTGAGTGATCCACCCGCGCGCACGACGCCCGGCACCGACGCGGCCGCCTGAACGAGCTTGTGATACAGAACATTCCGCTCCGAGCCAGGCACCGTCGGGGCGGTGAGGGTAACTATCAGCACGCGATCACGATCGAAACCGAGCGGGGAATGCGCCAGCCGCTCGAACGTCTGCACGAACAGTCCGGCGGCGACCACCAGCAGCATCGACAGCGCCACTTGCGCGACGATGAGCCCTCCGGCCCACCCGCGGACTGCTCCCCCGCTATCGGACTGAGTCCGTCCGTGTTCCCGGAGTGCGTCCATCGGTGCCACGCGCGTCGCGCGAAACGCCGGCACCACACCGAACACCAGCGCCGTTCCGATCATCACGGCAGCCGTGAACGCGAGGACGCGCCAGTCAACGGACAGATCGAGCTCGACCGGCGTCACCGACGTATTCAGCTGGATGACGAGGAGGCGCGCCGCGGCGCGCGCAAACGCGAGTCCCAGGAGCGTGCCGGCCATCGCCAGCCATGCGGTTTCCGACAGCAGCTGACGGGCGAGCCGCCATCGCGACGCCCCGAGGGCGAGCCTCACACTCAGCTCGTGGCGGCGAGACGCTCCGCGCGCCAACAACACGTTCGCGATATTCGCGCAGGCGATCGCCAGCACCAGGGCGACGACGACGAGGAGCACGATCAGCGGCCGCTCGAACCGCTCCCGAAGCGTCGACGTGCCGGCGGCGGCGCGCTCGAGTGTGAACGGCTCTCGCAGGAAGGTCGACTGGAAGTTCGGCGGCAGCGATTGTTCACGAATCTGCGGCTGAACCGCGCGCAGCGCCGCGGTCGCGGCTTCGAGCGACATGCCCGGCTTCATCCGCACCATGATGTTGAGCCAGGTGGCGTTGTCGTCCAGCGCCGCGTCCGCCTTAATCGGCAGGATCATGTCGAAGGTGCGCCCCACTTCGATGCCGAAGAACCGCGGCGGCGTCACGCCGACGATGGTGATCGGAGCGCGGTCGTACGTCATGGGCCTGCCGATGATGCCGGACGAGCCGCCAAAGCGTTCCTGCCACAGGCGGTAGCTGATCACCGCCACCGCGCCGTCCGGACCGCCGCCCGGCACATCATCCTGCGGCGTCAGCAAGCGGCCGATGACCGGGGACATTCGCAGCGTGTCGAAGAAGTCGCCGCTGACGAACAGCCGATTGACCGGCACGGCTTCGCCGGCGATCGTCAGCGTCCCGTCGCCACCGCTGTTGCTGAACGCGAGCGCCCCGTCGAACGCCTGACCGTGGCGACGAATCTGATCGAACGTGGCATAGGAAAACGCGGGGCGGGCGCCGCTGTCCCGACGACCGGAGAGGATGGCGAGCTGCTGCGGATCGGAAACGGGCAGCGTCCGCAGCACGACGCTGTTGACGAGAGAGAAGATCGCGGTGTTCGCACCGATTCCGAGCGCCAACGACAGGATGGCGACAGCAGTGACCACCGGCGTAGCCACCAGGGCGCGAACGGCGAGTCGAAGATCCTGCATCACAACACCGCCTCGATTCGAAGCCTGATCCCTAAGCCCTAAGCCCTTAGCCCTAACCCCTAAGCCCTTCTCTCATACTTCCAGTTCCTGGACTTCCCCTCAGCCATCCACTCGATCGCCTGCGCGAGACGGCGCGCGCGGGTCTCCTCAGTCTTCGCCTCCGTGATCCACTCGATGTATTCGCGCTTCTGGCTTGGACTCAAGCCGGCGAAGCCGGCGTGCGCCTTCTTGTGCTTTCGTAAGGCCGCAGACAGCACGGGCGGTACCGTCACCGTCTTCGGCGCAGGCTTCTTCGGCACTCTCGGGACCTTCACGCCCTGCTCGTTCAACTCCGCTGCCTTCTTCACCAGCGCGCGCAGCGCGGCCGGCGGCGGCAGATCAGAGCGCTTCGTGAGGCGGCCGAACTGTCCCATCGCATCCGCGCCCCTGCCCCGGCCCGTGACCAGCTCGCCTTTCCAGAAGCCGAGCGCCGCATGCTGCTTGAACGCCGCCACACCGCACAGCATGCCTTTGTAGACGAAGTGCGGAAACCTCCACTTCATCGTTTCCTCGACGTTCGGGCACGCCGCGTGAACCGCTTCGCGAACGTCAGTCAGGATCGGCTGCGCGAAGTCGGCCGCATTCGCGATGTAAGCATCAACTCTCGGATCTCGTTTTCCCATCTCAAGCCCTCAGCCCTTAGCTCTAAGACTGCGTTTCAAAATGTAGTGCGGATCTTTAGGTCCGCCTCGACGGGCAGGCCTGAAGGCCTGCACTACAGTTGATTTTGAAACGCGCTCTAAGCCCTAAGCCCTCAGCCCTTCCTGGAGCCCCTACCCCCGCCTGACCCTGTGCCGGTCCACCCAGTATCCCCACGCCACGATCAGCCACATCGCCTGCGCGGACCACGCAACCGCTGACGCTGTCGGCGGCGGCGGACCAAAGGTACTCGCCAGGTGGACGACGATGAGAAACGCGACGAGGCCCCAGAGACTCCACACGCCCATGCGATCGCGCGCAGTCGTCGCCCGAAGATACAAGACAATACCCGCAGCGAAAATGGCGCCTTCCACGACGAGCGTGCCGATCATCGAGTTCCAGAGGCCGAGGCCGACGCGCGTCGATCCGCTCAGCGTCAACGGCATGTCAGGCCTGTGCGTGACGTAGTCGAGCAGCCAGTGGCTGACGACAAGGAGCGCGATCGTGACCGCGGCCTGGATCCGCCCGTGGCGGACGAAAAGATAAGCGGCGCCGAACATGGCGCCCCACGCGCAGAGCGCCACCAGGCTGTGCGAGTACGGATAGCTGATGAAATTCAGCGGCGTCATCACCGTCGCGCCTGTCTGAACTTCAACGCGCTCGTAACCAAGAATGACCAGCGTCGGCCACAGCAGATCCGCAAACTGACAGGCGATGAACAAGGTGCCGAGCGAAACCGCCGGAGCCGCGCGTTTCGCGCCGAATCCGAGACCGAAGTGACCGATGAACATCAGGAGCTCTCCACTCAGAATGATAAGCTCAACCGGCGTATGCCGCTCATCAGCGCGGAAGCCGGCGCGGTCGCGGCGGCCGCCTGGTTGGCATCCGCGGTCGCGATCGCGTACCTCTTCGACTGGATCGGCCTGACGATCGCGCCATTCGTCACCCTGCTGATCGCATCCGCCGCCGCCGCGGCTGTGTGGTATCGGCTGCACCGTCGCTCACAGCCTGACGGCGCCGCGCTCGCTGCGCTCGCCGCGATCGTGGGCGTAGCGTTCGTATGGCTGATGTGGCGGGCCCGCCCCGACTTCCTCCCGACCGGCAGCGGCTCCGATCTGGCCCATCACCTCGCGCTCCTGAGCTACATCGAAGCGCATGGACGCCTCGCGCACGATGCGGCAAGCGGCGCATTTCTGGGCGAGATGATCGACTACACGCCCGGCGCTCACCTGCTCGCCGTGATCGCTGCACGCGTGATACGCACCGACGCCTTGCACGTCGTCCATGCGGTGGTCGCACTGACGGTGGCGCTGAAGGCGGGAATCGTCTTCTTGATCGCGCGGCGGCTGATGCCATCCTCGGTGCCGCGCATCCCTTTCGCGATCGTGGCGGTGTCGCTGCTGTGGCTGCCGTACGTGTTCTTCGTCGGCTCGTTCATGGAGCAGTCGTTTCTTTCACAAGTGGTGGCGGAGCTGTTCGCGGTGACGCTGTGGTGGGTTGTCGTGGAGTGGAACGAGCGTCCGTCTTCGGAAGCGATGGCGCTGTTCGCGCTCTTCGGCGTCGCGACGTTCCTGACATGGCCGATCTGGATCGGCCCGCCGATCCTCACGCTGACGGCGACGGTGATCGTGCACGCCTCGCTCGACTGGCGGCAGCGCCTGCGGTTCCTGACCACTGCCCTCGCACCGATCCTCATCGTCGCGGTGATCTACACCTCGTCGCGTCTCGTGTACGGATTGGACATGGTCCACGCGGTCGGCTTTGCAATCTGGCCGTCGCCGCGGACGCTCGGATGGACGTTCATCGTCGCCGGCGCTCTCGGGTTCCTGCGGTCCATGTTGACACGCGAGGCTCGAAGCATCGCACTGATGCTCCTGGCGATCGGGTTGCAAGGCGCTGCCCTGATCGTCACCGGACTGAACAGCGGCGCGACAGCTCCGTACCTGACGCTGAAGATGTCGTATCTGGCGATCTACCCGATGGCAGTCGGCGGGGCGACTGTGCTCGCGAGCGTCACGCAATCGCTCCGTCCGTTCGGCCGCTACTCGTGGTTGCCCGTGATTCTCGTCGTACTCGTGGCGGGTCGCGCGATTGCCTTCGCGCCCGCTGTCCACCCCGTCGTGACGCAGCCGGTGTTCCTCGCGGGCAGCTGGGCACGCACGCAACTCCCGGCCGACTGCATCGACTACCTGGTGGCCGACGGTTACACCGCTTACTGGCTGCACCTCGCGGTGTTCGGCAACCCGCGCGCCGCGGGCCGGTCGCTCGATGACGCCACGTTCGATCCGAAGAAAGCGCTCGTCCGCTGGATCCTGCCCGGCGGCCTGCGCTACGCGATCGCGGACGATTTCGATCGGCTGCCGCGCGACATCCGCTCGAACGTCGACGTCCTCGCTCGCTTCGGTCCCGCGGCCGTCGTGCAACGCCGCGGCGCATCGGTCTGCGAAGCACGGTAAGAAGAAACCGCCGAGACCGCAAAGACCTCAGAGCTAAATTTTCTCAGCGGCCTCCCCGGTCTCCGCGGTTTCTTCAGATCGTGAGCCTCGTAACCGCGCCGGTGAGCGTGTCGGTGCCGATCGAGACGTACAGCTCGCGATCGGCGATCGACACGCTGAATGCGACGCGCCGCTCCAGCCTTGCGGCGAGAGCGGCGATCAGCCCGCGATCCATCGCGTAGAGCTCCAGTTCATCGGGGCGATGGATTTTTTCGCCGGAGAGCTGTTTCAGGAACTGATCCGGGTTCTTATGCGTGTAGACGACGACCCGGGCGCCGGACTTGGCGGCCTTGTGCAGCCGCGCGGCGTCAGGTGTGCCGATGTCGATCCAGGTCCGGATTCGGCCCGTCAAATCGCGGATCGCGACGGCGGGATCGTCGGGATCCGACACGCCGCGCGAGAACTCAATCCCCTCCGCGTATTCCAGTAGATACGCAAGCACCCGCGTGACGAGGAACTCGTCGGACTCCGACGGGTGCTGCGCGACGCGCAGACTGAGCGATTCGTAAACCTGGCGATCGGAGTCGTTGAGCTCGATGTCGAAGTTGTAGATCGTCGCGGTCAGCGCCATGTCAGCGCAGAGCCTGCGCAACGATGGCCTTCGCGTGAACGACGGTCGTGTCGATGAGCGGGATGCCGGACGCCGTCGCGTCGCGAAGGACCAGCGGGAGCTCCGTTCCGCCAAGGATGACGGCGTCGATCCCGTCGCGCGATTTCATCTGCGCGACGATGGCCAGCAACCCTTCGCGCGTTTCCGGGAGGAGCGTGCCCTGCACGAGCTCCGTCATGTACTTGTCGTGGATGTAGGTCTGTTCTGCTTCAGCCGGCACCACGAGCGCCAACCCGCACCGCTCGAAGACCTGCGCGTAGAAATGCCCGTGCATCGTAAAACGCGTTCCGAACAGGCCGAGCCGCTTGCACCCGAGGCGCGTCGCCTCGTCCGCCGTCGCCTCGACGATGCTCACGAGCGGAAGGCGGGATCGTGCCTGGACGGCGTCGAAGACGATGTGCGGAGAGTTGGCCGCGATCGCGGCACAGCCGGCCCCGGCGGCCTCGAGCCGTTCGACCTCCGTGACCAGCAGATCGGTGACGCGCTCGAGTTGATTCTGCATCAGCGCGCCGAGCATCCCGTTGACGTCGACGCTGGTGATGACGATCCGCGGATAGCTGCCGTCAGGCTGGCGCTGGCGATAGGCGCCGATCATGGCGCGGTAGTAGTCGATCGTCGATTCGGGACCGATGCCGCCGATGAGGCCGATCGGTTCCATGGAACGTCACTGTGCCTTCTGGGCGTCGAAGCGCAGCCGAACGTAGTCGGCGGTCCAGCCGCGCGCGGGGTCGAACAGCGACGGCTTCACCGCCCGGCGAACCTCCTGCACGAACGCGTCGCGTTCGCCAGCCGGCACGGCACCGAGAAACGGTTGGGCAAACGTCTCGAGCCAGTCGGTGATGTCGCCCGGCAGCGGCGTCGGCCTGGGGAAGTGCGTGATCGCCCGCACCCTGAAGCCCCTCGCCTCGAGCAGAGCGCGATACGCCGGCTCGGTCGGAAAGAACCACGGATCCAGCGCGGCACCGTCGAGACCGCGGCGATTGGCGGCGTCGATCAACGCCAGCCGCACGGTCTGCACGCAGCCGGCCCCGCCGAGCTCGGCGACGAAACGTCCGCCGGGTTTCAGCGCGCGGTGGACCGACGTCACGACGGCGCCGGCGTCACGAATCCAGTGAAGGACCGCGTTGCTGAAGACCGCATCGAACTCTTCTTTGAATGGGAGCGTCTCGGCGCTCCCGCGCCGCGCGTCGAGGCCGCGGGCGCGCGCTGCACTAATCTGCTCAGCGCTGCTGTCGATCGCGATGACGCGGCACCCCGCCGCCACGAGCTTCTCGGTGAGGGCGCCGTCGCCGCATCCCAGGTCGAGGACCCGCTCTCCGGGTTGCGGCGCCAGCCATTCGAACACGCCGGCTCCCAGATCCGAGACAAAGCGAGCGTTCCGGGCATACGTGTCCGGATTCCATTGTTGTGTCGTCATAGTGTGCGGTGATTGAAAGGTAGCGGCACAGCTTACTATGGCGAGCTCGAAATCGTGTCCCCACGGCGAAAAGCTGGGCTTTTGGCCATGTGCCCGGGGCCGGCGCCTGATGTCACCGCCGTGTAAAAGAGTGGTGGGCTCCCGGAGGGCGTAGGTGTAGTATCTGCACGTTCGGCGGGCAACGCGATCTGTCATACGAGGAGCATGCGCATGTCACAAAGTAACGGGCTGAATCGCAGGTCGTTTCTGAGAAACGCCGGATTGACGGCGTTGGTCGGCGCGGTCACACCGGGCAGCTCGATAGCCGAGGCTGCAGGCGCGGCACTCGTACCAGCAGCCGATTCGACGAAGTTCGACTTCGATACGCCCTACAGCCGCATCGGCACCGATTCGACGAAATGGGACGGCCCGATCAACACCGGCCTCACCGACAAGGATCACATCGTGGCCGGCATGGGCATCGCCGACATGGACTTCCGCGCGGCACCCGCCATCACACAGGCGCTCCAGGAACGCATGAAGCACGACGTCTGGGGCTACATGGTGATGCCGAAAAATTTCCCGGAGGGCATCGTCGCCTGGAACAAGAAGCGGTATGGCATCACCGTCGATCCGGCGCTGCTCGACATCACCACCGGCGTGCACCCCGGCCTCGTCGCGGCGCTGCGTGCATTCTCGCCTGTCGGCAGCAAAGTCCTCCTCACGACGCCGACCTACAACGGCTTCTACGGCGACCTGCGCAACACGGGCACGCTGCCTGAAGAGAGCGTGATGAAAGTCGTCAACGGACGATTCACGTTCGACTACGACGACTTCGAGAAGCGCATCAGCCCGCAGACGAAGACGTTCATCCTCTGCAACCCGCAGAACCCGACAGGCAACGCGTGGACGCCTGAGGAGCTCACCAGGATCGGCGAGATCTGCCTGAAGCACGGCGTGATCGTGCTCGCTGACGAAATCCACTGCGATTGGGTCACAAAAGGTCAGAAGTACACACCGTTTGCGACGCTGCCCAACAAGGCGATCGTCGACAACAGCATCACGTTCAAGGCCGCCAGCAAGTCGTTCGGCCTCGCGGCGATGAAATGCGCGTGGTACTTCAGCACGAACAAGGATCTGTTCGCGGCGACCAAGGCCAACAATCACCCCGACCTCACGACGCTGGGCATGATTGCCAGCAGGGCGGCGTACGCCGGCGGCGAGGAGTGGTTGAACCAGTGCGTCGACTACGTGAACGGCAACCACGATCTCGTCCAGTCGTACATCAAAGCCAACATTCCGCTGATCAAGACCTACGCAAAGCCCGAGGGCACGTACCTCGTGTGGCTGGACGTCAAGGGCGTGGCCGAAAAGATCGGCGCGAAGGAGAAGGCCGCCGCGGAGACGAAGGCGGGAAAAACGACGACGCCCGAGCAGATCGTCGAGCGCTGGTTCATCAAGAACGCCGGCGTGGCGCTCAATCCGGGTCACACGTACGGCGCCGGCGGCGAGAACCACATGCGCATGAACATCGCGCTGTCACGCCGCACGCTCCAGGCGGCGCTGAACAGCATGAGCAACGCGCTCAAGAGCTCGGCGCTCTCCACCGCCGCGCTCTAACGGCCGCGCAGTCTGGTACGATCGAGCCCGGATCTCCTCTGAGGTCCGGGCTTTTTGTTGAAAGGCGCCTTTCCTCATGACCGCCGCTCCCCATCCCTTCCACCCGACGAACACGACGACGAGCGCGGATCAGGCCTGGAAACAGCGCACGCGCTCCCGGCGCCGGCCGGAACGGCGCTGGCGGACGTCGAGCTGCTGATCGCAGATCGATTTCGCCGACCGTGATGTTCGCAGGGCTGAAGCCCTGCGCCACAGTTGATCTTTCAGGACTTTTCAGGACAGTTGATCTTTCAGAACAGTTGATCTTTCAGGAAGTGGCGCACGGCTTTAGCCGTGCGTGCGTGCCGTGCGGATATTACGTCCTCGACGCGTCGACCGTCAGATGCGTGCGAGGAGCCGCGAAATGTTGCCCATGTTTGCGCAGCATGACCGGCATCTGCCTTGCTGAGCTGAGCGGGATGTCCTCTCGCACACGTCGCTCGGCGTTCGTCTGCGTTACGCTCCTGCTCGGCGCGCTCCTCGTGCGTGGGCCTCTGACCGGCCTCGCACAGGGCGGCGTCCCCAACCCGATCCTGTTCGTCACCCAGGTGCCGGTGCCGGGCGACTTCACGTCGATTGGATCCACATTCGGCAACCAGCAGGGGTCCGCGCAATCAGTCGCGCGCGGAGGTGATCTCTGGATTCGATACGGCGACGGCAGTTTGAAAAACCTGACGCAGGCCGCCGGTTTCGGCGTCAGCGGATTACAGGGCGCATCGAGCATCGCCGTCCGTGAGCCGAGCGTTCACTGGAGCGGCGCGAAGGCGCTGTTCAGCATGGTGGTGGGCGGCGCGAGCAAGCAGTACGAGGTCGGCACGTACTACTTCCAGATCTACGAGATCACGGGACTCGGGCCGACCGATACGCCGGTCATCACGAAGGTGCCCAACCAGCCGGCCAACTACAACAACGTCAGCCCGATCTACGGCACCGACGAGCGGATCATTTTCACGTCCGATCGCCCGCGCAACGGCGATCGCGCCCTGTACCCGCAGCGCGACGAGTACGAAGAGGCGCCGACGGTCACCGGCCTCTGGAGCCTGAACCCGTCGACCGGCGACCTGTTCATGATCCAGCACTCGCCATCCGGATCGTTCTCCCCGCAGATCGACAGCTTCGGACGCGTGGTGTACATCCGATGGGATCACCTGCAGCGCGATCAACAGGCCGACGGCGATGCCACCGAGGGCGACAACTACGGCACGTT
>DASSGK010000240.1:0-4068 GCA_035693505.1 Vicinamibacterales bacterium
TCCTTCTTGCCGGGCTCGAACTGCCACTGCTTCATCGCCTTCACCGCGTTGGCGTCCAAGCCGTACATCGTGTCGAGCGACTCCGCGATCTTGACGTCTCCAACAGCGCCGTCGGAGAGCACCACCGCATCGAGCATCACGACCCCTTCGATGTGATTTTCTCTCGCTTCGTTGCTGTATTCGGGCCTGACCTCCCTGGTCACCTTCGGCAGCGACACGCCGTTGCCCGGCGTGTAAACGGTCGAGTCCTGTGCGGCGAAGAAAGCGACGGCGGCGATCGCAACCAGCAGCAGCTTCATAACACCTCCGGCCCGGTTAGACGACGCACCATGAAAAATAGGCGGACCCTCAGCGGAGGGCGGCCTCCGCATCGGCCTTGAGCGCCACCCATTCCTTTGCGAGCTGGTTGAAACGCTCGTAGTAACTCGCGCCCACTTTCTGATCAGCCTGGGAGATCGCGCGGTTCACGTTGGACAGCTGATCCACGAACATCTGATCCTCGTAAGGCCCGCTCCTGGTCGTCAATCGCTCCCAGACACTCTGCAGCTTCGCCTGATCACCGCGTTTGGCCTCCATGGCCTGACGCACGCGCGTCTGCACCGCGCGCGCTTCCGCGAGGGCATCGCGCACCTTCAGCGAAAACTTCGTCTGCTCGACGAGGTTCGCGACCGTGACGCCGTCCTTCGCGACGCGCGGATCGATTTTCACCGTGAACGCCTCTGTCCTCGTCGCGCCACCCGCCGTGAGCCGCGCCTTGAACGCGCCGGGGGCCACAAGCGGTCCGCCGCCGCCGAACCCGCCGCCTTCGCCGTCCCCGCCTCCGGCCGCGCCGCCGGGATACCGCAGATCCCACACGAAGCGATTCATGCCGGCCTTGGTTGGCAGCACGGTCGGCAGCCCGCCGCCCCGTCGTCCGCCGCGCCCGCCCGCCGCGGCGCGCGCCTCGCTCGAGTACGTTCGAACGACAGAGCCGGACGCGTCGAGGATCTCGAGTTTGACTTCGCCCGACGGGTTCGGCAGGTAGTAATCGATCCGCGCGCCGGCGGCTGGATACTCCACCTGATCCGCGCGTCCGATCATCGCGTCGTAGCGAATGCGATAGGCGGGCGCCGGGGTGAAGAGGAACATGCTGGAGCCATCGAACGGTTTGATTCCCGTCACCATGCGCGGCATCGTGGTGTTGGCCATCGAGGGCGTCCGCGTCGGCTTCGCGGCGGCCACGGATTGAGGGGACTGCTGCGAGGCTAGCATCACATGGTCCGGCTGAAGCCGGACACTACCGATCTGGCCGAGGCCGTCCCGCCCTTCCCGCCTATCCTGCCCATCCCGCCCGTCCTGCCCATTCTGTCCGTTGGGGTTGTCCGTGGGGCGCGGCCGCGTCGGCTTCGTCACGCTCGCCGCGATCTGCCGCAGCGGCGCCACGTCGTCGAGGATCCAGAACGCGCGGCCCATCGTCGAGGCGACGAGATCGCCGTGGTGCACTTTGTAGTCGGTGACCGGCGTGTTCGGCAGGTTCTGCTGGAGCGTCTGCCAGTGCTTGCCCTGGTCGAACGAGACGTAGGCGCCCTGCAGGGTGCCGGCGTAGAGCAGCCCTTCCTGTTCGGGATCCTCACGCACGACGTGCATCGGCTGATCCGCCGGAATGCCGTTGGTCCCGTCGGTCAACAGCGTCCAGTGCACGCCGTAGTCGTTGGTCATGTACAGGTACGGCTTGAAGTCGTTCAGGTACATCCGGTACACGGACACGTACGCGGATCCTTTGCGGTGCGGCGAGTCCTCGATGGTGTGCACGCGCCCGCCCGGCGGTAGTCCGGCCGGCGTGACGTTCTTCCACACCTTCCCGTTGTCGCGCGTGACCCACACGGGGCCGTCGTTGGATCCGGTCCAGAACACGCCCGGCTCGAGGCGTGACGAGCGCATCGAGTAGAGTGCCGCGTACACTTCTTCTCCCGTCATGTCGCGCGTGATCGGCTCGCCCGACATCACGTGACCCTCGGGACCGTTGGCGGTCACATCAGGGCTGAACTTCGTCCAGTGAACGCCGCCGTCGATCGTGCGGTGCACGAACTGCGAGCCGTGGTAGACGATGTTCGGATTGTGCGCGTCGATCTCAATCGGCGCCTGGCGCACGAACCTGAACATCATGTCCTGCGGCAGCTTGCCGTAGCGCTGCTGCGGATTGATCCAGAACTCCTGTTCCTGTCCGGTCTCCACGTTCATGCGGCCGAACTCGCCTTTGCAGTCGCCGTAGACGATCTTGCCCGAGGGGATCGGACGCACCTGGCCGCTCTCGCATCCCGGCGCCGGCTGCCAGAACTGGATGGGATCGTCGGGGCCCCACGACGTCGGCGGCAGGCTCGGCACCGTCAGGTTCTTGCCGGTGTCCTGCTGCGGGCCGTAGACGTTGTAGGGAAACTGCTCGTCCGCGTCGACCATGTACATCTCGGCGGTCGGCTGGTTGTTGATCGACGACCAGCTCTTCCCGTTGTCCTGCGTGATGTTGGCGCCGCCGTCGTTGGTCTCGATGAAGATGTGCGGCTGATCGGGGTTGAACCAGACGACGTGGTTGTCGCCGTGCGGTGTGTTGACGTTCACGAACGTCTTGCCGCCGTCAGTGGAGTGATGGAAGTTGAGCTCCGACACCCAGACGTCGTTCTCGTCCTTCGGGCTGACGAACACTTTGTTGAAGTAGAACGGCCTGGCGCGCAGCGACTGACTGCTGTTGACGAGCGTCCAGCTCGAGCCGCCGTCGGCGGTGCGGTAGAGACCGCCCTTGGCGCCTTTGGCTTCGACTTGCGCGTAGACGACTTTTGGATTCGATTGCGCGACGTCGACCCACACCTTCCCGATCAAATCGTCGGGGAACCCGTTGCTCACACGCGACCAGTGATCGCCGCCGTCCGTCGTCTTGTAGACGCCGCCCTCGGCCGCCGCGCCGCCGCTGATAATCGTCCACGGCTTGCGCTGTCCGCGCCAGGCGCCGGCGTAGAGCTCGTTCGGGTTCTGCCAGTTGATCGCGATCGACACCGCACCGGTTTGATCGTTGATGAAGAGCACCTTCTGCCAGGTCTTGCCGCCGTCCTTGGTTCGATACACGCCGCGGTCCGGTCCCCAGCCGAACGGCTGGCCGATCGCGGCGACGTACGAGATGTCAGGATTCTTGGGATGGATCTTCAGCTGCCCGATCTGCCCCACTTCCTTGAGGCCCGCGTACTGCCACGTCTTCCCCGCGTCGGTCGACTTGTAGACGCCTCGTCCGACGATGACGTTGGATCGGATGGCTTCGCTGCCGGTTCCGGCATACACCACGTTCGGGTTCGAGTCCGCCACGTCGAGCGCGCCAATCGATCCCGTCGGAATCTGTCCGTCGGACACGGGGACCCAGCTCACGCCGTAGTTCTCCGTCTTCCACACGCCGCCGCCGGTCGCGCCCATGTAGAAGACGTTGGGCTGCGTTCGCACGCCAACCGCCGCCGTCGATCGTCCGCCTCGCGTCGGTCCGACCGATCGCCAGCGGAGGTCCTGATACGTATTCGGGTTGACGACGACGTTTGGATTCGCTTGCGCGATCGCGCGCGTATCGGATCGCGCGTCGCCGAAGACGATGATCGTCAGCGCCGTCGCAGTCAGGAGCAGGAGCTTTCTCATGAGGCCTCTCTGGATGAAGCCACGATTCTACTACTGCGGAACGTTTGCGAGACTCGCTCGGCTAAAGCCCTCGCGCTCCGCATCCCGCTCGGCTAAAGCCTTCGCGCTACGCGTCGACGACGAGCTAGTCGCAGCGCGGACGCTTCAAGCGTGTAGCGCGAGGCTTCGGCCGAGCGTCCGGTGCGCCGGTGGAGCGCGAGCCTTCAACCGCGTAGCGCGAAGGCTTCAGCCGAGCGTCCGCGGCGCCCGTGGAGCGCGAAGGCTTCAACCGTAGCGCGAAGGCTTCAGCCGAGCGTCCGCGGCGCCCGTAGAGCGCGAAGGCTTCAACCGTAGCGCGAAGGCTTCAGCCGAGCGTCCGCGGCGCCCGTGGAGCGCGAAGGCTTCAACCGTAGCGCGAAGGCTTCAGCCGAGCGTCCGCGG
>DASSGK010000241.1:0-4204 GCA_035693505.1 Vicinamibacterales bacterium
AAGAAGACGACCAGGGCGATCACCGACTTCAGCCTGATCGAGAACGGCGACCGGGTCATGATCGGGCTGTCCGGCGGCAAGGACAGCTGGGCGCTCCTGCAGATCCTCGACGTCCTCCGGCAGCGCGCGCCGTTTCCGTTCTCGCTCGTCGCCGTCAACGTCGACTCGGGCTACAAGGACTACAAGCACGACGTGATCGCGAAGACGTGCGAGGCGCGCGGCTGGGAATACCATATCGAGCACACCAGCATCGGCATCACCATCGAAGACATCCTCGATACCGACCAGACGCCGTGTTCGCTCTGCGCGCGGCTGCGCCGCGGCGTGCTGTACCGGATGGCGAAGCACGTCGGCGCGACGAAGATCGCCCTCGGCCATCACATGGACGACTTCATCGAGACGCTGCTGCTGAACCTGTTCTTCGCCGGCTCGCTGAAGGCGATGCCCGCGAAACTGGTCTCGGACAACCAGGAACACGTTGTCATCCGGCCGCTGGTGTATGTGGGTGAAGACGAGGCACGGCTGTATACGAAGGAGTGCGAGCTGCCGATCATCGGCTGCTGCTGTCCGGCGTGCGGCGATCTCGGACTGCAGCGTCAACGTGCGAAGAAACTGATCATGGAACTCGAGATCGAGCACCCTGGCGTCAAGCAGTCGATGCTGAAGGCGCTCGGCAACGTCGCACCCAGGCACCTGCTCGACACGCGGTTGAATCCACCAGCCGAACTCGTCAGGCACTCGATTGAAAACCGCTACGGCAATCGAAACGCGTTGAAGATGTAGGTCGCGCCGGCGGTGAAACCCACCGTCGGATCGACGGCGTTCAGCCCAAAAAACACCGCCGCGTCCAGTCGCACTGGCCCATAGGTGTACCGGCCACCGAACTTCAGCCGGCCGCGGCTCTCCGTGCCGATTGGCGCAGGGCCGTTCGCGACCGACGCTCTCCCGACAATCTCGCCGACGACTTCTGTTCCGCCGGTGATGGCGCGCGCCAGCGAGAAGCCGTATGCCAGCACGTCGTTCTGTCTCGTGCCGTCGAGCGGCTGGCTCATGCTGATCCAGCCGAGATTGGCGACGATGCGGATCGACTGCACGGTCTTTCCGGCAAGGAGCGCGGCGCCGAAGTCGGTGGTGTCCTGACCGATGCCGCTCTTGCGTGACGCGTTCGGCAGACGCGTCGAAAAGCGGAATCCGATGCTCGGCCAGCTGCTGGTTTCCGGCAGCAGCCGTATTTTCGCGCCGATGTTGATGTCTTCGACCGAGTGCGTCGAGTCGCCGGTGGCCGTCACCACGCTCGTCAGCGGACCCGGCGTGCGACTGGTGATCGAGAGAACGTTGTACGGCCCGCCGGTGATCTGCAGATCGGCAATCGAACTGAGCCCGACGTTCACACCGAGCGTCGGCAACTGCCACAGGTTGCCCTTGAAGCCTGACAGCGGGTAAGTGATGTCGTGAGCGGCGGTGATGCCGCCTTCGAGGAGCACGCGGCCGGCGCCGATGGTTTCGGGATCCTGCGTGTCGAGCGGGCGCTGCTGGGCAGAGGCCACACCCGCGCACGCGACGAGAGAGACGGCGAGGAGAAACTTGTGCACGGTGATTGGCATCTTACCTGAGACTCTTGCCGTAACATCAGTGCCACGTTGCAACCGCTCGCCATTCGCCGCTGGAACGATCTGCGCGAGGCGCTGACCACGCTGCCTGACGTCCGGACGTGGCTGGCGTGTGCGCTCGTGTATGCGCTGTTTCTGTTCGTGGCGGCGCCGATTGGCCTGGCGTCGGGGCTGCTTCGTCCCACCACCCCGCATCTGCCCGTGGCGGATGCCCTCGGGGCCGGCCTGCTCATGTTGATTCACCCCGCGCTTGTCGAAGAGGTCGTCTTTCGCGGGTTGCTGCTCCCCCGCAACCCACGAACGATGTCTCGAACTCTGCTCGTCGCGATCGCCGCAGCGGCGCTCGCCCTCTACGTCGCCTCGCATCCACTGAACGCATGGTTGCTCCGGCCCGACGTCCTTCATCTCTTTGCCAGTCCTGCGTATCTCGTGCTCGCCGCGCTTCTCGGACTCGCGTGCACGGTTGCGTACTTCATCTCGAGATCGATCTGGCCGCCGGTCGCGATCCACTGGCTCACTGTCATGTCGTGGATCTGGTTTCTCGGAGGACAAGCGCTGCTTGGATCGCGTCGGTGAGGTGCGTCGGTAGTGTTCGCCTTTAGACGGTCTCGTCTGAATGCACTACAATCCCGCGCACGTGACAATCGGAACTCGACGCCCAGGGGCGCTCGGCCTCGCGCTCCTGATGCTCCTCGCACGAGGCAGCGCGGCGCACTCGCAGTCATCACCCTCGCAGGATTCGGCAGCCATCGGCTCCACATACTCGCAGACATTGCTGCGCAATCTGCCCGTCAGCAACAATCTGTTCTCGCTGTTCGAGACGACCGAGGGCGAGATCACAAGCGATCGCTTCTACGGTGGCGGCCTGAACACCGGCCGTCCGGCCGCTGACGGCGCCTTTCTGAATTCCTGGCGACAGTCGCAATTCTTTGTCGGCGACGTGAACGTCACGATTCCGAACGGTGGCTCGCCGTTCCTGTTTCCCGTCGTGATGTTGTGGCAGCAGGTCGATGTCGCGACGGGCCTGATGCCGCTTGGCGTCACCGCGCCGGCGATCGCCGTGTCGCTCGACCCCGCACGGCCGTCGACATCCTGGATCCGCATCGTCCAGGCGTCCGGAGCCGGCAAGAGTCTCGTGGCGCGGCCGTCGACGAACGTCGCGCCTCCGATCGAGACATTGACCCAGTGGTCGCACGGAGACGTGTTCCTGAGCGGACCGGTGTCGCCGCGGGTTGGCCTCGTCGCCGCCATTGACTGGGCCGGCGCGTCGCAGGTCGAGCGCTCCGGCATCAAGGAGGCGGACGGCCAGGCGGCGTCGGCGTTCGCGAATCTGGTGTTCACGCGAGATCAGAGCCACGAGCTTCGCACGGTCGGGTGGGTGCAACGGACGAAGGCGCCGTTTCCTGCCGCCGTTGCGTTTCTGCGGCCGCTTCTCGCGGACGAAACGACGTTCGCCCATATCCAATCGACCTGGGAACAGCACAACGTGAATGCCGCGACGTGGCGGCTGTTTGGCGCCTACTCGCAGGCGAATTCGTCCCGGAACGATGCGCTGCCTGCCGCAGCCGCAATCGAACGTCTGACCGCGGGGCCTGTGCCGAATCTCGTCGACTCGGGCGATCGGACCGATCGACAGTGGTCTGCAGGAGTGCGGGTGGCGACGACACCTCGCGGTGCAGGGCGCACCCATACGTTCATCGGCGGTGCAGATGTCGGTCGCTCGTCGGCACGCATTGGTCCCGGTTATGTCGGCACGATCGGCGAGGCCATCGATGGCGAACAGGCGCGCTTGTGGCAATACTCGAACAACGGCAGCGACGCACACCGCCACGTGTTGACGGCGACGGCATTTGTCGGCGATCGCATTGGATTCAGTCCGGGGCGCGCGCTCGAATTGGGCGTCGCCTATGACGGCGTCACCGGCAGCGCCGATCAAGCGGCAAACGGCGTCACGTGGAACAACGCGCTGCCGTATGTGTCGCTCCGCTGGAAACAGGGAGCGTCGTCTCATTTCACATGGGTCGCCGGCTATCGGCGCGCGGTAGACAGCCTGACGCTCGACACGCTCGCCGTCGGCGATCCGTTCGCGCCGTCCGCCAACGTCTTCCGGTGGACCGCTCAAGGCGCCGGCCCGCTCGTCGCGCGCGTCGGTCCGGGAACAGCAGGCGACCCGGCGTTCAGCGCCATCGACCCCTCGCTCGCGCGGCCGACGACCGATGAAGTCGTGGCCGGCGTCGAGGCGCAGTTGACGCCGAACATTCGCGGTCGAATTACGGGCATCGCCAAGCGAACGAATCACTTGTACAACCTCGTCGACGTCGGCGCGCCGTTGTCGAGCTACACGGTGTTCAACGTCGTGGATGGCCGGCCACCGTCGGACGGAGGCGACGTCCTGCTTCCGGTATACAGCCGGCTGCCGTCGACGTTTGGTGCGGACCGGTATCTCCTCACGAACAACAGCCAGGAAGGCACCGCGACGTTCGAAGGGTTGATTCTCAACGCCGAAGCGTCCTTGCGGCGGTTGACGTTGATGGTCAACGCCACCGCGAGCCAGACCGACGGACCCGCGACCAACCGCGGATTCCACGTCGATG
>DASSGK010000242.1:0-4778 GCA_035693505.1 Vicinamibacterales bacterium
CGTTCGTCGCAGGCGCAGGACAGCAGGGCGAACGCCTGATCGAAGTCGCCGATGCCGGTCCATGCCAGCGCGCGGTAGTACCGGGACACGTAGCGTCGTTCGGCGATGCGATCGATCTCGCTGAGCACGTGCTCGGCCCGAGCACGGTTGCCGTCGGCCGCGTGTGCGTGCGCGAGACACGCGAGCGTCGCCGGCTCCCAGAGCACCGACATCGTCTCTTCGAGATGGCGCACGCCCGCTCGTGCATCGCCGAGCTGGACGTACGCGGACGCCAGCAGACGATGGGGGGCGGGAAAATCGGCGGCCATGTCGATCGTGTGGCGGCAGCGATCGATCGTCTCGGCGTAGTCGCCTGACACGTAGCGAACCCACGCCGCGCTCGTATTCGAGACCAGGCACAGCGGATCCAGCTCGCACGCCGCGTCGGTCATCGCGGCGGCCTGGGTCGTCTGGCCACGCGAGGCGAGAAACACCCCGTAGAGCCGGCGCGCACCTTCGTTGTTCGGGTTGAGCGTCAGCGCGCGCCGGTACGCCTCGTCGGCACCGTCCCAGTTCCAGTCGCGCCCGCGGCGAACTTCGGCCAGCGCGGTCAGCGCATCCGATTCCGAGGGCTCGAGCGCGAGCGCACGTGACGCCGCCGCTTCGGCGACGTCAAACGCATCACGCGGTGGACGTGTGTAGTACTCGGCCGCGGCGACGGCCGCGCGGGCGAGCGCCGCGTAGGCGGCGGCAAATTGCGGATCGAGGGAGAGCGCCAGCTCGTAGAACTGCAGGCACTCGCGCAGGCCTTCATCTCCGGGCCGGTTCCAGTGGTAGCGGCCCTTGAGAAACGCCTGGTACGCATCGATATTCCGCGTGCGTGTCGACACCGCCGGTGCGCGATCGGGGAGCAGCTCGACGGCGACGGCGCGGACGATTTGCGTCGCCACATCCGACTGCACGAGCAAGGAATCAACGAGCGGCCGATCGTAGGAGTCCGCCCAGAGCTGCGTTTCTCCCTGAGCCTCAATCAGTTGCGCGGTGATGCGGACGCGATTGGCCTCCGTGCGGACCGTGCCTTCGAGGAGGTAGTGCGCGCGCAGCGCGGCGCCGATTTCGCGCGCGGTACGGTCGACGCGTTGCACTCGCGTCGCAGACGACCGCGCGATGATGCCGAGCCCTTCCGATCCGATGCGGCCCAGTTGTGTGGCCAGTTCTTCCGTCAGACCGTTCGCGAACGACTCAGGGACGCACGCTTCGCCCAGCATCGTGAACGGCAGCACGGCGAGCCGCTGCCGGCTGTCGCCGGACGAGGCGATCTCGTAGGAGCCGTGGCCGTTCACGCGCTCGACCCGTGCGATGAACCGATAGCCGCGGCGATGCAGCGTTTCGACAAACCGCGGCCGCTCGGCGTTGTCGCCGAGGACGGCGCGCAGCCGCTTGATCGCGGCGTTCAACCCGTGTTCGAAGTCGACGAAGGTGCCGTCGGGCCAGAGGCGCGTGCGAAGCTCGTCGCGCGTCAGCAGCTCGCCGGGATGTTCGAGCATCAGCGTCAGGAGCGCAAAAGGCTGATCCTGCAGGCGGAGCCGCACGCCGTCCTTGCGCAGCTCGCGTGTCCGAGAGTCGATCTCAAAACGTCCGAATCGGAAGTCGGTCACAGGCACAGCATGGCCCGACGCTTCTCCGACTGTCGAGTCCAATCGTCGATTGGACTGCTTCCGATCGCCTGCCACAGTCTGACAATCCAAATCACCAAATCGAACATCACCAAATCACTCAATGCGTTAGCCCGTTACCAACGTTTTACCTTCGCTCCATCCCAGCGTCATTGAGGTAGCGGGAGGCGGCGTCCATATTGGCCTGCATGTCGATCGCCTTGGCCTCGCTCGCATTGACCACCACGCTCGTCGCCAACCTCCCTCTCGTCGTCCGCATCTACGATGCGGTCGGCGTCTCACCGCGGACGCTGGAACAGGCACACACCAGCGCCGCGCTCGCCCTCGCCGCCGCCGGCATCCGGCCGATCTGGCGTCCCTGTCACGCGGCCGGGTGCATCTCGCGGCCGAAGGCCCATGAGCTCGAAATCCGGATCGTGAATGCGACGGGTTTGAGCCAGCGCGGGTCGCTCGGGTTCGCGACGGTCGACGTCGTGCATCACGTCGGAACGCTCGCCACCGTATACATCGATCGCGTCGATGAACTCGCGATCCAGACCGGCGTCGAGCGGGGGGCACTGCTCGGACGCGCCATCGCGCACGAGATCGGCCATCTGATCCTCGGCTCAACGAATCACGCGTCGTTTGGCCTGATGCGCGCGACGTGGACCGCTCAGGAACTTCGTCGAAGCCTGCCGCTCGATTGGATGTTTTCCGCCTGGGAGTCAGAGGAGATGCGACGACGGCTCTCGGAAGAAGCCTCGGACTTTAGCCACCAAGACACGAAGATCGCGATGCGTCAGTGGCCATCGCTCGGCTCGGTGATCCACTGAGCCGCGAAGAAGAGGACGGCCATGACGGTGTATGCGAGCGCGAACGTCCACGCGGGCGTCAGCCGTAGCACCGTGTCGTCTGTCGTCCACTGATAGGAGTGCATCAGGCCTGTCGCGGAGATGACGGCGGCGAGCCCGCACCATGCGGCCGCCGCCGTCCACTTGCGCTCGATGATGCCGACGGTCGCGGCCGAGAGCAGCATCGACGTGAACAGGAAGCCTTGCTCCAGCGAGAAGACGCCGTGGATCCACGTGTCGCTCTTCTGGAACTCCGCAATCAGCGCCTCGCCGAACGGCCGTGCCGCCGTGCCCATGCCCGCGGCTTTCAATCCGTTCTTCGCCATCAATGCCGCCCAGGCGCCGATGCCGGGCAGTAGCCCGATGACGACGGCCGGCGCGTGTTCGCGCGGCGTCGCCTGAAACGCTTGCGCGCTGATGATGATGCCGATCCACAACACGATCGCCATGCCCGCGTCGATCGGCACGGCCCACGCAATCCACGCGAGCGTGCCGGTCAGGCAGATGATCGTGATGAACGCGCCGTTCAGGATTGAGTAGCCGGCGCGCGCACCGAGCGCTTTCCAGCCGGGATGACCGATGTAGATCGTCGTCGGAAACGCCGATCCGAACAGCGCCGCGAAGATGCTGCCGATGCCGTTGATCATCAGCGACGGCCTTGTCTCGTACGAATCGCCGGCCGCTTCAGCCGACTCGATGTTCTGGAGCGATCCGAGGACGTTGAACAAGCCCATCGCGACGATCACAGAGAGGTACGGCAGCAGATGTCCGCCGCCGAGCGCCGCGATCATG
Organism: Vicinamibacterales bacterium; assembly: GCA_035693505.1. Taxonomy (GTDB): domain Bacteria; phylum Acidobacteriota; class Vicinamibacteria; order Vicinamibacterales; family CAVVIG01; genus CAVQFC01. The sequence goes on from DASSGK010000242.1 coordinate 3,278, forward strand.
TCGCCGACGACCGGCACGGGCACGTGCAGCGCCGGGGGCGCCGGCGTCGATCCGACGGGTGCGATGCCCGTCAGCCACGCCAGCAGCGTGCCCAGCGCAATCGCGACGAGGCCGCCTGGAATGTGCCCTTTGAAACGCACTCGTCCGAAGTACGTCAGCATCACGACGCCGAACGTCGTCAACCCGACGAGCGGGCGGGCGAACGCGCGGAACAGGAATCCGAAGGAGATGAACCCGAGCGCGATGCCGGCAAGCGTCGAGAGCAACGCGGCGCGGGGCGTGGCCTTGCGAACTCGTTCGGCGACGAACGCCGCGGCGAGTTCGATGATCCCCGAGCACAGCGTGGCGACGAGCCCCGCCTGCCACGCGACGCGGGCGGGATCGGCAGCGCCGGCGGCCGCGGCGAGCGCCTTGGCGGGCAGCATCACGAGAAACACATGCGCAATCAGGGAGACGGTGTTGATGCCGTAGGGAAGGGCGCACACGTCGGTCCGCCCGGTCCGCTCGGAGAGCTTCTTCGCCTGATACGCGTAGAACACGTTGCCGACGAGAATCGAGATGGCCGCGCCCGGCAGCACGCGCCCGTACACGAGATCGGGGGGGAACCCCAGCACGAATCGACACAGGGCGTCGATGAGCAGCAGCTGGACCAGGTTGTCGAGGGCAAGTCCGAAGAAGCCGTCGATGTCGCCGCGAACGAACCATCTCATGGCGCGACAGTATAGTCACTCGACACGGGTCACAACGCGTCGACACGGGTCGGGACGAGTCGTCACGGGTCTGGGACGAGTCGCACCCGGGGCGAGGACGTGTCACGTAAAATTGCCGCATGAAGAAGCTGCTTTGCTTTGCGAGTGCGTCGGCCGTCCTGGCGTTGACCCTCACGGTAGTCGCGGAAGAACGCGAGCGGTCCGCGATTCCAGACAAGTACAAGTGGAATCTCGCTGACATCTATCCATCCGATGCCGCGTGGCGAGCGGCGAAAGAGGCGTTGTCGGCGGAAATCCCGTCGCTCGGCAAGTTCAAGGGCCGGCTCATGGCCTCGCCCGCGACACTCGCCGACGGACTCGACACGCTCTATGCGAAGGCGAAGGAGCTATCGCGGCTGCAGTCGTACGCGAGCTTGCTGGCCGACCAGGACACGCGCGACAGCGCGTACCAGGGCATGCGTCAGGAAATGACGCAGGTGGGCGCCGCGTTCGGCGCCGAAGCCGCTTACGTCAATCCAGAGATTCTCAAGGCCGGCAAAGCCACCATCGAGCGGTTCGTCGCGAGCGAGCCCCGGCTCAAGGTGTACAAACACGATCTCGACGACCTGGTGCGCCGGTCCGCGCACACGCTGTCCGATGTCGAGGAGAAGATTCTCGCCGACCTTCGGCCGGTGGCGGGCGGTGCCTCGAACACGTTCGGCATCTTGTCCAACGCGGATTTTCCGTATCCAACCGTCACCCTCTCGAACGGGAAGACCGTGAAAATCGATCAGGCGGCGTACACCGACCTG
>DASSGK010000243.1:0-27797 GCA_035693505.1 Vicinamibacterales bacterium
TGCTCGAGGCCGGCGAGGATCCGCTCTACATCGCGCGGCGCATGATTCGCTTCGCGTCGGAAGACATCGGCAATGCGGATCCGCAGGCGTTGACCGTTGCGGTCGCCGCGAAAGATGCCGTCCACTTCATCGGGATGCCGGAGGGGAACACAGCGCTGGCGCAGGCCGCCATCTACCTGGCGACGGCGCCGAAGAGCAACGCGGTCTACGAGGCGTACTCGCGGGCGGCCGAGGACGCCCATCGCGACGTCGCGCAGCCCGTGCCGCTCCACCTGCGCAATGCCCCGACCCGGTTAATGAAGGATCTGCAATACGGCAAGGGGTACAAGTACGCGCATAACGAAGCCGACGCCATCGCCGACATGTCCTGCCTGCCCCCCGCGCTCGAAGGTCGCAAATACTACGAGCCGAAAGAACGCGGCTTCGAGAAAGAACTGAAACGCCGCCTCGATGGCTGGGAAGCGATCAAAAAGCAGCGCCGCTCCTGACCATGACAGGGTCTGACCGAGGTCTGACCCAGGTCTGACCCTGGTCTGACCTCGGTCCAAAATCGACAAAAAACACTCGAAAAAACGGCCTGTTTTTGGTCCTCTCAGAATCAGGGTCAGACCTAGGTCAGACCTGGGTCAGACCCTGAGAGTTGGCACGGAATCACACGTAGTGGCCGACGGCCATCAGCACGAGCGCGGTCGCCTGCAGCGCCATGATGACGCGGGTGCCGCTCTTGATCCGGCGACGCAGACCTGCGGCGCGGAGCATCAGCGCGCCTCTCGTCGCTCCGTCCGAGGTGCCGGCCACCTCCTTCATGATCGCCACAACCTGCGACCCGCTGCGCCCGACGACCGTGGCGCCGATGATTCCCGCGAGCAGGCCGGCGGTGCCGCCGGTGCCGAACACGATCCCCGCATGCGTCGCGATGACGCCGGGATCGAAGCCGCCGGTGAACCGCCACAAGAGGTACACCCCACTCGCGATCGTGGTCATCGAGACGATCGCCATGTAGCGGTGCAGGCCGCGCCGATCCAGGCCCATCATGATTTGCCCCCCGGCGGGCCCGGCGTCTTCAACTGCCGGCGCCAGCAACAGCGCAATGTAAACGGTCGATCCAATCCAGACCGCGGCGCAGAGCACGTGCGCGGCTCTCAACACGAGAAACATCAAGGCGTTCATCATTCCCTCCTCAGTGGGCGTCATCTGATGCTCTCGAATGTAGCTGGATGCCTCGCGGCCGGTTGCTAAGACTTGCCTATGCGCATCGGAAGAATTCGCTATCAGGGTGGAGACGCCGGACCGGTTTCCTAAACAAATCTTAAATAGCCGATAATGTGGGTTGTTCTGCTCGATCGCATGGATCCCACGCGTCTCCGACGCTGTCTCGAACCCGGACTGTCGATTCTGGTCGGCACCGCCGACTCCGCCGGCACCCCTTCGTGCTGTCGCGGCATCGCCATCCAGTCGATGGATGAGTTCGAGACGATCACCGTATTTCTGCCGGTCGCGACGAGCCATGACACGATTCACAACGTCGCCACGACGAAGCAGCTCGCCGTCGTCGCCACTCATCCGCGCGACAACTTCGCGACGCAGTTCAAGGGCACCACGCTCGACGCGCGGCTTGCCCGGGAAGACGAATCGGCCTTCGTGCGCCAGCGTCTCGACGCGCTCGCCGATGTGCTCGACCGGATCGGCGTCCCTCGACGGCTGACCCATCGCGTCGCCCACTGGCCCGCCTTCGCGCTGACCATGCGTGTCGAGCAGGTGTTCGATCAGACGCCCGGCCCCAAGGCAGGAAGCCGGGTGCGATGAGCCTCCGCCTCTCGGATATCCGCCGCTGCTTTCAAGGCGTGATTCCCAGCATGATCGCCACGGCCGATAGCCGGGGTCTGCCGAACATCATCTACGTGAGCCAGGTGTATTTCGTCGACGACCGTCACGTCGCGCTCTCCTGCCAGTTCTTCACCAAGACGCGCCGGAATCTCGACGAGAACCCGGTCGCGTGCGCGGAGGTGATGGATCCGGTCACGCTGCAGGCCTACCGGCTGCGCCTGAAATTCCTCCGCTCGGAACGAAGCGGACCGCTCTTCGACACGATGTCGCTTCGCATCGACGCGATCGCGTCGCATACGGGAATGGCCGGCGTGTTCCGCCTGATTGCGGCCGACGTCTTCGAAGTCACCTGCGCCGAGCCGGTCGCCGGGTTTCTCACCGAAGCCCCCGCCGACATGCCCGAAGGTGCATCGCTCGACGGCATGAGGACCGAGATGCGCGGGCTGCAGTGGGTCTCCGAGCGCATCAACCGCGCGACCGGTCTCGAGTCGCTGCTCTGCGGCGTGCTCGAGGCACTCGAGGAGTATTTCAACTTCTCGCACACCGCCATCCTGCTGCACGACGAGGCCAACCGCCGACTGACGACGATCGCGAGCCGCGGGTACGGCGAGAGCGGTGTGGGCGCCGAGGTCGGGATTGGTGAAGGGTTGATTGGGACCGTCGCTCGCGAGCGGCGGCTGCTTCGCCTCACGAGCCTCGAGGCGGATCTGCGGTACGGCCGGGCGATCCGTCGTGAAGCCGCGGACGGCAAGCGCGCGCTTCAGGCCGAGATCCCGCTGCCCGGCCTTCCCGACGCGCAGAGCGTGCTGGCGATTCCGCTGACCATCGGCGACCGCCTCGTCGGCGTGATCGCGGCGGAAGATCGCGATCCGATGCGCTTCAGCGAGTGGCACGAGGCGTATCTCGACATCCTCGCGAACCAGATTGCGCTGGGAATCGATCGCATGATGGAGCGGTGTGACGAAAACGCCGACTCAGCACCAACCGAAGCGCAGGCGCAGACGTCCGCGATCTCCCCTCTTTCCGCGGGCCCGGCAGAGGATCGACGCGTCAGGCGCCTCACCTACTATCGCAACGACGATGCGATCTTCGTCGACGACGAGTACCTGATCCGAAACATTCCCGCGAGAATTCTCTGGAAGGTGCTCGGCGAATCGACGCGAACGGGACGAACCGAGTTCTCGAACCGGGAACTGCGCGTCGACGCCTCGCTCGGGCTGCCGCCAGTCAAGGACAACCTCGAAAGCCGGCTCATCCTGCTGCGGCAGCGCCTCCAGGAAAAGTGCCCGGACCTCCAGATTGTGTCGACGGGGCGTGGACGCTTCGCGCTGCGAGCCGGCGCGACGGTCGAGATGACGGAACGCTAGCGCGGTTTCGGATCGAAGTAGTGCGGACTGAGCATGCTGTGATGACGCGATGCGCCCGAGTGCGTTCAGTGCACGCGCGGACGAGCGAGTTCCGGCAGGAGCACCGGAGGCGCGATCGGTTCGTCACCGTCGACCGGTGTCGTCGACAGTTCCTTGAGCACAGGAAGCGGCTTCCCTTCCTGCTTCGCAAAGAACGTCTCGAGCACGTGTTTCGCAATCGGCGCCGCCGTCGTGCCGCCGTGACCGCCATGCTCGACGAACACCACGCCTGAAATCTGCGGGTTGTCGCGCGGCGCGAAGAACACGAACCAGCCATTGTCGCGCAGGTCCCTGTCGCTTCGCCCCCTGGCGGCCTTGCCGCCTTCGAGCGAGATGACCTGCGCCGTGCCGGTCTTGCCGGAGACGTCTCGACCGGCAATCCGTGCCTTGCTGCCGGTCCCGCTCGCGTTCACGACCATCCAGAGACCGTCGTGGATCGCCTGAATCGTCTCCGGCTTCAGCTGCACCGTGGATTTCGGCGCCGGCGCCGGCACATCCTTCCACCCGGACCCGTCGTCGACGGCCTTCAAGAGATGCGGCGTCAGGCGCGTGCCGCCGTTGGCGAGCGCGGAAATGTAGACGGCCATCGAGATCGGCGTGAGCGATACAGCGCCCTGGCCGATCGACACCGAGATCGTTTCGCCCGCGTACCACTTCTCCTTGAAGCGTTCCCGCTTCCATTCCGGTGAGGGCACCAGCCCCTGCAGCTCGTTCGGCAGATCGATGCCGGTCCGCTCGCCGAGCCCGAACAGCGTGGCCCACTTGTGGATCTTCTCGATGCCGAGCATGTTGCCGACGGTGTAGAAATACACGTTGCACGAGCGCTCGATGGCTTGTCGCAGATCGATCGTGCCGTGACCGCGGCCGTTGGGCAGCGAACACTGGAACGATCGGCCGAAGAACACCGCGTGACCGGGACAGGCCACCTTGAAGTCCGGCGTGATGAGGCCTTCCTCGAGCGCGGCGGCCGCGACCGCCATCTTGAAGGTGGAGCCGGGCGAATAGCGGCCCTGAATCGCCCGATCCTGCAGCGGCTTCAAGTCGTCGGTGTTCAGAGATGCCCACGTCGCGCGATCGATGCCGCCCGCAAACGCGTTCGGGTCGTAGCCGGGAACACTGGTGAACGCGAGCACCTCGCCGGTCTTCGGATCCATGATCACCGAGGCGCCGTTGAAGCCGGACACCTTGAAACCGTCTTCCAGCGCCTTCTGCAGGTCGTAGTCCACGGTGAGAGCGACGCGCTTCCCCTCGCTCGGCGGGCTCTCCTCGAGCGTACGGATTTCGCGCCCCATGCTGTTGACGACGACGCGCTTCGCGCCGTCCTCGCCCATCAGCATCTCGTTGTAGACCTTCTCGATGCCGGCCTGTCCGACGATGTCGCCGCTCTTGAGTGATTCGCTCCCGGTGACCTGGGCGTCGCTCACCTCGCCGACATACCCGAAGAGATGCGCCGCCATCGCGTCGGGATACTGCCGCGTCGGCACCTGTTCGACGACGATGTCGGGCAGCTCGAAGTCGAGACGGCGCGCTCTGATCGCCGCCACCTGCGACAACGTCGCGTCCTGAACGATCGTGATCGGCCGGTAGATTGGTTCCCGGCGATGCCGATCGACGGTCTGCCGGATGGATTCCTCGTCGATGCCGAGCACGGTGGACAGCATCCGGATGGTGCGGTTCAGGTCCTTGGTGTGCTCGCGCATGATCGAGATGCTGTAGGAGCGGCGGTTGACGACGAGCACCCGCTGGTTCCGGTCGAACACGATGCCGCGCGGCGCCCGGAGCGCGAGCGTCCGCTGATGGTTGTTCTCCGCCATCTCGTCGAACTTCGCGTGCTGGACAACCTGCAACACCCAGAACCCGCCGCCCAGCACGACGAAAACCGCAATGGTCGCGTACTGAAGAATCGAGAGGCGAACGCCGGTGGCGCGAGGGCCTTCTTCAGCCATCAGGCACCGAACGATCGCGTGAAGAGTTCCTCGATCGCGCGGATACCGTTGGCCTGCATCTTTCGCGTGCCCGTGCCGGTGATGTGCGCGTGAGTGATGATCGGCCCGTTGGCCGACGTCCGCCGCTCCCAGTCCTCGCCGGACCAGGTGTGCCAGCTGTTCTTCTCCTGATCGAACACGTGAAGCGGCTTGTTGCACAGCTTCGCGAACTCCGCGCCCCATCCCGTCCCGCCGCGCACGGTTCCATCGTCGAGAATCGTGCCGATGACGTAAATCTCCTGGCCGCTGTTGACCTGGTACCACAGCGTCTGGAGGACTTTGCGAATCGTCGGCGCGTCGGCGTAGCGCCGGTGCATCAACCGGGAAACGTAGGCCAGGCTGACGTCGCCAGACTGCAGCTCTTCGTGATTCAGGACGCGGACGCCGCGATGCCGCACGATCGGGTGCCCCTCGAACGTGAAGTTCACTTCCTCGATGCCGTGCCGCTCGGCACAGGCGCCGAACTCCGCCTCTGCGCCGGCCGCGCCTCCGCTGAACAGGATGCCTTCGTCACGATTCATGATGGTCTCCAGAGTCGTGCGATCATAGCATCCGTGATGGAGCTGCGACGTTACCGCGCCGGCGAATCGATCGAGGACTTCTGCCGAGCCTGCAAGACCGACCGGATGCACACCGTGGTTGCCGCCGACAACGACGGACGGCCGATTCGCGTCGACTGCGGGTACTGCCACAGCGAGCACAACTATCGAGGCGGTGGCCGGATTGGCTTCAGCGGCCCAGCATCACGCGCGGAGGCGGCGCCAGCCGCCAGCGCGACACGAGGCGCCGTCCCTTCGAGCCCGCGGCCAGGTGCACCGCCGTCGGATCCTCAGGCGCGCCGGACCGCCCCTGGAGCGAAGGCGGCATTCCCTATCGTCAGCGAACGCGAAAGGACAGGGCCACAGATGACACCGGACCGCGAAATCGACCTCGAACTGCTGCTCCGTCGCGTCATCCGCGAGGAGACCGGCATTTCGCCGGTGACGCCCGCGGAAAAGTGGCGCGGCGGCACGCTCGTCCTGCGACCCGGCACGGCCGGCCTGCAGGAGAAGTCGTGGCCAATCGAAACGTTCTTTCACAAGGTGGTGATGCTGCGGAACCGTCTGCGGACCCTGGAGCAGCACGTCAACAGCGCCGACCTGAGCGACGACATCAAGGTGAAGCTGCAGGGGTACATCAGCGGCTGTTACGGCACGCTCACGAGCTTCAACGTGCTGTTCGCCGAAGAAGCGGATCAGTTCAAGGGCTCGGGCGGAGACGCGTAGACGCTCGGCTAAAGCCTTCGCGCTCCAGCAACTCGGAAGTAGTGCAGGCCTTCAGGCCTGCCCGACGGCGGACCTGAAGTTCCGCACTACGCCAGAAGCGAAAGCGTCACGGTCCGCTGACCCGCAGCGGCGCCCGTTCAACTTGCTTAGGCAGCGCCATCGTGCGCACCGCCAGAAACAGCCCGTTCACGCGCAGCGTTGCGCGGTCGGCAGGCGTCAGGACCACCTGGCCGGCTGCTTCACTCGCACGATCGGTCATCAGCGTCGCCAGCGCCGGACCCGATCGACCGCGATGCAGCGTCGCGACGAGCGGCTTGGTCGATACGGCATCCCACGACAAGGTACCGACCGCCGGTTCGAACGAGAACGTCAGGTGAGCTCCGTTGAGATTGACGACGAACGTCAGCGTGGCCGGGGCGCGGTTGTTGACGAGCGCCGGGGTTGCAGACGGCGCCTTCCGCGGCCGGGCCGCCTGTTCGTACGCGAACGCCGCGGCCAGCAGCCTCGACTCGGTCCACGCGGCGCCCATCAGCTCGATGCCGACCGGCACGCCATCTTCCGTGAATCCCGCGGGCATGCTGATCGCAGGCAGGCCGGTGCTGGGGCTCAGCTGGCAGTTTTCGGACCCGCGCTGCGGCTCGCCGATGACCGCCGCCTTTCGGCGCAGCGTCGGGTATGCGAGGACGTCGACCTTCTGCGCATCCATCGTTCGCGTGACGAGCGCCAGCAGATCGGCGCGCTTCGCTTTCGCCTGCGTGACATCGGGCGTGTCCGCCGACGTGCGGGCATTGCGGCGCCTGAACGTGGTGTCGAGCGCAGCGGCATAGTCGCCGCGCTCCAGGATCTCGCCGAGCGAGTGGACCGGCGCGTCGGGCCATCGTTTGAGGTAGTCGATCAAGTCGAACTTGAATTCGGCGTCGATCAAACTCGACCCTCGAATCGATTCGTCGATGCCTGGAAGGGACAGCTCCACGAGCTCCGCACCGGCGCGCCGCATCGATTCCAGCGCCTGCCGATCGATGGTGGTCACTTCCTCGTCGTCGGGCGTCCCTCCGAACAGCTCCTTCACGACGCCGATCTTCAACCCCTCCAGCGCGTCGGCTTTCAACAGCTCGCGATAGGAGCGAGGCACATGTCCGGCGCTGGCCTGCGTGACGGCGTCGTCCGGATCGGCACCGACCGTCGCGTCGAGCATGATGGCGAGGTCGCTCACCGTTCGAGCCAGCGGACCGCCGATGTCCTGCGTGTGCGAGAGCGGGATGATGCCGGTCCGGCTCGAGAGGCCTGCCGTTCCCCGCAGGCCGAAGAGGTTGTTGTTCGCGGACGGGATGCGAATCGATCCGCACGTATCGCTGCCCATTCCCGACGCCGCATAGCTCGCGGCAACCGCCGCGCCGGTACCGCCGCTCGAGCCACCCGGAGTACGGGACACGTCATACGGGTTGCGCGTCTGTCCCCCGGCGGAGCTGATCGTCGTGATGCCGGCTGCGAGCTCGTGCAGATTGGTCTTTCCGATGATGATCGCCCCGGCGTCCCGCAGCCGCTTCACCTGAAACGCGTCGCGCCCGGTCATGAATCCCGTGAGGGCGACCGAGCCGCCCGTCGTCGGCATGTCCGCCGTCTCGAAGTTGTCCTTGATGACGATCGGAATGCCGTGAAGCGGGCCTCTCGGGCCGCGCGCGGCACGTTCGCGATCCAGCGCGTCGGCCGTCTCGAGCACCCGCGGCGCCATCGAGATCATCGCGTTCAGCCGCGGTCCTTGCAGATCGAAGGCGCGGATGCGCGCCAGGTACGCGAGCACCAGCGACCGGGACGTGACCGCACCGGAGGTCAACGCCGCCTGCAGATCCTCGATCGACTTCTCCTGGACGTCGAAGGCCGCGTCGGCCTGCCCGGGCGGCTGACGATCGGCGGCGACGATCGCCGGTACCGCCAGCACCGCGACAACCGCGCACGCCCCGGCCCATCGCGCGCTCGAACCTTTGACGGAAGCCTGCTGGAGTCTCATTGCGTCTGCCATCGCCGGATTTTCTCGTGCAGGAAGCTGACGGGAATCGCCCCATCTTCGAGGACCCGATCGTGGAACTGCTTGATGTCGAACCTGGAGCCGAGCGCCTGCTGCGCGTCGGCGCGCGCCTGACTGATCTCCAGCTTGCCCAGCATGTAGGCCGTGGCCTGACCGGGATAGATGATGTACCGGTCGACTTCCGACGTGACGTCGGCGGGATCTTCCGCAGTGTGCGCCAGCATGAAATCGATGGCCTGCTGCCGCGTCCAGCCCTTCGTATGGATGCCCGAGTCGACGACGAGCCGTGCTGCCCGGAGCGCCTGGCTGGACAACATGCCGAGGCGATCGAGATCGGACGAGAACAGCTTCATCTCGTCGGCGAGCCGCTCGGCGTACAGCCCCCAGCCTTCCGTGTAGCCCGAGTTGCCCAGATATCGGCCGATCGGATGGATGTCCTTCCGTTCGAGAGCGATGGCGCCTTGCAAGTGATGACCCGGAATGGTCTCGTGGAACGCCGTCGATTCCGCCTCGACGCGGCTCTTCTTCTCGGCCTCGTACGCGTTGATGAAGAACACCGCGGGACGGCTGCCGTCCTCGGCGGGCGGGTTGTATTCGTTGGGCCCGTTCTTCTCCCTGAACTTCGGATATCGCTGGATGACGACGTCCGCCTTCGGGAGCAGGCCGAACCAGTCGTGAATGTGCTCCTTGGCGCGGGCCAGCGCCGCCTGTGAGACCTCGATCAGTTCGTCGGACGACTTGAACAGATATCGCCTGTCGCTCCGCGCGCGCTGCAGCAGTTTCGGCACGTCGCCGGTGCCGAAGGAACGCTCGCCGATGGCCTTCATTTCGGCGTCCAGGCGCTCGACCTCGCGCAGCCCCGTGGCGTGAACCTCGCTGGCCGGCGTCGGCAGAGAGCTGTGGTAACGCACTGACGCGTCGTAACAGGCGGCGCCGTTGGGGTTCGCCGACACGCCGATCGCCTCGCGGGCGGCGGCCAGGTATTCCTTCTGCAGAAAATCCCGGTATCGCGTGAACGCCGGCACGATCTGCTCGCGCACCAGCGTGTCGAACTGCTGGACGAACTCGGTCGTCTTGTCGCGTACCGACGGCGAGTCGAACGGCGATTCCGCGGTCGGCGTCGCAATCAGCGTGTTCATCTGGTCGATGACGATCCGGACGTTGCCCTTCGGCGCCGAGTAGCCCGCCTTCAGCCCTTCGCGAAGGTTCGCGATCTCGGTATCGACGTACTTTGGCAGACGGCTCCAGCGCGCCAGGGCGTCTTTCCGCGCGTCTTCGGTCCCCACCGGCTGGATGGTGACGGTGTATCCGTCCTGCACCTGCCAGCCGTTCACGAACTGGCTGACGGTCCAGAGCTCCCCGCGGCAGACCCGCACCGCGATCGACGCCTCCAACGCCTCCCGGACGATGGCGTAGGTGCCGCGCAGCGGGGGCGCCTCGATCGTCGCCGGGTCGATCTGTTTGGCCTGGGCGAGCCAGGCGTCTTCCTTCGCCTGCCAGGTCCGGAGCGCGTCCAGGGAGTTGTCGGGGAGCGCGTCGTGGCGGCGGCCAGGCACGCCGTAGAGGGTCACCTGGTCCGGATTGCGCTGGAAATACCCCTCCAGATACGCGTCAGCGAGCGCGCGGACCCGGCCATCGGCCCGGTCGGCCGGCGGAGCGGGAGCTGGAGCCGGACCTGGACCTGGACTCTTCGCGCCGCGGTCGCAGGCCGTGAACACCGCGATCAGACATCCGCAGACAAAAGCCGTTGTCCGGTGTCTAAGCATGCCGGATTATACTTTCCGCGCGGAGGGCGCATGCAGATCTCGGAACGGACTGTTGGTGACGTGGTGATTGTGGACGTCTCGGGCAAGATCACCCTGGGTGACGGCGGAGACGTGGCGCTCAGGGATAAGATGCGCAGCTTGATTCAGCAGGATCACAAGAAAGTGCTGCTGAACCTCGGGGACGTGTCGTACGTGGACAGCGCGGGGCTCGGTGAAATCGTTCAGTCGTACGCGACGGTCACCAAGAACGGCGGGAAGCTGAAGCTCCTGAACGTCACGAAGCGAATCAAGGACCTGCTGTCGATTACCAAGCTGCTGACGGTGTTCGAGTGCTACGACGGTGAAGCGGACGCGTTGAAGAGTTTCTAGTTGGAGCGCGAAGGCTTCAGCTGAGCGGCGAAGGCTGCTAGTCGGAGCGCGAAGGCTTTAGCCGAGCGATCGACGCTCGCCTGAAGGCTTCGCGCTACACGACGCAGTTCAGTGCTGGTCTTCCGCGACGGCAATCCGCGTGGCCGGCACTTCGGGCTGTTCGTAGGTCGGCAGCTTCCGCAGCATCTCGGGCCGAATCGGCAGGATGAACGAGAAACGGTAGTCGCCCTGCATGCGGCCGATCGGAATCCCCACCAGGTTGCCGCGCTGATCGAGGACTCCCCCGCCAGACACGCCCGGGTGGCCGTCGGTAAGGCAGGTCACCAGACCGTTCTGCGTGTGCTGCCCGACATAGCCGGTCGATAGGATGATGCCCTTGGAGTAGTCGTTCCCAAGGCGGAAGATCGGGTCGGCGAAATCGTACGCGAACGCGGAATCGACGTGGAGCGCCGGCAGGTCCAGCTCCTTCGTCTTGATGATGGCCCAATCGCCACTGTGGACTTCCACATCGGCATCGCCGGTGTCGACGACCTTCGCGGGAATCTCCTTGCCGTTGTAGACGACCTTCACCGATTGAATCTTGCGGGTGCTCTGGCGGTCCTCGTCGTCGCGCAGTGCCACGACGGCGTGCTTCACGGTGATGAAGTAACCACCGCCGAGATAGCCGGCGGTGCCGTAGTTCGTCTTTCCGAGGTTGTCGTACGAGTAGAGCTCGACGAAGCTGGCGCGTCGGTCCCGCAGCAGGTGGACCGGCAGCAATCCCATTTCCGTCTGCAGCTGCTCCTTGATTTCAGAAACGATCCGCTCGCGGTTGACGTCGGCGGCGCGGCTCTTGGTCCCGACGCGGCCGGTCGTTCCCGCTGGTTCGGCGGCGTCGGTCGCCCTCGCCGATTTCCCGAGTTCGGATCGCACCTCGGTGCGAATCGCATCGAGCTTCGCATCGTAGGATGCCTGGCTCAATGCATCGTGTTGCCGGGTGTGAATGGCCCCGAGCATGAAAAAGAGGACCGCGGTGGCGAGGACGGAAGTCGTGAAAATCAGACGCCGGGACATCATTCGGAACTCCAAGTTCGGCAGCTAAACCACCTTGCAGGGCAAGGCTTACAGCTTTGCGCTTCCCAGAGGCACGGACACAGCCGCACCACGTGGAATTGCCTTTTTCGCTTGGGAAAGGAGCGCAATCAGTGTAGCAATGGTGATCTCAGCGTGTCAAGCGTGTCAGACCCCATCCGACGACGAAAACGACGATCCCGAACGTAAAGATTTTCGGACTTGGACCGAGCGGCCCGGCGGTGACGATGTCGACGAGCAGTTCGAACATGCCAAAGAGCTGAAGGAGACGCCCCGCATAGAAGATGGCCTGCTTCATCAGATTCTGTCGAAGTTCTTTTCAATCTCGCGGCGCGTGAGCCGCAGCATCACGGGACGGCCGTGCGGACATACGGTCGAGTACGACGTCGCCCGCAGCTCCTCGAGGATGTGCGTCATCTTCTCGTAGGTCAGCGGATAGTTCGCTTTGACCGCGGCGTGACAGGCAGTGGTCGCCGCGATGCGCTGCAGCGCTTCCTGCACCTGCGCACCGCGGTCGAGCCCTTCGAGGTCTTCGGCCAGCGCCAGGAGCGCCTTCGAACTGTCCTCGATGCTCAGCAGGGCGGGGACCGAGGTCACCTTGATGGTGGCGCTGCCGAAAGGCTCCACCTCGAAGCCGAGGCGCTCGAGCTCGGCCGTCCGGCTCACAAGCGCCTGCTGCGCGGACGGCAGCAGGTCCATGACCATCGGCACGAGCAGCAGCTGCGACTCGAGCTTGCCGTTCGTCAGCCGCTCCATCACCCGCTCGAACAGGACGCGTTCGTGCGCAACGTGCTGATCGATGATCGCGACCCCGTCGTCATCGACCGCGATGATGAAGGTGTCGCGGAACTGGCCCAGCGGGATCATCGGCTTGAGAGGTTCTCGGGGTTCTCGAGGTGCTCCGGGTTCTCGAGGTGCTCCAGCCTCTGCGCCTGAGCCACCAAGCACCCCGAGCACGTCGCGAACCTCTGGAACCTTGCGAACCTCGTTCGGTATCCAGCGATTCGGATAAGTGCCGCCAGAGAGGACGTTGGGGAGCGTCGCGGCGAACGGTGCCTGAGCCATGTGCTCGGGGCGGAGCTGAAGCTGGGGCGCCACGCTGCGTCCGAGCGTGTCCATCAGTGCGCGCCTCACGACCTCGTGCACGAGCGACTGATCGCGGAAGCGGACTTCCGCTTTCGTCGGATGCACGTTGACGTCGAGCGCTTCCGGCGGCATCTCGATGAACAGGTGCACCTCCGGGCTGCGTTCCTTGATCGAGGCCTGGCTGTATGAATCGATGATGGCGTGCGCGATCGTCCGGTCCTTGACGATCCGGCGGTTGACGAACACGTTCTGCGGACCGCGCGTGGGCCCCTGCTCCGCCAGCGCGGCGATGAACCCGGTGAGCGTGATTCCGCCGGCCGTCTTCTGCACCTCCATCAGGTCGGTGCGCTCGCCGTACACCTGATAGAGCCGATCGCGGTGCGACACCGCGGGCGGGCATTGCAGCACCCTGCGGCCGGCGCTCGTCAGCGTGAACCCAATCTCTGGGTACGCGAGCGCCAGCTGCGTCACGACTCGCGAGACCTGCGCGGACTCCGCACCGTCCGATTTGAGGAACTTGCGCCGGGCCGGAAGGTTGTAGAACACGTCGTTGACTTCGACGACCGTGCCTTGCGGCGCCCCGACCTCCACGATCGATGCGACCGCGCCGCCATTGACGTGGATCTCGGTTCCGGTCGCCTGTCCCTTCGCGCGCGTACGAAGGACGAAATGCGAGACCGACGCGATCGAAGGCAGCGCTTCGCCGCGGAACCCGAGCGTCAGGATCGCCGCGAGATCGTCGGCCCGCCGGATCTTGCTGGTCGCATGCCGCTCGATGGCGAGCCGCGCGTCCTCCGGCTCCATCCCCTCGCCATCGTCCTCGACGCGGACCTGTTTCTTGCCGCCGAGTTCGACGTGAATCGTCAGGCGGCGCGCGCCGGCGTCGATCGCGTTCTCGACCAGCTCCTTGACGACTGAGGCGGGACGCTCGACGACTTCACCCGCGGCGATCTGGTTGGCGAGGTCGGCGGGAAGACGGTTGATTTTTCCCATACGCTCGGCTGAAGCCTTCGCGCTCCTATGGCGCTAAACCCTTCGCGCTCCTATGGCTAAAGCTTCGGCGCTCCTAGATCCACCGCTTGCGGCGGAACATCGCCAGCATGACGACGGCGATGGCCGCCATGATGCCGAAGAGCCACCAGAACTGCGCGCCCACGCCGCCCGGAAACGCCGGCAGCGGCACGTTCATGCCGTAGACGCTCGTCAGCAGCGTCAACGGCATGAGAATCGTCGAGACGACGGTCAGGACCTTCATCACCTCGTTCAGGCGGTTGCTGACGTTCGAGAGGTGCGCGTCGAGCATCCCCGTAATTCGATCCTGGAAGATCAGCACATCGTCGGCGATCCGCACGAGATGATCGTAAACGTCACGAAAACGAAACGACATCTCGGTGCTGATGTCGACGAAGTCGCGCCGGGCCAGGCGCGCCACGACGTCCCGCTGCGGGGTGATGATCCGCCGCAGCCCGGCAATCTGGCGCTTCTCGTCGAGAATCCTCCGGACCAGCGACGGATCGGGCCTGTCGAAGATCTGCTTCTCGAGATCGTCGATGCGATCCTCCAGCTTGTCCATCTCGGGACGGTAGGAATCGACCATCCCGTCGACGATGCGATGCAGGAGCGCGACCGGTCCTTCGCCGATGATCTTGGGATTGCGTGTCGCGTGATCGCGCAGTTCCAGGATCGTCCCCGAATCGCCGTCGTGGACGGTGACCAGGTAGTTCGGGCCGACAAAGAAATCGATGTCGTGGGTGCTGAACCGCTTGTCGCCCTTCTGGAAGTGAATGCCGTGGAGGATGACGTAGAGGTACCCGTCGTAGGCTTCCGCCTTCGGGTATTGCCGCTCCGACATCGCGTCTTCGACCGACAGCCGGTGGAACGCGAAGGTGTCGCTGAGAATCAACGACTCGGGAATCGACGGCGCGGCAAGATCCACCCACACGATGGCGTCGGACGCCGGGGTCAACCATGCGCGATCGAACTTCGCCGCCTGCTCGGTGAGGCCGTGGCGGTGGACGTATATCGAGATCATGTCAATGGCTGATGGCTCATGGCTAATGGCATATGGGCCATGGCGGAGCGGCAGCCACCATATGCCATCAGCCTTTAGCCATCAGCCATGACTGCAGGGTCATTTCCTGGCGAGCGCCGCCTGTGCCGCCGCGAGCCGCGCGACGGGGACCCGATACGGTGATGCGCTGACGTAGTCGAGACCCACCTTCTCGAAGAAGTGAATCGACGCCGGATCGCCGCCGTGTTCGCCGCAGATGCCGAGCTTCAGCGAGGGGCGGACCTTCCGTCCGCGCGTCACCGCGACCTCGACGAGTTGTCCCACGCCGGCGGCGTCGATCGTGGCGAACGGATTCTTCGTCACGATTTCGAGGTCGGCGTAGTGCGGGAGGAACGAGCCGGAGTCGTCGCGCGACATCCCCAGCCCGGTCTGCGTGAGGTCGTTCGTGCCGAAGCTGAAGAACTCCGCCGTCTGGGCGATCTCGTCGGCGGTGAGCGCGCCGCGCGGGACCTCGATCATCGTCCCGACCAGGTAGTTCAGCTTCACCTTCTTCTCGGCCTGCACTTCCTTCGCGACGCGATGCACGACCTCGAGCTGCAGGTCGAACTCCTTCTTGAACCCGACGAGCGGGATCATGACCTCGGGACGGACCTTGATCCCTTCCTTCTGCACGATCGCCGCGGCTTCGAACACGGCCCGCGCCTGCATCTCCGAGATCTCCGGAAACTCGATACCGAGACGGCAGCCGCGGAAACCGAGCATCGGGTTGAACTCGTGCAGCTGTTCCACGCGGGTGTGAATCTTGTCAGCGGCGATCCCGAGCTTCTTCCCGAGGCTCTGCTGCTGCTCTTTCGTGTGGGGCAGGAACTCGTGCAGCGGCGGATCGAGGAAGCGGATGGTGGCCGGGTATCCCTTCAGCGCGCGGAAGATGCCGGCGAAGTCGTCGCGCTGATACGGGAGCAGCTTCGCGAGCGCCGCTTTTCGTGCCTCGAGCGTCTCGGCGAGGATCATCTCGCGCATCGCGTCGATCCGATCGCCTTCGAAGAACATGTGCTCGGTGCGGCAGAGCCCGATGCCGACCGCGCCGAACGCGAGGGCGTTCTGCGTTTGCTCCGGAGTGTCGGCGTTGGTCCGCACACCCATCCGGGTCGCCGAGTCGCACCATTTCATCAGCTGCTGGAAGCTCTTGAACTTCTCGGTCCCCTTCGCGGAGGCGTCGTTGTGGATCAGCGCGGCGACGATTTCTGACGGCGCGGTCGCGACGCGGCCGGCGAACACTTTCCCAGCCGTTCCATCGATCGACAGCCAGTCGCCTTCCTTGAAGGTCTTGCCATCGACCTTGACCGTGCGCGCCTGATAGTCGACTTCGAGCGCGGCGGCGCCGCAGACGCAGACCTTCCCCATCTGCCGCGCCACCAGCGCGGCGTGCGACGACACTCCGCCCCTCGCCGTGAGAATCCCTTCGGCCGCGATCATGCCGCGCAGATCCTCGGGTGAGGTCTCGACGCGGACCAGCAGCACTTTCTCGCCTTTCTCCGCGGCGACGACCGCACGATCCGCGTTCAGATAAATCTGGCCGGACGCGGCGCCCGGGCCGGCCGGCAAGCCGGTGGCAATCGTGGCGGCCTTCTTCACTTCATTCGCGTCGAACACCGGCGCCAGCAGTTGATCGAGCTGGTCCGCCGGGTTCCGCATGACGGCGGTCTTCCAGTCGATCAGCTTCTCCTTGTACATGTCCATCGAGAACTTCAGCGCCGCCATCGCCGTGCGCTTGCCGTTGCGCGTCTGCAGCATGTAGACGACGCCGTCCTCGATCGTGAACTCGAAGTCCTGCACGTCCTTGAAGTGCGTTTCGAGCGTCTGCCGGATACGTTCGAGCTCCGCGTACGCCTTCGCCATGTGCTTCTTCAGCTCGGCGACCGGCTCCGGCGTCCGCACGCCGGCAACCACGTCCTCACCCTGCGCGTTGATGAGGAACTCACCGTAGAACTCCTTCGTCCCGTTTGCCGGATTCCGGGTGAACGCCACGCCGGACCCCGACTGATCGCCGGTGTTGCCATAGACCATCGCCTGCACGTTGACCGCGGTGCCCCACTCAGTCGGGATGTTGTATTTGCGGCGGTAGACGATGGCGCGATCGTTCATCCAGGAGCCGAACACCGCGCCGACGGCGCCCATCAGCTGATCCCACGGCGACGTCGGGAAATCTTTGCCCGAGCGCTCCTTGACGAGCGCCTTGAACCGCCGAACCAGCTCCTGCAGATCGTCCGCCGTCAGTTTGGTGTCTTCGATGTCCTTGTGATGACGCTCGTGCTTCAGTGTTTCGATCACCGTCTCGAACGGCTCGTGGTCTTCGTCGGGCCCCTTCTGGACGCCGAGCACGACGTCGCCGTACATCTGCACGAACCGCCGGTAGCAATCCCAGGCAAAGCGCGGATTGCCGGTTTTCTTCGACAGCGCTTCGACGGTCTCGTCGTTGAGACCGAGATTCAGAATCGTGTCCATCATCCCGGGCATCGAGTCGCGGGCGCCGGAGCGCACCGACACGAGCAACGGGTCCTTCGCGTCGCCGAATTTCCGCCCGGTCTGCTTTTCGATGGTCGTGATGCCCGCTTCCATCTGTCCGCGCAGGACGGACGGATAACTCCGCTTGTGCTCGTAGTAGTAGGTGCACACCTCGGTGGTGATGGTGAATCCCGGCGGCACCGGCAGGCCGATGCGGCACATTTCGGCGAGGTTGGCGCCTTTGCCGCCCAGGAGCGGCTTCATGCCGCCGTTTCCGTCGGTCTTCGCCTTGCCGAACAGGTAAACGTATTTCGCGGACTTAGGGCTCAGGGCTTTGGGCTTCGGGCTGGTTGTCTTTTTTGCGGTCTTCTTCGCCATGCTCAATTCTCGAAAATTGGTGCGTTGGTAAGTAGTGCAGGCCTTTAGGCCTGCTTAGTCTCGTCGACTACGATTTCGGAAATATCCCCAACACTTATCAGTACGAGTTCCCTGAGACCGGCAAGAAGACTCAGACGTGCATCTCGCAAGACTGGATCTTCAACCATCACCAATACATCTTTGAAGAAACGATCGACGGGCTCTCGCAAAGTCAGGAACACGCGAAGGGCCTCGGCGTAATTACCATCACCCGCCAAGATGTGAACTCGGGTCCCCTTCGTGCTCAATGCTTCTGCAAGCTCAAAGTCCGCCGGATCGCGAAGCTTGTCGCCTAGCTTCGACGGCGGGGTGATCTTTACTACATCCTTCGTGATGTTCTTGACTCTCTTAAACAGCTCGACCAACAGTTCAAAATCTGGCGCTCTTCTAATCTCGGCAAGCGCCTCAGTACGTCTGAGGGCGTTATTGGGTAGCTCCCAGCTGCGCCTAACGACGACTCGAACCTCGTCCGCTCGAAACCCTCGCCGTTCTAAGACGTGGGTCTCTCTCTCGACGAAGAACTCATTGCACGCGGGACGCCACGACTCCACGGCCAGGAGCGCGTGCGGTGTGTAGTTTTCAGACGTTTGATCAAGCAGCGACGTCAGACGTGGCGAGACGCCATCGGACCGTATCGCAAGATCCATCAGTATTTTTATTACGCCCTGTGCCGCGCGGCGCAGGCCATAGGGATCGCGCGAGCCGGTCGGCTTCTCTCCCGCGGCGAACAGGCCGACGATGGTGTCGAGCTTGTCAGCAAGGCTGACCGCCGCCCACGTAACGGCGGCCTTTCCGAGCTGCGCCTTCGTCGGCTGTGCATCGGCTTCGACGCCGATCGGCAGGTAGTGGTAGTAGATCGCCTTCCAGACTTCTTCGGGCTGCCCCTCCGCACGGGCGTAGACGCCGCCCATCACTCCCTGCAGCTCGGTGAACTCACGGACCATGTCCGTCGCGAGATCGGCCTTGGCCAGCCGCGCGGCCCGGCCGGCCAGCTTCGCGGTGTCCGCGTCGGCACCGAGCGCACGTTCGGCGATCCACTGGGCGAGGCGTTCGATCCGCTCGGCCTTCTCCTTGTAGGTCCCGAGCTTCTTGTGAAACAGCAGCGTCCCGAGCCGGTCGATTCGCGCCTCGAGTGGCTGCCGCCGGTCGGCCTCCCAGAAAAATCTTGCGTCGCGCAGCCGCGCGGTCACCACGCGCTCCGCGTTGCGCGCGATGGTGCGCTCGTTGTCGGGCTCGGTGTTGATCACGGCGAGGAAGGCGTTCTTCAGCCTGCCGTCTTCACCCTCGATCGGGAAGTAGTGCTGGTGATGAATCAGCGTGGTCGTCAGGACTTCTTCCGGCAGCTCCAGAAACTCGGGCGCGAAGGTGCCTGCGACGACAGACGGGTACTCGACCAGATCCGGCACTTCGCGCAGCAGCCCGGTTTCGTGATTGACGGTGCGGCTCACGCGTCCCTGCAACCGCTGCGCTTTCGCATCGAGCTCGCGCGCGATCTTGTTGTGCCGCTCGGATCGCTCGAGGATCACGAAGTTCTCGAGCAGGCGCGCGCGATACTCGTCGAACGAGCGCACTTTGATCGCACGGCCGGCGCGGCCGCTCGTCGTGAGGAAACGATGGCCGTAGGTGACCGCACCGCTCGGCACATCCTGCACCTGCGAGGTCTGCGCCACGGGCGTTCGGGCGATGCTGAACGGCACGACCCGGCCGCCGTAGATGAACAGGATCCATCGGATCGGACGGCCGAACAGCAGCTCACCCTTCCCATCGTCGAGCGTCGCGTCCCAATGCATGGCCTTGGGAAACTGGAGGCTGCGCAGCGAATCGCGCAGCATCTCCGGCAGGACGTCGACGGTCGCCTTGCCACGATGACGCTTGCGGAACGCGAGATATTCGCCTTTCGGCGTCTGAATCCGCTCGAGCGCGCCGACGTCGACGCCGTTCTTCGACGCGAACCCGGCGGCCGCGGGCGTCGGCGTCCCGTCCGGCTTGAAGCTGGCCGACACGGGCGGCCCGTTGAGCAGCTCTTCGAAATCGCTCTGGCGTTCCGGGATCCGGACAACACGGACGGTCAGGCGTCGCGGAGTGCTATAGGTTTCCACCGGCGATTCGGGCGGCAGCCGATGGGCGCGCAGCTTGGCGTCCACGATTTCGCCGATCTGATTCGTCAGCCCCGGAAGCCATCCGGCCGGAAGCTCCTCGCATCCGATCTCCAGCAGCAGCTCGCGATCCATTACGCGCCTCCGCCCGCGGCGTCGGCGGCACCCGCGGGGGCCGCGGCGCTTTCAACGTACGCCTTCGCGACCCCGACCGCCAGCTGCCGGATCCGGAGAATGAACGCCGTCCGCTCGGTGACGCCGATCGTGTTGCTCGAGTCGAGGATGTTGAACAGATGCGAGCACTTCAGCGTGTGCTCCAGCGCGGGCCAGATGAGGCCGGCCTTCAGCAGCGCCGAGGCAAGCTGGTAGTACCGCTCGAACAGATCGCGGTGGAACGCGCCGAACTCGGCGCCCGGGATCTCGACCTGTCCGAACACGTACTTCGATTGCTCGATTTCCTCGCGGAGCCTGATCTCGCTGTACTTCACGCCGGCTGCCCACTCGAGATCGAACGTGCTGTCGACACGCTGCAGCACCATGGCGATTCGCTCGAGCCCGTACGTCAGCTCGGCCGACACCGGCGCGAGCTCGATGCCTCCCGCCTGCTGGAAATAGGTGAACTGCGAGATCTCCTGGCCGTCGAAGAGCACCTGCCAGCCGATGCCCCACGCGCCGAGCGTCGGCGACTCCCAGTTGTCCTCCTCGAACCGGATGTCGTGCTGTCGCGGGTTGATGCCGCACGCCTCGAGGCTGTCGAGATAGAGCTGCTGCACTTCGTCCGGCGCCGGCTTGAGGATCACCTGGAACTGATGGTGCTTGAAGAGGCGGTTGGGATTCTCGCCGAAACGCCCGTCGGCCGGACGCCGCGACGGCTGAACGTAGGCGACGTTCCAGTGCGCCGGCCCGAGCACGCGCAGGAACGTCTCCGGATGCATCGTGCCAGCGCCCACCTCGACGTCGAGAGGCTGCTGCAGCGCGCATCCACGCGACGCCCAGAATTCAGAGAGCTTCAGGATCAGGCTCTGGAAAGTCACGACGTGTGCCGACACTGAGGGAACGCGAGATCACTGAGGGGAATCGCCACAGAGACATTAAGACACTGAGCCAAGCGTTTTCTCTGTGTCTCGGTGTCTCTGTGGCCAGTGTCTCTCAGTGTGCTCATCACCCTCTGTGTCCTCCGCTCCGCATCTCCCGCAGCACGCGAACCGACTTCAAGTCCTTCTCGAGGTGCATCGCGATCAGCGCGCGGTGCGACGTTTCCAGCTCGTTCAGAACCCGACGCGATACCTCGACGCGCGACATCGCGGACGGGCTCGAACCGCGCGCCGTCTGCAGAAACCGCTGCGCCTCGCCCGAGAGCCGTCGATCGACCTCGTAGACTCCCTGCAGGCGCAGCAGCCAGAACTCGAAGTACCGTGCCAGCGGCTCGATCGGCACGCCCGCGGCAATGGCCTCGGTCATCGACGCGCCGAGCCGGAACAGCGTCTCGTTCGGATCGGCTTCCTGCGCCCATTCGTCGATCAGCTCGGCAAAGTAGCTGACGTACCCCAATGCCTCGCCTTCGACGGCCGAGAGCGGCGAGCGCCATGGTTCGACGTACTCCAGCCGCACCAGATCCCGGCGCTCCCGCTCGACGTACCCGACCCGGCCGCACGTCATCGGCTCGAGCGCCCCGCCGAACCTCCTGCGGCTCTGCCGTGCGTTCTTCGCAACCCCGCGCTTCTTGCCGCGATCGCGCGTCAAGAACACGACGATGCGATCCGACTCACCGAGCTTGTAAGTCCGTAATATCAGCGCGTCGGTGGTATGAAGCGGCATCCAGAGGCGGGATATGACTGTACTACACCCCGCCGCCGGCGGAGTAGACCCACCGCTTGAAGAAGTCGCTCAGATCGACGCCGCTCGACCGCTCCATCGCCGCCTGAAAGTCGGCCGTCGTCACCGACTTTCCCATGTAGGCTCGCGTGTAGGCGCGCAGTCCCTCCCAGAAATGCTGTTCGCCGAGCCGCTCTCTCAACAGGTGCAGGACGTAGGCGCCCTTGTGGTACACGATGGCGCGGTCGTCCGCCGTGGGGTGGACCCAGTCGGGAAACACGAGCGCCTTGTCGTGCCCCGCCTGACGGGCGCGCTCGTAACGCGCGTGTGACTTCTCGATCTCCTTCAGGTAGACGTCGCGCCCGAATCGCCGCTCCTTGTAGGCATCCGCCATGAACGTGGCGAACCCTTCGTTCAGCCAGAAGTGCGTCCAGCCGACGCAGGTGACGCCATTCCCCCACCACTGATGCGCGAATTCGTGCGCCTCGAGCCACACGTCGGTGGGATCGTCGAGCAGCGTCCGGCCGTAACCCGAGCTGAGGAGCGTGAATGCCCCGGCCTCCTGCTCGACACTGCCGGCGGCGAGAACCTGGGTGTACGCCGGCGCGCGGTACGGCACGCCGGACTTCTCCTCGAAAAACCCGAGGATGTCAGGCGTCTCCCGGAAAATGGAGCGCAGTTCGTCCTCCGAGTAGGACTCGGCCAGGTACTGCAGGCGCACGCCGTGACGAACGTCCGCGGCCGATCGGAAGCGCCCTGCGGCAAAGCCGAACAGGTACGTGGACACCGGCGTATCGATCACCCACTCGCGATCGCCGCGGGCCGCCCCGCTCCCGATCGCGACAAGACCGGCCGGAACCGTCACCGACAGGCGCAGCGTCGCTTTCTGGTCAGGCGAATCGACGCAGACGAGCCACTGGCTCGTGGAGAACGCGGTATAGACCTGCTGCTGATCCGCAAAGAAGCGGATGCCGCCACGCGGTTGACCGTGATAGGTCACCGACACCGGCACGCGCGCGCCCACCTTATCGTGACGCTCCCACTGAACGGTCAGTCGGTGATCGGCCGTGGCAAACTCCGCCGTGCGGCCGTCGATCGTGACCGCATCCACGACGAGATCGCCGGCGTCGAGCTGGATCGAGCCGCTGCGGCTCTCACGGGCAACTGCCGTCAGCGCGACCGTGCCGGAGATCCGTCCGGCCTCGATGTCGACCTGCAGCTTCGCGTCGTAGTGGACGATGTCGACGGCGACACAGGGACGGCTCGCAGGGCCGCAGGTCGGAGGGCCGGACTGCCCGAGCGACAGCCACAGCGCGAAGGCCGTAAGAGCCCAGGACGCCGGCATCACTTGACGCCGATATCGTCGAGCACGCCCTCGTCCTCACGCCACTCGGATTTGACGCGAACGTGAAGGTCCAGAAAGACCTTCGCGTCGAAGAATTTCTCGAGATCCTCGCGTGCCGCGATGCCGATCCGCTTGATCATCTCGCCGCCACGGCCGACCACGATCGGCTTCTGTGACTCCCGCTCGACAACGATGGTGCAATACAGCTTGAGAATGCCGTTCTTCCCTTCCGGCTCCTCGAAGCGGTCGATCACCACCGCGCTCGAGAACGGAATCTCGGCGTGTGTCAGCTGCAGCAGCTTCTCGCGAACAATCTCGGCGGCGAAAAAGCGCTCCGGCTGGTCGGTGAGGTAGTCGGGAGGATAGCGCGGCTCCCCTTCCGGCAACCGATCGAGGATGACTCGCTCCAGACGATCGACGTTGTCGCCTGTGCCGGCCGAGACGGGAACGATCTCGGCAAACGTGCCCATCTCGGCGTACTGCTGCATGAGCGGAAGCAGCCTGACCTTCTTGATCAGATCGATCTTGTTGAGCACGAGGAAGACCGGCGCCTGGGTGCGCTTCAGCAGATCCAGCACGAAGCGGTCGCCCTTTCCCGGCGGTTCGTTGACGTCGACGACGAGGCACAGCACGTCGACCTCGTGCATCGTCTCGACCGCCGTGTCGACCATCCGCACGTTCATGCGATGCAGCGGACGGTGGATGCCGGGCGTGTCGAGGAACACGACCTGGCCGTCCGGATAGTTCTTCACGCCGAGGATCCGGTTTCGCGTCGTCTGAGGCTTGTCGGAGACGATCGCGAGCTTGGTGCCGATGATCCGGTTGAGGAGCGTCGACTTGCCAGCATTCGGACGCCCGATGAACGAGACGAAACCGGACTTCATATCGACCGGATCTTCTCTTCGCTGTCCTCGACGTCCTCGGTCGTCGCGACTTTTCTGGAAATCCGCACCTTGTTGATGCGCCGCCGCTCGGCGTCGAGAACCTCGACGCTCAAGCCGTCTATTTCGAATTTCTCGCCGACGGCCGGCACGCGGCCAAGATGCGAGAGCAGATAGCCGCCTACTGTCTCGAACCCTTCACGCTCGATCTCGACATTCAGCCGTTGCCGCACTTCGTCGATGTTCACCTTGCCGCTGAACAGCCAGCGGCCGCCGCCCTCGTCGACGATCGGTTCGGACTCGACGTCGTATTCGTCCCGGATTTCGCCGACGATCTCCTCGAGCAGATCCTCAATCGTGACGAGACCGGCGGTTCCACCGTACTCGTCGACCACGATGGCGCACTGCGTCTGCTGCCGCTGGAACTGCTTGAGCAGTTCAGGGACGCGCTTGGTCTCCGGAACCACGACCGCCGGCCGCAACAACGTCGTCACCGGCCGCGCATCGTCGGCTGTCCTCAGGACGACCAGATCCTTCACGAAGACGAACCCGGCGATGTTGTCGAGCGAGTCCTTGTAGACGGGGAAGCGCGAATACTCCTGCTCCAGGAACAACGCACGGACGTCGCCGACGGTCGCCGTGTCACGGATCGCGACGATGTCGGGCCGCGGCGTCATCACCTCGCGCACCAGCGTGTCCCCGAAGTCGACGATGCTCTGGAGCAGCCGGCGCTCCTCGCCTTCGATCAGCCCTTCCTGCTCGGCGGTGTCGATGTAGGCTTTCGCCGTTTCGTTGGCCTCTTCCGCGGCCTCGTCCGGAGTGGGCGCGCCGCTGCGTCTGGTCGCGAGCACCATGGCGGCGCCCCATCGCGTCACGGGACCAAGAGCCCGCGCGATCGGCGCGAACGTCGGCAGGAGGAATTCCAGCACGCGCTCCGGATCGCGAGCGACGACGGCCAGCGGGACGAGCAATTCGAACACGACGACGAAGGCCGCGACCGAGAGCAGCAGCACCGGGAACGTATGCGCGCCCTCGATGCCGACTTCGCGGGTCAGCAACGCCGTCGCCGCTCCGGTGACGATGCCAAGCAGCAGACGCACGGGAATGAACAGGAGCAGGGGATCGTCGAGATAGGCGCCCAGCGCGCCGGGACGGCTCGATCGTTCCGCGACAAGGCGCAGCGACAGCCGCATGAGCGCGCTGAACGCGGCGTCGATCACGCCCAGGTAGATGGCCACGCACGCGAGCAGGAAGATACTGAGCGGAATCATCTGACGCCACGTCCCGCTCGTCCTGAGCGTGTCGTCCCTCGATTGACCTCGGGACGACCCTGACGCCCTCGAATGGTCGAAGGACGAGCGCGTTCGATGAGCCCTTCGCCCAGACCGCCCCGGCGCCGCAGCCGGCGTTCGAGCCGCATCATCTGCCCGTTGTCACGCTCGTGATCGTAGCCGAGGAGGTGCAGCAGTCCATGGAGCGCGAGCACACGCAGTTCGGCCTGTTCGCTGTGGCGGGCTTCCCGCGCCTGGCGCTTCGCGACCCCGCGCGCGATGACGATCTCACCCAGAAAGGACTGCGGGCTCCGGGCTGAGGGCTGAACGCCTGCAGCTGACGGCTCGCCAAACGACAAGACATCGGTGACGTAGTCCTTGCGCCGATACGTCCGGTTCAAGGCGCGAACACGCCGGTCACTGACGACAGCCACGCTCACCACGCCGCGGGCCCGCGGGGGCGCGACCCGGCGAAGCCAGCCGGCAAGGCCCCACGCCGGCAGAGGGCGTCCGCGTTCATCGGCTACGAGCACGCGCAAGCGCGGTTCACCGTCCGGCATGTCGTTTCACGCTCGTGGTTCGACAGGCTCACCACGAGCGGCACTCGCCGAGCGTGCAGGCTCACGCCGCTCGGTCTCCGGGCGGCCCGCATCGGCAGGCACGTCGCGGGCGGCCTCCGCTCGTCCTGAGCTGGCCGAAGGACGAGCACCGCCGCCGGCGGTGAACGCCTCGTAGGCCTTCACGATCTGCTGGACCAGCTTGTGCCGGACCACGTCGCGATCGTCGAACTGAACGAACTCGATCCCCTCGATCCCTCCGCACACTTTCATCGCCTCGATCAGCCCCGACATCCGGCCGGTCGGCAGATCGATCTGCGTGATGTCGCCGGTGATCACGGCCTTCGACCCGAAGCCCAGTCGGGTCAGGAACATCTTCATCTGCTCCGAGGTCGTGTTCTGCGCCTCGTCGAGGATGACGAACGCGTCGTTGAGCGTGCGCCCGCGCATGAACGCGATCGGGGCAATCTCGATCGTCCCGCGCTCGATGTAGCGCGCCACGCGCTCGGTGTCGAGCATGTCGTAGAGCGCATCGTAGAGCGGACGCAGATAGGGATTCACCTTCTCCTGCATGTCGCCTGGCAGGAACCCGAGCTTCTCGCCCGCCTCGACGGCCGGCCTTGCCAGGATGATCCGGCTGACTTTCTTCGCGATCAGGAACGCGACGGCCTGTGCCATGGCGAGATACGTCTTGCCGGTACCGGCGGGGCCGATCCCGAACACGATGTCGCTGGCTTCGATGGCGTCGAGGTACTTCCGCTGATTGACCGTCTTCGGCGCGACGCGCTTCTTCCCGGCGGCCGTCAGGCTCCCCTTGAGGAAGTGGTCTCTGAGGTCGACGAGCGTGTCCTGCGCCACGAGATCGCCCGCCGTCTTCACGTCAGAGTTGGACAGCTTGAAGCCGTCGCGGATGAGCGACGCGAGCTGGCTGACCACGCGATCGACCTTGTCGACGCTGGCCGACTCGCCGTCGATCAGCAGATCGCTGCCCTGCGTGCGGATCTTGACGTTGAACAGGGACTCGAGGCGTTTGAGGTTCTCGTCGTAGGAGCCGAACAGCGTCTCAATGCCCTCTTCGGGCACAGTGATGCGTTTCATCAGTTCAATTCTGGATCCGGATGTGGAGCTCGCGCAGCTGTTTCGCGTCGACCGGCGACGGGGCGCTGGCCATCAAATCGACGGCGCTCGCGGTTTTCGGGAACGCAATCACCTCGCGGATCGACGCCTCGCCGGCGAGTATGGCCACGATACGGTCGAGCCCGAGCGCGATGCCGCCGTGCGGCGGGGTGCCGTACTCGAGCGCCTCG
Organism: Vicinamibacterales bacterium; assembly: GCA_035693505.1. Lineage (GTDB taxonomy): Bacteria > Acidobacteriota > Vicinamibacteria > Vicinamibacterales > CAVVIG01 > CAVQFC01. The sequence continues at coordinate 27,007 of DASSGK010000243.1, forward strand.
AGGAAGAATCCGAAGCGCAGCCGGGCCTCCTCGTCGCTGATGCCCAGCCGGCTGAAAATGCGCGCCTGCAGCGCCGCGTCGTGGATTCGCACGCTGCCGCCGCCGATTTCCGAGCCGTTCAGCACGAGATCGTACGCCTTGGCGCGAACCTCGCCCGGCTGGCTTTCCAGCTTGTCCCAGTCCTCGTCGTGCGGCGACGTAAACGGGTGATGCATCGAGTACCAGCGTCCGTCCTCCGCGCTGTACTCGAGCAGCGGAAAGTCGGTCACCCACAGGAACTCGTAGCGTTCCGGGTTCAGCAGGTTTTCCTTCTGCGCGATCTGCAGACGCAGCGCGCCGAGCAGCTTCGACGTGTTGTCCGCCGGACCCGCGGCCATGAGCAGTAGATCGTCGGCGGACGCCTCCGCGCGATCGAGCGCCGGACGAAGCGCACCTTCGCTCAGCGACTTCACCGAGCTCAATGGCGGCGCTCCGGGACGCACCCAGATCAGGCCAGTGAAGCCGAGCGCCTTCGCCTGATCGACGAGCACATCGAGCTGGCTGCGCGTGTACCGGTTGCCGCCCTTCACGACAAACCCGCGGACGACTCCTCCGTCAGCGACGATCTGCTTGAAGACGCGGAACTCGGACTCGCGGAAGATGTCGGACAGATCGTGAATCTCCATCCCGCAGCGCAAGTCGGGCTTGTCCGAGCCGTAGCGGGCAATCGCGTCCGCATATCCCATCCGGCGGATCGGCAGCGTGACCTCCTTGCCGATCTCCTTGAAGATCTCCGGCATCAATGGCTCGAT
>DASSGK010000244.1:0-6642 GCA_035693505.1 Vicinamibacterales bacterium
TGCCCCCTGTGGCGTGAGCCCTGAGCTCCGAGCCCTAAGCCCTTGAAAGATCAGCAGCGGCACCGTCAGCCAGGCGACCTGCGACCGGATTCCGGTCGCCAGCCCCGCGAAGAACGAGGCGAGCGCGAGCGCGCGCGTGTCGGGCGCGGCCAGCGTCATCGCCTGGACCGCGAGCGCGGCCGCGAAGCCGCTGCTGTCGCTCAGCGGCCTGGCCGCTGTGAACCAGTACAGCGGCGTCGTGATCGAGACAACGACGCCGGCCAACGACCAGCTGATTGGCGTCGAACGCCCGTCGATCCGCCGAAGCAGCCAGGCGATCGCCAGCACGCCGAGCGCGCCGCTTCCGACGCTGACCAGCGCGAGCGCAGTCGTTTCCGAGGGCACGACCGTGTGCACAGCCTTCGCGATCAGGATGAACGCCGGATAGCCGGGCGGATGCGGCTGATGGTGCGCGACGTCGAACTGCCGCACGCCGAGCGCGAAATTGATCGAGTCGAGATCTTCGAGCGAGGACGGAAGATACGGAAGGTGAAGCGCGAGGAAGAGTGCTGCGAGAGCCGCGACGCTCGCCTGAAAGGCTCGCGCTCCTGAGGCGGCGCCGTCCGCTCCGGCTCCTGAGCCGGGGCCGTCCGATTGCGCTCCTGAACCGGGGCCGTCCGTTCGGGCTCCAGGGCGCCGGCGGTCCGGTCCATGGAGCGCGAGGCTTTCAGCCGAGCGATCGGGAATCACATCGGCCGCAGGAACAATCCTTCGTTCAGGCTGCCCAATCGGTAGCCCTGCAGATCGAGCGTGACGTACTTGTAGCCGGCGGCCTTGAGCTCGCGCACCAAGGCCGCCGCGATCTCCGGCTCCAGCGCGCGCGCCATCTCGTCGCGCGCGATCTCGACGCGCGCCAGATCGCCGTGATGCCGAACGCGGAACACGCGGAATCCGAGCGCGCGTACAGCCTGCTCGCCGCGTTCGATGGTCCGCAGCTTTTCGTCGGTGACTTCGGTGTGATACGGAATGCGCGACGACAGGCACGCAGATGCCGGTTCGTCCCAGGTCGGCAGTCCTGCGCGACGCGACAACTCGCGGATTTCGTCCTTCGTCAGATCGACTTCGTCGAGAGGACTGCGGACGCCGAACTCACGCGCCGCCTGGCGTCCGGGCCGGTAATCGCCGCGGTCGTCCGCGTTGTTGCCGTCGACGACAACGGCACGGCGTTCGGCCGCAATCCGGGAGAGGTGCGTATAGAGCTCGTGCTTGCAGAAGTAGCAGCGGTTCGACGGGTTGGCGCGGTACTCAGGGTTGTCCAGCTCGCGCGTCTGGATAATCTCGTGATGCAGGCCGAAGTCCCGCGCGATGCGGATGGCGAGCGCGCGGTGGCGCTCCGGATAGCTGGGGCTGTCGGCGGTCACGGCGACGGCGCGATCGCCGAGCGTGCGGCTGGCGACGTACGCGAGATAAGCGCTGTCAACGCCGCCGCTGTAGGCGACGATGACGGAATCGAGGGACGCGAGGGCGTCGCTGAGGGCCCGTTCTTTCGCGGCCGGCTCACTCATTCTTCAACTTCGTCCTCGTCATCGTCGTCGTCTTCGTCCTCGTCGTCTTCGATGTCGTCGTCGTCGTCCTTGTCTTCATCGTCGTCGTCGAGGTCGTCATCGTCGTCTTCGGGCGCCAGGTCGAGCTCCAACGGAGACATCCCGACGACTTCCAGATTGGAGCCGCACTCAGGGCAACTGAGCTGATCGCCCTTGTCGACATCGAATTCGTCGACTTCGATTTCGGCATCGCATTCGGGGCAGGTGGCCATTCGGGTCTCCGATCACTTAGAATCCCGCAGCGGCGGGATGATCGCGAGTATAGCGAGAACGTGCGCAAGTCTGCAACGCGGGGTAACGCCCGCGCTGCGTAATTCCGATACCTATAACGATGGCTAGTACTTCGGTCAGTACGAAGACTGTTGTCGTCGCGGACGACACGGCTTTCGTGCGAGATCGCTTCCGGGCGGCAATCGAACAGGCGGGCCACAAAGCCATCGTCGTCAGGAGCGCAGCCGAGCTTCTTGCCCGTGTGCGGGCGGATCTCGATCGGATCGATCTCGTCATCGTCGATCTGCGCCTGCCGCACGCGCCCGGCGTCGAACTGATACGGTCGGTGCGGAAGCTCGACGACGGACGCCTGCCGCTTCTGATCTTCAGCGGCACGATCGCGAACGCCGACGAAGTGCGCGAGCTCGCGGCCCTGGGTGTTGCCGGATATGTGAACGAGTACAGCGCCGTTCAACACATCCTGCCGTCGCTGGCGCCGCACTTGTTCCCCGACAACTTCAATCGCCGCAGCAGCCCGCGCGTGGTGCTGGGCATTCCGATCCAGTACCGCTTTGGCAACACGATCGCCGCCGCGCTGACGCTCAACCTCAGCCACGGCGGCATTGCGATTCGGACGACCAGCCCGCTCGACAGCGGCGCCAAGATCAAGGTCCGCTTCCGCATGCCCGGATCGAAGAAAGACGTCGACGCGGAAGGGCACGTGGCGTGGAGCGATCGCCGCGTGGGCATGGGCGTGCAATTCGAAGTCGTCGATCCCGCCAACCAGTCGATCATCGACCACTTCGTCGACGCGCACTTCTTCAGCAATAGAAAAGCGTAAGATTCCGGCCATGGAGCAGTCGCTCGCGGCCACGCTGTGGCGGCTCGCGGGGCTCGTGGCGCTCGTGGGCGCCAACGGCCTCTTCGTCGCCGCAGAGTTCTCGATCGTCACTGTCCGCAAGACGCGCATCGATCAGATGATCGCCGAAGGACATCGCGGTGCACGGGCGGTGCGCCGGGCGGTTTCCGCGCCCGACCGCTACATCGCCGCGACGCAACTCGGCATCACGATGGCGAGCCTGGGTCTTGGCTGGCTCGCGGAACCGGCGCTCGCCACGATCTTTCAGCCGGCGTTGACGTTTCTTCCTCCGCACCTGGCGGAACACACCGCCCACAGCATCGCGATCGCGATCGCGTTCGCGATCATCACCGCCGCCGAAATCGTGTTCGGCGAACTGGCGCCGAAATGGATCGCCCTGGAGCGGCCGGAGGCCACCGCCATCTGGCTGGTGAAGCCGCTCGAGCTGTTCATGCGCGCGTTCTGGCCGTTCATCAGGATGGTGCACGGCACCGCGCAGGCGGTGGTCCGCATTCTCGGCCTGCGCAGCGGCGACCAGCGCGGCATGGTGCATTCGGAAGAAGAGCTCAAGATGCTCGTGACGGCCAGTCAGGAGGCCGGCGTGCTGGAGGAGCAGGAAGAGCAGATGCTCCACCGCGTGTTCGGCTTCGCCGATCTCACCGCGGGGCAGGTGATGATTCCTCGAACGGAACTGGTCGCCGTCGCCGCCGACACGCCATTGCGGGACCTGCTGCGCAAGATCGGGCAGGGAGAGCCGACGCGTCTGCCCGTGTACCGCGACGACCTCGATGACGTGATTGGCATGCTGCACGTCGTGGACCTCTTGAAGGCGATGAGCAGCGGCGATACGAACGTCAACGCCGGCGCGCTCGCGCGCGAAGTGTTGACGGTGCCCATCACGCTCGGCGCCAACGATCTGCTCGCCGAGATGCGGCGGAGAAAAGGGCGCGAAGCGCTCGTCATCGACGAGCACGGCGGAACCGCGGGACTCGTCACGTTCGAGTCGCTGATGGAGCGGATCATCGGCGAGATTCCGGGCGAGATGGGCGCGCAGACGCGAACCGTCGTGCGCGCTGACGGATCCGCCGACATCGACGGCCTCGCGCTGGTCAGCGATACGAATCAGCAGTTCGGCCTGCACATCGACGAAGGCACCTTCACGACAATCGGCGGATACGTGCTCGGACGGCTGGGACGCCGCGCGCGCGTCGGCGATCTGATTGAAGTCGAAGGCCGCAGGATGCGGGTTCAGGCGATCGATGGCCTGCGCGTCGCGAAAGTCTGGTTGTCGACGGCCACGAAAAAGCAGAGGCCTCCCGCCGAGGACTCCGCGGACCACGAGGGAAACGGCTGACGGGCCTCAGTCGGCCCGCAGCAGGCGCAGCGCGTTGGCGATCACGATCACCGATGCGCCGGTATCAGCCAGCACCGCCATCCACAGCGTCGCGACGCCGCCGACCGCCGCCGCGACGAACGCGGCTTTCAGCACAATCGAGATGGCGAGGTTCGTCCTGATGTTCCGGACCGTGGCCCGGCTCAGTCGAAACGCAAATGGGATGCGCAGCAGATCGTCGGCCATCAGCGCGACGTCGGCGGTCTCGAGCGCGGCATCGCTGCCGGCGGCGCCCATCGCGATCCCGACGTCCGCCAGCGCGAGGGCCGGCGCATCGTTGACGCCGTCGCCAACCATCGCGACCGCTCCGTGCGCGCGCCGCAGTTCCTCGATCGCCGCGACCTTGTCTTCGGGCAGCAGCTCGGCGCGCACGTCATCGACGCCGAGCTCGGTCGCGATGGCGTTCGCGGTCCCGCGGCTGTCGCCGGTCAGCATGACGATCCGCGCGACGCCTTGCGCACGCAGCCGATCGACCGAGTCACGGGCGGACTCGCGCGGGCGATCGGCAACCGCGATGATCCCGACCGGTTCGCGGTCTCGCGCCACGAGCACCGCGGTCAGGCCGGCCGCGTCGATGACCGCGATCCGATCGTGGATATCGGCCAAGCAGAGACGCTGTTCCTCGAACAGCCGGTGGTTGCCGATCAGCACCTGGCGATCGCCAACCTGACCTCGAGCGCCGCGCCCCGCGATCACCGTCACGTCATCGGCAGCCGGCGCAGCGATTCCCGCCGACGACGCATGATCAAGAATGGCCTGCGCGATCGGATGCGTCGAGCGCTGCTCGACGGACGCCGCGAGCGCCACGACCGACGAAGCCGGGGTGCCATCGAAAGCGACGATCTCCACGACTTCGGGCCTGCCGCAGGTGAGTGTGCCGGTCTTGTCGAACGCGACGCACGCGACCCGGCTCAGGGCTTCCAGGTGCGCGCCGCCCTTGATGAGAACGCCTTTGCGGGCCGCGACGGCCAGCGCAGCGACGATGGAGACCGGCGTCGAAATCACCAGCGCGCACGGGCACGAGACGACGAGGAGGACGAGCGCGCGATACAGCCAGGCCTCCCAGGAGCCGTGCACCGTCAACGGCGGAATCACCGCAACGCCCGCCGCCAGTGCGATGACCGCCGGCGTGTAGATGCGCGCGAAACGCTCCACGAGCGTCTGCGCCGGCGCGCGTTGCGCCTGGGCGCGTTCGACGAGGTGGATGATGCGACCGAGTGTGGTGTCGCGACCGAGCCTGGTGACGCGCACCTCGAGCGCTCCGCGGCCGTTGATCGTCCCCGCGAAGACGCCGTCGCCGGGCACTTTCTCCACGGGCAGTGACTCGCCGGTGACCGGCGCCTGATTCACGGCGCTCTGTCCCTTGATCACGTCGCCGTCGAGCGGAATCTTCTCGCCGGGGCGAACGACGATCACCGAGCCGACCGCGACTTGTTCGACCGGTATGCGATGTTCGCCGATCGCATCGCAAACGAGCGCCTCGGTTGGCGTCAGTTCCACCAACGCGCGGATGGCATGCCTGGCCCGGTCCAGCGTGCGCGCTTCGAGCGCCTGCGCGAAGCCGAAGAGGAACACCACCGTCGCCGCCTCGGACCACTCGCCAAGGAAAGCCGCGCCTGCCGCCGCGACGATCATCAGGACGTTGATGTCGAGCGAGCCGGCGCGCACGGACGTCCAGGCCTTCCGTGCCGTCGCGCCGACGCCGGCTGCGAGCGCTGCCATGAACAGGCCTCGGACCAGGTGTTCCGAGGCGACTGGACCCGCATCGATCTTAAGGAGCTGGAGGGCCATCCCCGACGCCAGCGCCGCACCCGACGTCCACACCAGCGTTGCCCGCAGGCGGGTCTGCCCCTCTGTCACGGTCGCGGCCTCGTCGCGATCGACGAAGGCGCGCATGCCGGTTTCAGCAACCGCGTCCGTGATCGCAGCCGCGGAGATCCGGGCCGCGTCGTATTTCACGTGCAGCCGCTGACCCATGACGTCAGCCGAAAAATCTTCGAGACCCGGCAGGTGTCTGAACCGCCGCTCGAGGATCGCGACCTCTTCGTGACAGTCCATTCCCTCGATCCGGAACGTCGATTCCGCGTGGAGCTCGCAGACCGTGCAGGTGACGCTCATGCGCGCCTCCTGCGGCGAGCCGTCGTCCCCGTATTCGGCCTGGCGACACCGGCTGTGCGCTCGCGAACGTGCTCGAGTCCCTGCTCGAAGAGGGAGACGATGTGATGGTCGTCGGCCAGGTAGTAGATGTGCTTGCCGTCGCGGCGCGACTTCACGAGCCGCAAGCTCCGGAGCAGACGAAGCTGATGGGACACCGCGGACTGAGTGAGCCCGAGGAGGTGCGCCAGGTCGCAGACCGGCACCTCGGCCCGCCCGAGCGCATCGAGGATGCGAACCCGCGTCGTATCGCCAAGCACCTTGAAGGTCTCGGCCAGCGCCGCCGCCGAGTCGTCATCCAGCAAGCGCGTCTTCAAATGAACATATGAACCAATGCTCATATGTTTAAGTATATAGGGACTAGGGCCTGGGGGCTAGGGGCTGGTAGTCCCTAGTCCCTACTAGTCCCCAGTCCCCAGTCCCCAACCCCTAGTCCCCAGTCC
>DASSGK010000245.1:0-5040 GCA_035693505.1 Vicinamibacterales bacterium
GCCCCGTCTCATCTCGATCTGAACGGCGCTCTCGCACGGCGCGCCGTCGCCGCCGGCGCAACCGTCTCGATCGACAGTGACTGCCACCGCGCGGCGTTGCTCCGGCGGCAGATGGACCTCGGCATCGTCACCGCCCGGCGTGGATGGGTGGAGCCCAGGCACGTGCTGAACGCACGATCCCTTCCTGAACTCCGGCTGACGATCGCCAGCAAGCGCGCGCCGCGCTGACCTGTTCCTCATGAGCCGCCGCGGACTGCTCGCCGCGCTGGTTGCCTCGGCAGCCGCGTTCGCCGTGTATCGATCGACCCTGCTGCCGGGCGTCGATCTGGGCGACACCGGCTCGTTCCAGACAATGGTCGGTTCGGCGCTGATTACGCCGCGCGACGCCTACCCGCTCTACTTCGCCATCGGATCGGCGATGCTGTGGTTGACGAAGGCGCCGCCGGCGCACGCGTTGAACCTTGCCTCCGCGATCGAGGCGGCCGTCGCCTGCGGTCTCACCGTGCTCGTCGCCGCCGAGCTGTCCGGATCGATCGCGGCCGCACTCGGAGTGACGCTGCTTTTCGCCGCGTCGTACACGTTCTGGAGCCAGGCGATCATCGCCGAGGTCTACTCGCTTCATATCGCCCTGATCGCCGTGACGCTGCTCCTCCTGCTCCGCTGGGAACGAGTGCCGACCAAAGGCCGGCTGTTTGCCTTTTTCGCGGTCTTCGCAATCGGCTTCGGCAACCACCTCTCGATGGTCCTGCTGCTGCCTGCGTACACGATCTTTCTCTTGATGACCGCCCCGCGTGGCTGGCGCTCCATGTTCGCGCCTTCCGTCGTTCTGATGGCAACCGCCTGCGCAGCCGCGGGCGCGCTCCAGTACGCCTGGAACGTGCGAACGCTCTGGCTCTTGCCGGACCCGCCTCACGGTATAGGCGAGGCGCTGCAGCGATTCTGGTTCGACGTCACGAAGTCCGATTGGCGCGACACCATGGTGCTCACCGTCCCGCAATCGCGGCTCGGCGATCATCTGGCCATGTACTGGTTCGATCTTCGGCAGCAGTTCGGCGTCGTGGGTCCTGTGCTGGCCGCGGTGGGACTGGCCCGGCTCGCTTTCACCAATCGCCGGTATGCGGTGCTGCTGTTCATGCTCTTTGCCGCCAACGTGGGCTTCGCGTACAGCTACAACGTCGGCGACGCCCACGTTTTCTACCTGCCCTCACATTTCGTGCTCGCGCTGCTCATGGCGCCTGCGCTGGCGTGCCTGGGGAGTTTCGCACCGGGCGGCGCGGCGATCGCCGGCGCCCTGCTGACCGTCTATGCCGGCGCGCGCGCCTATCACGACTTCCCCGCGCTGGATCGCAGCCACGACGGACGGCCTTCGGCCATCGTCAACGCACTGACTGCCGGACTCGACGATCGGCGGGATATCCTGCTCACCGATCTGAACTGGCAGATCGGAAACGGCCTGTCGTACGTTGCCGACGTCGAGCGGCCCCGAGTCGCATACACGCGGCTCGCCGACGTCCTTCTCTACGCGCCCGCACTGGTTGCCGACAACCACGCAATCGGACGGCGGGTCACGGCAACCGAACGCGCCCGGTCTACGCTCCAGGCCGCTTATGGACCGCTGTTCGAGATCGCACCCGACCATCGCGTCCCGGTTGTCGGCTTCGCGGACGCGATAGCGATGGTTCCGCCGGGCACTCGGTATGTCTTGTGCGTGCTGAAGCCGTCGGGAGATCTGCCGGTCAACGCCGGCGACCTCTCACAGGCATTAGCGACACTCACGGCGGGGCATGCGCCCTCTCCACCGCGGGCCGACTATCTTGCGATCGCCGGCGTTGCCGGCCAGGCGCCGGCGCTGGTTGCGGCCGGCGATCGGCCCTTCCGCCGCGAACTGGTGTTGCAAGGTGTTCGAGTCGAGATCCGCATGGATTCGTGGCTGGTGTCCGACACCATCCGGCGCATGGGATTCGGGCACGTCGTAGCGAATCGTCAGCACACGCTCATTGTGGAACGCGGTATCAGCTTCGCGGCGTTCGACGATCGGGGAGCGGCTCTCCGTACCGAATACGCGTCCAATATTTATGCGCCGCAGCCGCGCTACCTCATCGATTCACGATCCCGCTAACGCCCGCCTCCGTCGGACCGTTCGCGTGCTAAGGTTATTCATGACCACGTGGCGTCGTGCAGTCATAGTCCTGATGACTGTCTGTGCGGGCTTCAGCGCGCGGCTCCCGTTGTTCGCCGCCGACTCCACGGCGTCCGAGCTCGCAGCCGCCCTCCAGCGGAAGTACGACAGCATCAAAGACTTTTCGGCCGATTTCGTCCACGCGTACGAAGGCGGGGTCCTGCACAAGTCCATCACGGAGCGTGGCCGCCTTCTCGTGAAGAAGCCGGGAAAGATGCGCTGGGATTATTCGGCGCCGGAAACCAAGCAGTTCGTCTCCGACGGCCTGAAGATGTATTCGTACATCCCGCAGGACAAGCAGGTCATCGTCGCCACCGTGCCGCCCGACGAGGACGCACCGACGCCGACGCTGTTTTTGGCCGGCAAGGGCAATATCCAGCGCGACTTCACACCTTCGCTCGCGGATGCACCCGCAGGGATGCCGGCCGGCAGCCGGGTGCTGAAGTTGGTCCCCAAAGCGAAGCAGCGGGATTACGATTGGCTGGTGCTTGTCCTGGACCCTGCCAGCCTCGCGATCCGCGGGCTGGTGACGGTCGACGCGCAAGGCGGGAAATCGAGCTTTACCTTCACCAATCTGAAGGAAAATATAGGCTTAGCCGATAAGGAATTCGCGTTCAAGATCCCGCGCGGTGTTGATGTTGTCAGCGCTCCATCCCGTAACTGAGACTCGCCTTCGCGGATCGGCCGCGCTTCTGGCACTCTGCCTGTTCGCCGGCGGCTGCGCCGCCTCGTCGGCGCTGCATCGCGGCGACGCCGCCGAACATCGTCAGGACTACGACCTCGCGGTGGTCGAGTACGCCAAGGCTATTCGCCTCAATCCCGACGATGGAAACACGCGTGCCGCGCTCGAGCGCGCCAAGCTGCGAGCGTCGCAGGACCACTTCAACCGCGGCCGCAGGTTTGCTGCGACCGGCAAGCTCGATCAGGCGCTCGTCGAGTACCAGGTCGCTGCCGAGTTGAACCCCTCGGACGGCCAACTCGACCGAGAGCTGCTGGAGACGCGGAACAAGCTTCGCGCGAAAATCGCGGTCGCCCGCGAAGGCAAGACCGAGTTGCAGACGCTGATGGACCGCACACGCGAGCTGCCGCCGCCGGGCATGGATTTGCCCACGGGCATCAAGATGCCGGCGTCGCTCACGTTCCGCGACGCGGCCAGCCGCGACGTCTTCACAGCCATCTCGAGGCTCGCCAACATCAGCGTCATCTTCGATTCCACGTTCCGCGACACGCCGGTGACCGTAGATCTGCGGAACGCGACGCTGGACGACGCGCTCACGACGGTCTCGGGTGCGACGCGGACGTTTTTCCGGGTCACGGCCCCGAAGACCATCATCGTGATTCCGGATACGCCGGCGAAGCGCCGCGAGTACGAAGAGGAAATCGTCAAGACGTTCTACTTGAGCAACGCCGATCTCAAGGAGACGATGGATCTGCTGCGCATGGTGCTCGACGCGCGGCGCATCTCCCCCACGACGGCCACCAACGCGCTGACCATCAAGGACTCGCCCGAGCGCATCGCGGCCGCGTCGCGCGTGATCAACGCGATCGACAAAGCGCGGCCGGAAGTGATCATCGACGTCGAGCTGATCGAGGTCGATCGCACCAAGCTCCAGGAATACGGCCTGCAGATCGCGTCACCAGGATCCCCAGGGATCAACGGCAGCGTCTCGATTGACAACGGCACGACGGGCATCTCGCTGTCGGCCCTCCGCAACCTGTCGCAGTCCGACATCCTGCTCGCCAACCTGCCGTCCCTCTACTACCGGCTGCTCAAGAGCGACACGAACACGCGCACCCTCGCAAACCCGCAGCTGCGCACGACCGACGGCGTCGGCGCGACGGCGCGCTTCGGCGATCAGGTGCCGGTGCCGGTGACCACCTTCGCGCCGATCGCGACCGGCGGCGTGTCGCAGCAGCCGATCACGTCATTCAACTATCAGAACATCGGCGTGAACATCGACATCACGCCGCGCACGCATCACGACGACGACGTATCGCTGCAACTCAAGATCGCGGTGACCAATATCTCGGGGACCGGCTTCGGCGGCCTGCCTACATTCGGCAACCGTGAGATCACGACGGTCATCCGCCTGCGTGACGGCGAAACGAACATGCTGGCGGGGTTGATTCGCGACGAGGAACGGCATTCGCTCGATGGCCTGCCTGGACTGAGCGATCTGCCGCTGGTCGGCCATCTCTTTGGCCATACCACCAAGTCGATTACCCAGACCGACGTCATCCTGACACTGACTCCGCACATCATCCGCGTTCTGGATCTGTCAGAGGCCGATCTGAGACCGTTCCGCGTCGGGCGTGACTCACTGGCGCCGATCGCGGAGCTGCCGCCGCTGCCGGTCGCGGAGCCGCCGAAGCCGCCGGAACTGCCGAAGGAAGACCTCGCGAACCCCGCGGTGCCGATCAAGAAGCCCGGGGGTAGACAGTAGACCAGTCGTAAGTCGAGAGTTGTTAGTACGAAGTCTCTAGTCGATAGTCAGGTCATTAGTCGATAGTCGGTCGATAGTCGATTCGACTCAAGACTATCGACTCGACTATTGACTCGAGACTCCGTACTAACGACTAAAGACTCCTGACTCTATGGCATCTTGGCCACTTTAGCCCCGAGGCCTTGCAGTCGCTCGACCAGCCGCCCGTAGCCTCGCTCCACTGTCTCCAGAGGCGAGAGCCTGCTCTGGCCCTCTGCCGCCAGGCCGGCGGCAATCAACGCCATCCCTGATCGAAGATCGCGGCTATCGAGAGGACGGCCGCGCAATCGGCTCGGGCCGGTCACGATAATCCGGTGCGGGTCGCACAGAAAGAGATCGCCGCGCATTCCGCTCAACTGCTCGAGCGCGAAGAGCCGC
>DASSGK010000246.1:0-16604 GCA_035693505.1 Vicinamibacterales bacterium
GGCACCGGAATCGAGTGCGAGTGCGTAGAAGGCGGCAGGCTGTGGCCCGCGTGCGAGTGCGGCGGCCAGGAAGGTCCGTGCTTCAGCGGCGGTCCAGCAGTGCTGCTGTGCCCGCGTAAACCGAGACTATCGCGCCGCGGCGGGAGACCCACCGCGGCACGAATGCCATTACCGCCCGACGCGCACAGCGACAGACGATGTCGCAGTGTTGCCCGCTTCGTCGGTCGCGATCACCTCGATCCGATAGCTGCGATCGCGACTGGCCGCCAGGAGCACGTGATACGGGTCGACGATCTTCCAGTCCCCGCCTCGGCTGCCTTCCCCGGCGCCCGCCGACTCGCTGCTCGACACTCGCAGCTCGGTCTGAACCTGTCCGCAGTTGTCGGCCACCGCATACGTGACCGTGACGAGTTCCGCGTGGCCGTTTGCCGGCCACAGCACCGGCTTGTCGACGGCGAGTCCCGTGATCACGGGCGCGCTCTGGTCGGCCACCGTGACGATCGACGTCGTCGAGCTCGACGCGCCGTACCGATCTGTCGCGATCAGCGACACGTCGTGCGGACCCAGTCCAAGCGGCCCAGTGGGATTGACTGACAACGTCAGGACATCGCCGCTGTCCGGATCCGACGATCCGTTGTCGATCGTCGCGGGACCGATCGCGGCCGTGCACGCCGAGCCGGCCGGCACGGTCGCGTTCTTCGCGAACGCCATCGGCCGATGATTGATGAATCCCGCCAGCAGGAGATCGGCGAATTCGCCGCCGAAATAACTGCTGTTCCAGTACGCCTTCTTCGCGATCTCCGCCGCCACGACCCGCGACTGCTCCGCCGTGTTGCCGATGACGACGACGCGCGTCCCCTTGTCCGTGAACGGCAAACGGCCATCGTCGTTCGCCGCGGTGGCCTCGCCCTTTTGCACGTTGACGGCGCCCGGAACGGTCCCGGTGGTGAATTCCGCCGGCGTGCGCGCGTCGACGAATACGGCGGTCTTGTCCCCCTTGAAGATGTAGTCGAAGCCGACCATGTCGGTCTGCACGGTCTGGCTGAGGGCGCGCCAGACCGGCATGCCGAGCTGGTAGCGGCGGACGTGCGTGTACCCCATCGCCACCAGCTGCTCCGAGGTCCGCTTGCTCTTCCCGCATGAGGGGCCGTTGCAATACAGAATCATCGGCTGATCGAGATTGGGATACAGAAGGGCAATCTGATCGACTTCCTTCTCGTAGATATTGATAGTTCCAGAGATGTGGGCGATCGCGTACTCCTTGGCGGTGCGCACGTCGAACACCGGCTCACTCTTGGTGGCCAGGATCGACAAGAGCGTCTCGGTCGAGATTTCCTTCGTGAGCTGCCCTGGTTCTTCGAGGGTGGTCTGGTAGACGGTGAGCGGCGCCTGGGCGGAGGCCAGGGGGGTCGACGCCGCGGCCGCAATCAGGCACACGAGTGCGGAGAGAAAGTATGAAGCTCTGAAGTTCTTCATGGTGTGTCTCCTCTGGGACCTCAACGCGAGAACGCGCGGCGGAATGCGTCAGGGGCACCGCCGCCCGACCGCGTCACCGCGTCATCCCTTCCCGGGTGGAGCCGGTTGACTGCCGGATGCCGGGATCTATAAGGTGAGGGCTCAAATTCACCGCCACAAGGCACTGAGACGTGGCCGACCGATCTAGCACCGTCAGCGGTCTCCTCCAGGCGTGGGGACAGGGCGATCTGCAGGCGCGGGACGAACTGCTGCCGCTGGTCTACCGCGAGCTCCGGCAGCGCGCCGCCGGCTACCTTCGCCACGAGCGCCGCGACCACACGCTGCAGCCGACAGCGCTGGTCAACGAGGCGTTTCTTCGGCTGGTCGGTCAGAAGCGGGTGGCGTGGCAGAACCGCGCGCATTTCCTCGGCGTCGCCGCCCAGATGATGCGGCGCATCCTGGTCGACCACGCGCGGGCGCATCGGGCCGCGAAGCGGCCGCACTCGGCGTATCAGGTCGCGCTCGACGACCATGTCGCGGTCACCGAACCCCGCAGCTGCGAGCTGCTCGCGCTCGATCACGCGCTGGACGAGCTGACGACCTTCGACCCGCGAATGGCACAGATCATGGAACTTCGCTACTTCGGCGGTCTCTCGGAGCAGGAAGTGGCGGAGGTCCTGTCGACGTCGCGCTCCACGGTGACGCGTGAGTGGCAGACGGCGCGGACCTGGCTGTACCGCCGCATGACCGCCAGTCCTGATCGGACCGAGGCCTGATGGACGCGCCGACCTGGGACCGCGTCAAGCACGTGTTCCAGGAAGCCCTGGACTCCCCGCCGGACGCGCGCATGGCACGGGCGCGCGAGCTGTGCGGCGACGATCGTGCCCTGCTGGCGGAAGTGGAATCGCTTCTGGCCACGCACCAGCAAGCCGGCGATTTCGCCGAGCAGCCTGCCGTGGAGCTGCTGCGCGCGCTGCCGAGCGAGGCGACGCTTCTAACCGCCGTCGCGCCCGGCCGCGGCGTCCGTGCTGGCGATCGGCTCGGCGCTTATGAAATCCACTCGCTGATCGGTGCAGGCGGGATGGGCGACGTCTACAAGGCCTGCGACACCCGCCTCGATCGCACGGTGGCGATCAAGGTGATGCGTGCGCACACCGGTGGCGATTCGCACGCACGCGAGCGCTTCGACCGCGAGGCGCGCGCGGTCGCCGCCTTGAGCCACCCGCACATCTGCACGCTGCACGACGTCGGCCACCAGGACGGCGTCGACTTCCTGGTGATGGAGCACCTCGCCGGCGAAACGCTCGCGTCACGACTCGCAACGGGACCGCTGTCGCTGCCGCAGGCGCTCGAGATCGCCATCCAGATTGCCGCGGCGCTCGACAGCGCGCACCGCGCCGGAATCGTGCACCGCGATCTGAAGCCGGGCAACGTCTTCCTCGTGAAAGATCGTGCGTCGGCGCCGCCCACCGCAAAACTGCTCGACTTCGGGCTCGCCAAAGCGTCCGCTCCGCCGACCGGCGCGACGACGGGATCTCCGGTGCCCGCGTCGGAGCTGACCGTACCAGGGGCGCTGCTCGGCACGGTTCAGTACATGGCGCCCGAACAGCTGGATGGAACCACGGCCGACGCGCGCACCGACATGTTCGCGCTCGGCCTGGTGCTCTACGAGATGATCACCGGCCGAAAAGCGTTCGAAGGCGCGAGTCAGGCCAGCCTGATCGCCGCGATCCTCGAGCGCGAGCCGCCGCCGCTCTCGAGTCTCCAACCTCTCACGCCGCCGGCCGTCGACCGCATCGTCCGCACGTGTCTCGCCAAGCATCCGGACGATCGGTTTCAGACCGCTCGCGATCTCCTGCGTCAGCTGACGTGGGCGCGCGACGACGATAGTAGGGCGGCCGGAGTAGACGCGGCGCGTCCGGTCGCCACTCGCCGGTCGATGCGGCCGCACGTTGTGTGGGCCGCCGTTGCCACCATTGCCACGATTACCGCGGCTGCGAGCGCCGCGCTCGTCTCCTCGCGGCGGCAGGTTCCGGCCGCGGCGTCGAGCATCAGTTTCTCCATCGACCCGCCCCCGGGCACCAGGTTTCCGCGCGGGACCGCCGACATGGCTGTCTCACCCGACGGCACGCGTCTCGTGTTCGTCGCGCTATCAGCCGACGGCACGAGGCGTTTGTGGGTGCGTCGATTCGATTCGGTATCGGCCCGGCCGCTCGACGGCTCGGAAAATGGGTACTACCCGTTCTGGTCGCCGGACGGCCGGTCGATCGGATTCTTCGCATCGGGAAAGCTGCGGCGGATCGACGAAGCGGGTGGTTCCGTTCAGGTTTTGTGCGACGCGCCGTTCGTGAGAGGCGGGACGTGGAATCGTGACGGGACCATTCTCATCGGCGGAAGCAGCGGCGGGATTCAGCGCCTCGCGGATACCGGCGGGGCGGTTACGCCGGTGACGACGCTCGACGCGTCGCGCAAGGAGCACAGCCATGTGTGGCCGGTCTTCCTGCCAGATGGCCGCCGCTTCCTGTATCTGGCGCGAAGCGAAATCCGGGAGCAGACGGGCATCTATCAGGGGTCGCTCGATTCATCGCAGACGCAGCGAGTCCTCGCCGCGATATCGAACGTCTCTCCGGCGGGAAACTATCTGTTTGCGCTGAACTCGCATTCGCTGGTGGCGCACGCCTACGATGCCGATCGCGCGCGGGTGGCCGGCGAACCGGTCACGATCGCGGATCAGATTTCGCTCGACAATCCGGAGCGCTCGGGCAGCGCGTTTGCGTCGAGCGCTGGTGTGCTCGCGTACCGAAGCGCGAGCCCGGACAGCCGTCTCGTCGAGTTCGATCGCGACGGCAGGGAGGTCGGGTCGTTCCCCACGGCGGCCGACTATCAGAATCCGGCGCTCGCGCCGGATGGTGTCCGGACAGCGATTGAGAAAACCGATGTCGCGTCCGGGAAACACACCATCTGGATCGTCGAGCTGGCGCGCGGCGTCACGTCACGCCTCCTGTTCGATGCCTTCGGCGCACACGGCCCCGTTTGGTCTCCTGATGGCAGCCGCGTGGCGTTTGCGTCGAACCGCCTCGGCGGCATCGACATGTACTCCACACGCACCGACGGTGTCGGCGGCGAAGAACTGCTCCTCGCATCGAGCGCGAAGCTATCGCTGCTACCGACCGACTGGTCACTCGATGGACGGTACTTGCTCTACATACTCGGTCAGACACCGGGTGATCTCTGGATTCTGCCGATGTCGCCGCGCGAGAAGGCGCAGCCGTTCCTCGTCTCGCCCTCCAATGAACTGCAGGGCAAGTTCTCGCCCGACGTCCGATGGGTCGCGTACACGTCGGACGAGTCGGGCGCGCCGGAGGTGTACGTCCGACGCTTTCCCGGCGGCGATGGGAAGTGGCGGGTCTCGACGCACGGCGGCACGCAGCCGCGATGGCGCCACGACGGCAAGGAAATCTTCTATCTGGCACTCGATGGTCGGCTGATGGCAGCCGCAGTGACGAGCGATTCGTCGACGTTCGAGACCGGCGCGCCCCGGACGCTCTTCGACACCGGCATCACGACGGGATTTCTCGATCACGACCTCTATGTCGTGTCGCGCGATGGCCAGCGCATCCTCGTCAACGTCAGCGCGGAAGAAAAGAGTCCCTCGCCGATCACCGTCGTCGTCAACTGGGATGCGAAGCTGAAGAAGTTCCAATAGACCGACCAAACCCTCAGTTCGGCAGTGTAAGCTCTCGCGCATGGGCACCGCCCTCTCGCGGACGATGACGCTGCGCGAGTTCGAGAACGGCTATTGGTATCTCGACCAGTTGAAGACCTTCGCCGAACGGATTGGGATCCCGGCCGCGAAGAAGCTCCGAAAAGACGAACTCGAAAAAGCCATCGTGAGGTTCCTGCGTACAGGGGATGCGTCATCACCGACGAAGCGTTCGCTGCGCAAGGTCGGCGCCAGGGACACCGAACGCGGCCTCGACCTGAAGCTCCGAATTGAGCACTACACGAGCAACCGTGAAACGAAGGACTTCATCATTGAGCATGCCCGTAAAATGGCGGCCGACACTCGTGAGAAGTCCGGCGTCTGGTATCGCCTGAACCGCTGGCGTGAAGAACAAATCACGAATGGCGAGCGCCCGACGTACGGTGATCTCGTCAGGCACTACGTTCTCCTGAACAAGATGCCGCGATTCGAGCGGATCCCTCAGGATCGCTACGTCAACTTCGTCGCTGACTTCCTCGAAGCCGACAAGAGCGCGACGCGTGCGGCCGCCGTCTCCGCGTGGAAAACGTTGAAGAAGCTCGACGCCCCCAAGAACTACGCGGCCTGGGTCAGACACGCGACGCGCAAAAGAAAGAACAGGTGACACCGATGGCGATCCGGATGAGCGCTCGTTGGCGGCGGAATGCGGTGGGATTGGCTGCGGTCTGCGCAGTCACCGCGATCGTCGGATCCGCCGGCGCGCCTCGTGCGCAGACGCCTCCGCCCGCCGACCTCGTGCTGATCAACGGCCGCGTGCTGACGGTGGACGCCACCGACAGTGTCGCCCAGGCTGTCGCCATCGCAGGTGGACAGATTGCCGCCGTCGGCACGACGGACCAGATTCGAGCGCGCGTAGGCCCGCGCACCGAGGTCGTCGATCTCCACGGACGCGCCGTCACGCCCGGATTGATCGACACCCACGTCCATTTCTCTGAAGCGTCGCAGCTGTTCTCGGTGGATCTCACCGACGCGTCGATCACGAAGGTGGACGACATCCTGCAGCGCGTGGCGGCGCGCGTCGCCACGGCCAAGCCGGGCGAGTGGGTCTCGGGGAGCGGCTGGGACGAAGGCAAGCTGACCGAGCGTCGCTACGTCACAGCCGCAGATCTCGACAAGGTGGCGCCGAACAACCCCGTCTGGCTCGAGCACACGACCGGACACTACGGTGTGGGGAACAGCTACGCGCTGAAGATGGCCGAGGTCCGGGCGGAGACCAGGGATCCGCCGGCGGGCACGATCGACCGCGACGCACAGGGACGTCCGACCGGCGTCCTCAAGGAGTCAGCCGCCGGCCTCGTGACGCGCCTCGTGCCGCCGTTCACGCGGGAGCAGCAGAAACAAGGCATCGCGCGCCTGATCCAGGACTTCAACAAGGAAGGCATGACCGGCGCGAAGGATCCCGGCATCAACGCGGAGAAGTGGGAGCTTTATCAGGAGCTGCTGCGCGAGGGAACGCTGACGATCCGCATGTTCGCGCTGTGGATGGGATCGCGCAACGGCCAGAACGCCGATCAGGTGATGGCGCGCGTGCTCGCGCAGCCCAGGCCGCCCGCGTCGCTGGGCGACGGCGTCCTTTTCTCCGGCGGCGTGAAGATGTTCATGGACGGCAGCGGCGGCGCGCGCACCGCGTGGATGCACGACGAGTGGCACAAGAACTTCGACGGCGTCGACGCCGGCAACCGCGGCTATCCCGCCATCGAGCCCGACACCTACCGGCGCATCGTGATCGATCTCCACAACGCCGGCATTCACGTCAGCACGCACGCGATCGGCGATCGCGCGATCGACTGGGTCGTCGACACCTACGACCTTGCGCTGAAAAACAAACCGACCAAAGGCCTGCGCCACGGAATCATCCACGACAACACGCCGACCGATCACGCGATCGACGTCACGGCACGCCTGCAGCGCGACTTCGACGCGGCGTACCCGGAATCGCAGGCCGAGTTCATGTGGTGGATCGGCGATAACTATGCCGGCAACCTCGGTCCGTCGCGCGTCGGTCGACTGAAACCGTTCCAGACCTACGTGCGGAAAGGCATCAAGTGGGCGGGCGGCTCGGACTATCCGGTGACGCCTTTCCCGGCACGCTACGGCCTCTGGTCGTCGGTCGCCCGCACGACGCTGCACGGCACGTTCGGCGCGGCGCCGTTCGGCGCGAAGGAGGCCGTCGACATCAAGACGGCGCTGCGATCGTACACGGTCTGGGCCGCGCATCAGCTGTTCCTCGACGATCGCATCGGCACGATCGCGGCCGGGAAGGACGCCGACCTCGCGGTGTGGGATCGCGATCCGTACAGCGTGCCGACCGATCAGCTGAAAGACATGCGCTGCGATCTCACGATCTTCAAAGGGCGGGTGGTCTACCGCCGGTAGCCAGCCAGCCGGTGACAACCATTCTCACGAATGTCGATCGAAGATCTTCGCTTCACGCCATCGCTTCTCTCCAGGCCGGCTCCACGCGGCCTGGCCGTCGAAACGACGCTGCAACACTTTGCGATCGTCACGTATTGGGTCGATCCGTCGACGCTGCGACGACACCTCCATCCTCGATTCGAGCCGGTCTGCCTCGCTGCCGATGGGCGGCCGCCTCGCGCATTGGTCTCGGTCGTCACGTTTCTCGATCGCGATTTCCGGTTCGTCGCGTGTCCCTGGTTCAAGAGGAGCTTCGGCCAGACCAACTACCGCGCGTACGTGAGGGACACTCGCACCGGTGAACAGGCGGCGTGGTTTTTCGGGACATGTCTGGACTCGGTCTCGGTGGCCGTCCCGCGGTATCTCTGGCGGTTGCCGTGGCATCGTGCCCGGATGGAATTCGACTGCCGGTACGATGACGCGTCGGCGCGGTATTCGACGTTCCAGGTCAACACTCGATCGCGTTGGGCTCCGGCGCAGTTGGCCATCGAAGACACCGGCTCTCCTCCTGCCCGGTTGACCGGCGTGTCGAACCTCGAAGCCGGTCTAGTCCTGCTGACGCATCCAATGCGGTGCTACTTCTTCAGGCAGGACGGCGCCCTGGGCAGCTACGCGATCTGGCACGATCGCGCCCAGGCAACCCTGGGAGAAGTTCGCGAGGCGAGATATCCGCTTCTCCGGCGACTCGAACTGGTTGAGGAAGGCGATCGTAGCGGCGTCCACAGCGTGCTGATCCAGCGGACCATCGAATTCACGATCTACCTGCCGCCTTCAAAGGTCAAACCCGACGCTGGCTGACCTCGGTATGGAGGCTTGGACGGCGCTCGAGGCTCCGAGCAAATGTGTTTGGTTGTCTTCGCTGCTTCAATCGTCGAGCTACTCACCAACCTTACGCGCCCTGTCCGCCTGCTGACGAGCCTGACTCGCTGAAGTCGTAAAACGCCCGGAATTCGATGAAGCGTCAAGCACGGACTTTGCGTAGTCACGCGTAAGGGAGTCAGAACCATGAAGGGCTTATTGGCCGTGTTGATGCTCGGCGCCGCGGTCGCCAACCCGTCGGCTCAAACGCCGGCACCAACGCCCGCGCAAACGCCAGCTCAGACGCCGGCGAAAGCGCCCGTAAAGGCGCCCGCGCCACGGCCAGCCGCCACCGCCGCCAAACCGACCTCCGTGCGGGTGTCCGTGAAGGACCAGGACGGCGCCAGCCTGACCGGCGTCCATCTCCAGTTGTCCGGCGCCGGCGCCAGCGGTGAATTCGTGACAGGGGCTGCCGGCACCGCCATCGTGCCGATTCCGAAGCCGGGCACGTTTCGGCTCCACTGCGAGCTCGACGGGTTCGTGACGCTCGAGCGCGAGTTCTCGGTCGGCAACGGCGCGTGGAACCCCGTCGAGGTGGTGCTGAATGCGGCACCGCCGCCGCCCCCGCCTCCCCCGCCGGCCAAGCCGATGGAAGCGAAGGCCGCGCCGATGCCCTCGAGCGGGCCGCCGCTGGCCATGTCCATCCCCGACTTCGTCGACAAGAACTTCATCGGCCGCGATCCGATGAAGGAATCGATCCTCGCCTGCAAGCCGCGGGAAACCGTCCGCTTGCTGCAGATGCGCGACAGCCTCGCCACGCACGTGCACGACGGCGTCGACGAAATCATCTACGTCGTCGCCGGCGACGGCTCGATGAAAATCGGCAACGATGAGAGCCCGATCCACGCCGGCTCGCTCGTGTTCGTCCCCAACGGCGACAATCACAGCATCGGACGCAAGGGCAAGAACCCTCTGATCGTGATCTCGACCCTCGTCGGCTCGTCCTGCGACAGCGCGAAGAGCACCCGGTAGATCAGTTCCAGATCGTCTTGAGCTGATCGATCGATTCGGTGGACAGCATGAGCGGCGGCATCTTGACGCCGCCCGAGCGGAGCCTGTCCCCGGCGCCGCTGTCGCCCAGCTCCTTGTTCATCGTCTGGCCCATCAGGTGCGAGTTGTGAGCGCTGTGCCCCAGCGCGTGCACGAACTCGTGGCCGGCGATCACTTCGAGCACGCCAAGGCCGGCGTCGCGCTGCCCCTTCGGCGTGTTGATCGTGACCTTCACCGGCAGCCGCACCTCAGCCCGCAACAACCTGCCGGTGTCGGTGGACTCGGCCGTCGTGCGGCCGTGCACCGCGGTGCCCTGGATGCCCGGGTCGACCTTCACCGTGATGGACGGTCCGTTCGAGTGGTTCGTGGTCAGCGAGACGTTGATCTGGTTCCGCCTGAACAGGTCGTTCAGTGCGGTCACGGCCTTCCGGCAGGGCGTCATCCAGTTCGCGCCGACGTTGGCGAGCTGCACCCACACCGTAGTCATCGCGTCCTCGAAGCCGAGAATCTGGAAATCATGTCGGACTCCTCCCCTACGTCCCTATAGGGAGCAAGTCGCGAAACGATTTCAGCGTGCGAGCACGCCGGTCATTCGTACCGGAGCGCCTGGACCGGATTGACGCGAGACGCGCGCCGGGCGGGAAGATACGCGGCGAGGAACGTGACGGCGAGGACCACCGGAATCACGATGAGAAGCGCGGCGACGTCGCGCTGGTCGTTGCCCGACGGAAACGCGGCGCGCATCACGCGGCCCGCGCCGACGCTCGCGGCAAGCCCGACCACAAGGCCGACGACCGACAGCAGCAGGCCTTGCCGGAGAATCATCCGCAGGACGACCGCACGGTCGGCGCCAATCGCCATCCGAATGCCGATTTCCCGTGTGCGGCGGCTGACCGCATAGGCGACCAGACCGTACAAGCCGACGATGGCCAACCCGAGCCCCATCAGACCCATGCCGCCGACCAGTGTGATCAGGACGTTGAAGACGCTCGTCGCGCGCATCTGGAACAGCCGAGCCATCGTCCTCACGTTGAAGATCGGCATGTTCGGGTCGAGACCGTGAACGACGTCGCGCAGCGGCGCCGCAAGGCTTGCGGCGTCGCCCGTCGACTCGGCCAGCAACGACATCTGCTGCTGCCGGCCCATCTGCCTGTACGGGAAATAGATGAATTCAGTCGGCGGCTCCGCGATGAAGATGTACTTGGCCGTCTTCGCCAGCCCGACGATCTGCACCCACGGCTTATCCTTGTCCGCCAGCCGGAAACGCTTGCCGATGGGATCCTGGTTCGGCCAGTAGCGCTGCGCGAACTGCTGGTTCACGATGGCCACACGCGGCGCGGCCGCATCGTCGGTGTGCCGGAACGCGCGCCCCGCGAGCAACGGGATCCCCATCGCGTCGAAGTAGAACTCGTCGACGTTCGCCGAAACGACCCGGGCGCTGTCCTTCCCCACCGGGAACTGAAAACCTTCGGGCATCACGGCCGCCGAGCCGCCATCGTTGGCCATCGGCACCGACGAAGAGAGGGCGATCGTCTTCACGCCCGGCACGGTTCGCGCGCGCTCCGCGACCTGCTCGAAGAACTGTTTCGACTGGTCGTCGGTGTAGTGCACGAGCGATGGATCGACGCTCATCAGCATCAGATGATCGGTGCGATAGCCGGGCCCCTGCGCGAGCTGATGCCGGAACTCGCGGTACATGAACAGCGCCACGACGAGCAGGACGACGGACACGGCGACCTGCCCGCCGACGAGCAAGGGCCGTCCCCAGCGACGGCGCCGGCCGGATCCTGCGCCCTCGCCCGACTTCATGACCGTCATCAAATCCGTCCGCGTCGCCTGAATCGCCGGGACGAGACCGAACATGACGGCGCTCACGACTGCGACGATCAAGCTGAAGGCGAGCGCCCGCCGATCCATTCGAAACGCGAGCGCGATCGGGAGATCGGTCGGAATTTCGATCTGCCGGAACAGGATCATGCCGGCATATCCGACGCCGAGCCCCGCAACGCCGCCGGCCAGCGCAAGCAGAAAGCTTTCGGTGACCAGCTGGCGGATGAGTCGGCCGCGGCCCGCTCCGATCGCGAGCCGGAGCGCCAGCTCCTTCGCGCGAGCCGGCGCACGGCTGGTGAGAAGGCCGGCGACGTTCGCGCACGCGACGAAGAGCACCGCCAGCGCCAGCGTCGACAGCATGGCGATCAACGTCGCGTCCGGCGGATCGGCGGCCATCCGCGCCTGCAGCTCGGTGCGGATCGCCAGACGGCGATTCTTGTTGGTGTCGGGATAGGCGCGCTCCAGATCGGTGGCGATCGTCGTCAATTCCGCCTGGGCGGCCGCCTGCGTGACGCCCGGCCGCAGCCGTCCCTTCAGCGTCAGGTTGCGCGCGTCGCGCGCTTCGAGTGAGCGGACGGTCGGATCGACGTTGAGGCGGTCCGCCATCATCAGCGGCACGAAGAAATCCGATCGCACGAACTGATCGAGCCCCGTGAACTCGCCTGGTGCGACGCCGACGACGGTGAGCTCCGTCCCGTTGATCCGGACACGCCGGCCGAGGATCGATGCGTCGGAACCGAACTCGTCCTCCCACAACCGCCGGCCGAGAACGACGACGGCGTCGCGGCCCGGCACCTGATCCTCGTCAGGCCTGAACCCGCGGCCGATCGTCGGCTCGACTCCCATCAAGGGGAACATGTTGGCGCTGAGCAGCATCCCCATCTTCAGCTTGGGCGAGTGCGTCGGATCGACCGCGAAGCCGGCGGTGATGTACTGGAAGGCCGCCAGCCCCTCGAACGATTTGCTCCTATCGCGAATGTCGACGTAGTCGCGATAGGAGGACACCAGCGCGCTGAGGTTGAAGGCCTCGATGGAGGTGGTCGAGCCGACGGCGAAGACCTCGGACGGCCGCGCGACGGGCAGCGGCCTCAACAAAAGGGCATCGGCAAAGCTGAAGATGGCGCAGTTGGCGCCGATGCCGATCGCCAGCGAGAGCACCGCGACGATCGTAAAGGCCGGGCTCGCGGCCAAAGTGCGGCAGCCGAACTTGACGTCCTGCCACAGCCGCTCCAGCCACATCAGGCCCCAGAACGTCCGATTCGAATCGGTCACGTCTGTGTGCTCATGAAAAGGGTAGACGAAGGGCGGTCGGGCGATGTTTCGAGCTCACGATCAGAAGAAACCGCTGAGAACGCAAAGCACGCAGAGAACATGTTTCTCTGCGGTCTTCGCGGTCTCCGCGGTTCCTTCTGGTCGCAGTTTCGAGTGCGATGTAGATCCGACTCCGATGTGGTGCAGGCCTTCCGGCCTTCGCTTCGCTACGGCGAGGCGCGCTGTAGCGCGGAGCGCGGAGGCGGCAGGCCTGCCCGACAGCTTACAAGACGTCCAGACGGTAGAAATCCGTGGGCTCGTCGGCGTTCGCGTTGGGCAGCGGAAGATCCCTCAGCATCGCGGGCAGCGGCTGAGGCTGAGCGAGCGTCGAGAGGATCAGTCGGCCAAGCACCGTGTCGGCGGCCGTGGGATTGGGCAGCGCCATCCGCACGAGCCGCTGGATCAGGAGCGTGCGCTCGTCGGGCGACAGGCCGGCCGCGACCATCGCTTCCGCCGCGAACCTTGCTGCAAGCAGCGGAGCAAAGTCCGGATCGGGGATGTTGACCTCGTCGTCTTTTTGAAGCGGCTCGCCGAGAACAGTCTCCGGCGTTGCCAGGATCCAGTCGTTGACGGCGACCAACGTCTCGGGCTCGTAGTCGAGGATCGCCGCGATCTCGCCGAGCGTGCGCGCCTGACGGACGGATTCAGGAATAGGTAGTGCCTGGAAGTGAAGCTGATCCTCCGCGCGGTACTCGAACTGCTCGAGAACACGATGAACCGCGCAAAACTCGGCCGCCAGCGGGTTGTCGAGGAAACGTCCGACGACCGCCTCCAAATCGACGGCCGTCATGTCCGACCACCGGGCCCGGATAGCGTTGACCATGGCGGTCATCTGAAGACAGAACCGATGATCCTGGATCCGGTGCGACGCGGCACACGCCGACGTCAATGCCCGTTCGTGCGCATCACCATCGTCTGGCGCGGAAATTCGCGTGCTCTCCGCGAGCATGAGCGCTGACGGCGCGCGGAAGCCCGCGAATCCTTTGGGCAGGCCGCGCGCGAGGCGCAGCAGATCCGCGGCGTCGCTTCGCCTGTCGTACGCGAGGGCAACGACTTCGGCCAGCGACGACGCGCGCCGCTGGTAGTGCGACCACGAGTCGGTCCGTCCTTCGTCGGGCCTCAGCGTGGCGGTCGCCTGGATCAGGCGTTGACGCGCCTCTTCGATCTCCATGGCGGCGGTTCGATCACCCTGGTGCGCCCGTACTCCACGAACGGCGATCGGCAGCAGTTCCTCGAAATCGACGCTCGTGACCGTGAGCGCAGCGGTCGCTATCCGGCGAACCAGGCGCCGGACCCATACCGGATCCGGAAACTGCAGAATCGGCTGGAGGAGCATCCAGAGCGAACGATTGCGGTAGTGCTCGTAACGGTTCGCTGCGTGAATGTCCAGGTACCGTTCGAGGTACTGCGTGTTCTTCCCGGGATCGAGCTTCGCAAAGGCGACGAGGTCCGGCCCGTCGCGCTCCGCGATGAATCCGGACGCGTCCGTGCCCGAGGCGAGGTCCTCTCGCGTCAGCGACTCCAGACCCTCGATCTTCTCCGCACCGCCCGCGCGCTGAAGAATCGCGGCCACGTAGCGCAAGTCGGGACCTCCGCTGATCTCGGGAAGGCCGGGCGGCACGCCCCCGGCCGGCTGCTGCACCCACGCGAGCATGGTGCGGAGGTGCGGCAGATCGCAGTGTATCGACACCTCGTCCACCACGGCGCGTGCGTCAGCGGCGTTTCCGGCCGGCGCGATCCACGCGATCACGAGACGCGCCAGCGTGTCCCAGTGCCGGTCCGCCTCGAACAGCTTCAGCAGGTCGACCGCCGCGGCAATTCGTCCCGCCTCCGCGGTCTGAAACACGACCGCGGCATCACGGGCTTGTGCCGCATACGACTTTCGCACCAGCGCGAGCGACGCGATGAGCGCGGGAATTTCCGGCGCGGTGCTCTCGGCGGCGCGCGCGATCGCCAGCGTGAGCTTCCTGTCCAGGGCCGTCGCGTCGCCGTGCTGACGCTGGTACCGCTGAAACCGTTCGTCGTTGAGCAGATCGAGGAGTTGCGTCGAACGAAGCGCCGCGAGCGAGCTGTCCGCCATCGACTCCACGAGGTGAAAGACGATGTGTTGAATCGGATACCCGCCGGGTACCTGCCGCTCGCGCTTCCAGGCGTCGACGAGGCGTCCATGCACGTGCGGCGCATCGGAGAGGATGCCTTCGAAGTATTCCCGGATGTAGTCGTGCAGGCGAATCGTGCGGCCCGGCAGGTTCAGCTTGATCAATCCGAAGTTGTGCAGCCGCTGGGCCAGCTCCTGCACCTGCGGATCCCTGAGCCCCCACAGCGTGCCGAGCACGCTGAATGCGACGTCGGCGTCCTCGTGCAGGACGCCGAGCTCCAGGCATCGCTCACGCTCGTCGGCGACGCACCCGAGGCTGACTTCGATCGTGTTGCCGATGGCGTCGTGCCGCGCCTTGGTGTCCTTCTCGTCGAACGCCACCACGCCGAAATCGGTGTACTTCTGGAGCGCCCAGTGAAGCGCCGTCTCGACCGGCTGTCCCAGTGCCACCTGCTGGGCCAGCGTGCGGTTGGCGAGATCCAGCAGCAACGGGACGTGCTTGAGGCGCTCGGCGAGCACGGCCACGTGCGGCGCACTGGCGGCGGGCATGGACAGGCCTTTTGCGAGCATGCGCTGGCTCTCATCGGCGCTCAGCTCCGCAACATTGATTCGACAACGCTCGTCGGCCGCCGCGCCGACGGCCACGTTGAAGATCCGCGTCGTGACGAGACGCGACACCGTGGGCGCTCCGTACAGAAACGGCTTCAGCGCCTGAAAGCTCCACACGTCGTCGATCACCAGCAGGCACCGCTTGTCGTCCAGCTTCTTCGCGACCTCGAACATCGCATCGTCCTGGTTCTTGAAGCCCGGACGCTCGCCGGTCAGCGCCGCGTAGATGCGCTCGAGCTCGTTGACGATCGACGGTTGTTCGCCGAGCGTCACCCACAGAATGCCGCCGTCGCACGCGGCGAACACGTCGGCGTCGTGGCAGACGCTGAGTGCGAGCGTGGTCTTGCCGAATCCGCCAGTGCCGTGCAGCACGACGGTCTTCCCGCTCGGATTCTGGCGCCCGGCGTCGAGCACCGTCTCGATGATGCGGTCGAACTCGCGCGGCCGGCTGACGAAGTTCTTGGGAAGGTCGGCCGCCAGGAACGGCGACCGCGTTGCCTGACACGGGTTCTGGAGCACCGCGACGAATCGCTTCCAGTAGCGATCGAAATCGTAGACCTGGATCTTCTGCATCCAGAGCGGAAGCGTGGCGCGAAGCTCATCGAGCTCCTTGTCGGTGTCGGACGAATCGAACGCCGGCTTGATCGGAACGATGCAACGGCCGTTCTCGCGCGCGTAGCGCAATTCCTTCTCGACCCACTTCGAGCGGAGCGCGGCCGGCGTCAGGACAAGGACCAGATAGTCGGACGCGTCGATGCCAGCCTTCAGCTGACTCTCGAAGTCGCCGGGTGACATGCTGATCCGATCCTGCCAGGGCGCGATGTCGGGCTCCCTGGCAAGGCGCCGCATCAGCTCTTCGGCGTAGCGCTCGTCCGTGCGCGCGTAGGAGATGAAGACCGGGGTGTCGTCAGCCATGCCTGACTCCCGCTGCGTCGCCGGACGCGACTATGGCAGATGTGCGTACCGGTGCCCGGACTATACCGTGGACCTTTGCTTTTCGACCAGGCTCAAGGCTCCAGCCGCTGCGACCGGAAGTCCCACGGTACGATTTCTCAACTGTTCTCCGCCCCACCGGAGCATCTGATCGATCTCGGCATCCGATCGCACTCCTTTCTTCGCTAAAACCCAGGCCTGAAACAGGGCGCCGCCAGCCGGATCGAACGCACCCGTATAGCCGTACATGACGTCGCCGGCTGTATCGAGAACCAGCAGGAACGGTCCGCCGTGCCCGGCGGATTGGTTGTGCCATTCGCCACGAATCCTGTTGCCGCCGAC
>DASSGK010000247.1:0-3456 GCA_035693505.1 Vicinamibacterales bacterium
CATCGCGCTCGGCCATGTCGTGGGGCGATTCGGCTGTACGTTTGCCGGGTGCTGTTTCGGCAAACCGACGAACGTGCCGTGGGCGATTACGTTCACGGATCCGTTCGCGGCGTCGAACGTCGGCACGCCGCTCGGCGTCCCGCTGCATCCGACTCAGCTCTACGAGGCGGGCGCGGAGCTCCTGATTCTCATCTTCCTGCTGACGACAGAGAAGTTGGGCCGAAAGTTCCCGGGACGCACGTTCTGGTTGTACATGCTGCTCTACTCGATCTCGCGGTACATCATCGAGTTCTATCGCGGCGACGAGCGCGGCACTGTGGGTCCGTTTTCGACGTCGCAGTTCATCTCGCTGCTGCTCGCTCCCTTGGCCATCGCGATGCTCCTCTATCTCGGCCGCTTCAGCCGAGGTCCCGCGCACGAAGGCGCACGCAGTCAGCGCGCGGCGTGAGCACCAGCTTCTCGGTGCCCGCCGATAGTGCGGGCGCACGCCTCGACGTCTTTCTCACATCCGTACTTGGCGGCCACTCGCGATCGAGCATTCAGAGACTGATCAAAGACGGCTGCGTGCACGTGGACGGGCGGTCGGCGAAAGCCAATCAGCCGATGAAGGCCGGCCAGACAATCCTCGTCGAGTTGCCGGAGCCGGTCGATCCCGTTCCGCAAGCCGAAGAACTTCCGCTCCCAATCGTCTACCAGGACGCCGATCTCATCGTCGTCGACAAACCGGCCGGCATGGTGGTCCATCCCGCCGCTGGACACTCGAGCGGCACGCTGGTCAATGCCCTCCTGCACCACATCGACGATTTGAGCGGCATCGGCGGCGAGAAGCGGCCGGGCATCGTCCATCGTCTCGACCGCGGCACGTCGGGCCTGATGGTCGTCGCGAAGAACGACGCGGCACATGAAGAGCTGTCGCGGCAGTTCCACGATCGAGAGGTCGAGAAGGAATACATCGCGCTGGTCTGGGGAGAAGTGCAGGCAGGACGACGTATCGACGCGCCGATCGGACGCGACCCCGCCAACCGGAAAAGGATGTCCGCCAAGGCCCGCCGCAGCCGGGAGGCAGTGACTCGCATCGTGAAGACGGAGAAGTTCGGCGTGGTGCTGACGCTGGCGCACATTGCGATTCACACCGGTCGCACGCATCAGATTCGCGTGCACCTGAGCGCCATCGGCCATCCGATCGTCGGCGATTCGCTGTACGGCGGCGTCCATCGGCGCGTGCCGGGCGACCTCCGCGCCGTGACGCATCTCAGTCGACCTTTTCTACATGCGGCACGCCTGGTGTTCACGCACCCGACCGAGAAACGCCGAATGGAATTCACGAGTCCGCTGCCGGACGATCTCCAGCGCGTGCTCGACGAGTTGACGGAGCAAATTCATGGCGATCGTCTGTACGACCCGCGTGTTCGCGGTTGACGTCGAGCAGGTGCCGTCGGCGGACGGCAGCGGACGGACGCACGAAATCGCGACCATCCGCCACGCGCCGTGTGTCGTGCTGATCCCGATCCTCGACGACGGCCGAGTGGTCTTAATCCGCCAGTACCGCCACAGCGTGAGGCGCGTGTTGTGGGAATTCCCGGCCGGGAGCATCGACGCTGGGGAGTCGCCCGAAGCGGCGGCGATGCGCGAATGCGAAGAAGAAACGGCGCTGGCGCCCAGCCGGGTCGACCGGCTGTCCGCGTTGTTTCCAGCGCCGGGCTATTGCGACGAAGAAATGTTCTTCTTTCGAGTGAGCGGGTTGCACGCGCCGGCCCCCGATTCGACGCACAAGCCGGACGACGACGAGGACATCACGGTTCATCCGACGAGCGTCGCCGAGGCCAGAGCCATGGTGGCCCGCGGCGACATCGTCGATCTGAAGACGGCTTACGCTCTGACGCTCATCTGACGCGGAGCCTTGTGCTCCTTCTTGTGATGGCGAGGACGATCCGTCGACACCGGTTCGAGAGCGAGCGCCAGCACCTCGTCGATGCTCGACACCAGATGCACGGTCAGATCTTTCTGCAGTTCCGGCGTCAGATCCTCGTTCACGTTCTTGGCGTTGCCTTTCGGCAGAATCACTTCGTGGATGCCGAGGCGCCGCGCGGCAAGCACTTTCTCCTTCACGCCGCCGATCGGCAGCACGCGCCCTGACAGCGTGATTTCACCGGTCATGGCGAGGTCGCCGCGTACGGCGCGTCCCGTCAACACGGACGCCATTGCGGTAGCCATGGTGACGCCTGCAGAGGGTCCGTCCTTGGGAATCGCTCCTGACGGCACGTGCACGTGCATCTCGGCGTTCTTGAAGAAGTCGGGGTCGATGCTGTACGCCTTCGCGTGCATGCGGAGCCACGACAACGCGGCGCGCGCCGATTCTTTCATGACATCTCCGAGCTGCCCCGTGAGGGTGAGCGAGCCGGCGCCTGCCATCCTCGACGCTTCGATGAAGAGCACTTCGCCGCCGACCGGCGTCCAGGCGAGGCCGATCGCGACACCGGGATCTTTGGTGCGTTCCTCGATCTCCTCGTCCAGATACCTCGGCGCGCCCAGCATCTCGACGACGGTGTCGGGCGTGATTTCGATCAGCCCGATGCTGTCGGTCGTCGCTTCAGCACGTCGTCGCGCGACTTTCCGGCAGATAGATCCAATTTCGCGCTCCAGATTCCGCACTCCGGCCTCGCGGGTATAGCCGCGAATCACCTGGCGCAGCGCTTCCGGCGTGAAGCGGATCTGCTCGTGAGTCAACCCATGGTTCTTGATCTGTTTGCCGACGAGATGGTCGGTTGCGATCTTCAGCTTCTCGTCCTCCGTGTACCCGGCGATTTCCAGCACTTCCATGCGATCGCGAAGAGCCGGTGGAATCGGATCGAGGACGTTGGCCGTCGTGATGAACAGCACCTCGCTCAGATCGAACGGCACGTCGAGGTAGTGATCGCGAAACGTGTTGTTTTGTTCCGGATCGAGCACCTCGAGCAGGGCCGACGAGGGATCGCCGCGGAAGTCGGAGCCGAGCTTGTCGATCTCGTCGAGGATGAACACCGGGTTCTTCGAATCGGCTCGCCGAAGCCCCTGAATGATTTGGCCGGGCAGCGCGCCGATGTACGTCCGTCGGTGGCCGCGGATTTCCGCTTCATCACGCATACCGCCGAGCGACACGCGCACGAACTTGCGGCCAAGCGAGGTCGCGATGGACTTGGCGAGCGACGTCTTGCCGACTCCGGGAGGCCCGGCGAAGCAGAGGATCGGTCCCTTTACTTCGGGGTTCAGCTTGCGGACCGCGAGGTACTCCAGGATGCGGTCCTTGGCTTTCTCGAGGCCCGAGTGATCGGCGTCGAGAACCGTCTTCGTTTTCGGGAGGTCGATCACCTCGTCGGCGCGTTTGTTCCACGGCAGCGCGACGAGCCAGTCGAGGTACGTGCGCGAGACGGTGTACTCTGCCGCGGCGACGGGCATCTTTGAGAGTCGATCGAGCTC
>DASSGK010000248.1:0-17028 GCA_035693505.1 Vicinamibacterales bacterium
CATCGGCCCATACAGCGCGCAGGCGGCCGGCGACTATGCGACAGGGTCGAACCATGTGCTTCCTACATCAGGAGCCGCGCGCTTCCGCGGCGGACTCTCGGCCGCGGATTTCGTGCGGGTGATGTCCGTGCAGCGCCTCACGCGCGACGGCCTCGCGAGCCTGGCGCCGACTATCCTCCCTCTCGCACGTGCCGAAGGTCTCGAGGCGCACGCGGAATCGATTGAGGTGCGCCTGGGAAACGGATCCAGGCCCAGGCGCCGATGAACTGTAACGATGACCATCTGCCATAGCCATCAGCCATCAGCAATAAGCCATAAGCCATAAGCCATGAGTCATTATCAGAAACCTCCTGAGCTCTACGAGGGGTTGCGC
Source organism: Vicinamibacterales bacterium (assembly GCA_035693505.1). Lineage (GTDB taxonomy): Bacteria > Acidobacteriota > Vicinamibacteria > Vicinamibacterales > CAVVIG01 > CAVQFC01. The sequence goes on from DASSGK010000248.1 coordinate 374, forward strand.
CTTCACCAGAACGAGAACACGGGCGGCTGTTCGCCTCGCGTCATCGACGCGCTTGCGCGGCTTCGGCCCGATCAGATCGGCTTCTACCCGCCTTACACTGCCGCGACCGCCGCGGTCGCAAAGTATCTCGGCGTGTCGACCGAGGCCATCACGCTCGTCAACGGTCTCGACGAAGGGATCATGGCGGTTGCCGTCGCGTACCTGCGCGCCGCGATTGGCGGGCCGCAGCTGGAAGCGATCGTTCCCGAGCCCGCCTTCGAGATCTTCCGCTTCGACACGGCGGTCGCCGGCGGAAAACTCGTGCAGGTGATGCCGCACGCCGACTTCAGCTTCCCCCTGGACGAAGTTCTCGCCGCCATCACTCCCAACACGCGCGTCGTCTTCGTGACGAACCCGAACAATCCGACCGGCGTCGACATGCCGCTCGACGCCATACGCACGATTGCCAGGCGAGTTCCGCCGGAGGCGGTCGTGTTCGTCGACGAGGCCTACGCTGAGTTCGCGGGTGTCAGCTTCATCCCCGAACTCGGCGCCTTCCCGAACGTCATCGTCGGGCGGACGTTCTCGAAGGCGTTCGGCCTCGCCGGGCTGCGCATCGGCTGCCTCGTCGGTGCCCCAGCCACTCTGGATCCTGTTCGGCGTGCGGTACCTGTCTACAGCGTGAACGTCGCGGCCGCGGTCGCGATCCTTGCGGCTCTCGAGGATCTGGATCACCTCAACGGCTATCTCCGACAGGTGGACGAGTCGAAGGCGCTGCTGTACGCCGCCTGCGACCGACTGGGTCTCACGTACGTCAGGAGCAAATCGAACTTCGTGCTCGTCCGCGCCGGCGATCGGACGGACGCGCTCGTCAAAGGAGCGTTCGCGAAGGGCATCTACCTGCGCGATCGCTCGACCGAGCCGGGCTGCGCCGGTTCCCTCCGGATCGCCGCGGGCATCGTCAGTCACACACAGCAGGCCATTGCGGTGATCGAAGAGGTTTTGTGCGAAAGGCGCTGATCGATCGACGGACGACCGAGACGCACATCAAGCTGGGGATCGTCCTCGACGGCAAGGGACGCTACACGGTGCGCACCGGAATCCGTTTCCTCGATCACATGCTCGAGCTGTTCGCGCGCCACGGCGCATTCGACCTGACGGTTGATGCGCGCGGCGACCTCGACGTCGATCAGCACCACACCGTCGAGGATCTCGGCATCGCCCTCGGCGAGGCGGCCTCGAAGGCGCTCGGCAGCCGCCGCGGCATCAACCGGGCCGGATATTTCGTGATGCCGATGGACGAAACGCTCGCAGTTGCCGCCATCGATCTCGGCGGACGGCCACACGCGGTGGTGGAGCTCCAGGTGAAGACGCTTCGGGTCGGCGATCTGCAGACCGAGCTCGTGCACGACTTCTTCGAGGGCTTCGCGATCGGTGCGCGGGCCAACGTGCACGTCAAGGTGCTCTACGGCCGTTCGAGCCACCACAAGATCGAAGCCGTGTTCAAGGCGTTCGCGCGCGCGCTGCGCGTCGCCGTGGCCAAGGATCGCCGGCTTGCACGCATGTTGCCGAGTACGAAGGGCCTGTTGTGATCGCGCTCATCGACTACAAGGCCGGCAACCTGACGTCGGTGAAGAAGGCGCTGGCCACGATTGGCGCCGACGTGCTCGTGCCGCAGACGCCGGCAGATCTCGCCGACGCCGCCGGCATCATCGTGCCGGGCGTCGGTCATTTCGGCGCGACGCGCGCGCTGGACAGCGAGTGGATCGAGGCCATACTCGCCCGCGTGGGCGAGGGACGGCCGCTGTTCGGCATCTGCCTCGGCATGCAGTGGCTGTTCGAGGGGAGCGACGAAGCGCCGGAGTTGCCAGGCCTCGGCCTGCTGGCCGGACGATGTTACCGGCTCGGGACGGTCCGGCTAAAGCAAGACACTACTGAGAAGACGGTCCGGCTGAAGCCGGACACTACCGAAGACATGGTCCAGCTGAAGCCGAACGCGACCGAAGACAGAGTCCGGCTGAAGCCGGACACGACCGACGGCGATGACGGAAACAAGGACGACGGTTCCGGTAGTGTCCGCTTTCAGGCGGACCGGATCAAAATCCCCCACGTTGGATGGAACAGCCTCACCCTCCAGCGGGACACGTCGATCGTCGACGGCGTGGACGACGGTTCCCAGGTGTATTTTACGCACAGCTACGTCGCGCCGGTGACGGGCGATACGGTCGCCGTCACGGAGCACGGCGAAGCCTTCGCCGCCGTCGTCCAACGCGGATACATCGGCGGCGTTCAATTCCATCCCGAGAAATCCGGCGAGGTCGGACTGCAGATTCTCCGCAATTTCGTGGAGCTCGCGGGATGAGGACGCTCGAGGGCCCCCGTGCTCTCTAAACGAATCATCGCCTGCCTCGACGTCCGCAACGGGCAGGTCGTCAAGGGCGTCAACTTCGACAGCCTTCGGTCCGCTGGCGATCCCGCCGAGCTCGCGCGGCGGTACAACGGCGAGGGGATCGACGAGCTCGTGATCCTCGATATCACGGCGACGCTCGAGGCGCGGCGCGCGCTGGCCGACACGATCCGCGCGGTCGCGCGCGAGCTGTTCATCCCTCTCGCGGTCGGCGGCGGCATTCGCACCGAGGCCGACGCGGCGGCGGCCGTGGACGCCGGAGCCGACAAGGTGAGCCTGAATTCGGCGGCGCTCGCGGATCCCGCGCTCATCACGCGCATCGCGGAGCGCTACGGCAGTCAGGCCGTGGTGATTGCGATCGACGCGAAACGGGCGGCGGCGGGACTGGAAGGCTTCTCGGTGTTCGCTCGGAGCGGCCAGGCCGATGCCGGGCGCGACGCCGTGGAGTGGGCCCGCGAGGCGGAGTCCCGAGGCGCCGGCGAAATCCTCCTGACGTCGATCGACCGCGACGGCACGAAAGCCGGCTTCGATTGCGCGCTGACATCGGCGGTTTCAGCCGCGGTCTCGATCCCGGTGATCGCCTCGGGCGGCGCCGGCGGACTCGACGACTTCGTCGAGGTCTTCACGAAGGGGCGCGCCGATGCCGCTCTCGCCGCATCGATCTTTCACTACGCCGAGACCAGCGTGCGCAGCCTGAAAACGCACCTTCGACAGCACGGCATCCCCGTGCGCCTGTAGCCGATGATCACGCCGCAGGCCCGACAAGATGAAACCGCCGAGAAGATTTTCTTTGCGTGCTCCGCGAGCTCCGCGGTTCCATCTGTACGTTCGTTCGTTTGGTGGTGTCGTCACTTATGCTTATCCCCTCGATCGATCTCAAAGACGGCGCAGTCGTACAGCTGGTCCAGGGCGAGAAGCTCGCGATCCGCGACGACGATGTGTTCCGGTGGGTGCGAAAGTTCGCAGCGTTTCCCAAGGTGCAGGTGATCGATCTCGATGCGGCAATGGGGCGTGGCGACAACGTCGCGCTCGTCCGTCAGATTGCCGGGTCCTTGTCGTGCCGCGTCGGGGGCGGCATCCGCACGGTGGAACGCGCGCGAGAGGTGCTCGACGCCGGCGCCCAACACATCATCGCGGGCTCCTCGCTGTTCAGAGACGGCACTCCCGATCTCGCCTTCGCGCAGTCGCTCTGCGACGGCATCGGCCGCGACCGCATCATCGCCGCCGTAGACAGCCGCGGCGGCCACGTGGTCATTCACGGATGGAAAACGACGCTGCCGCTGACCGCCGTCGAGGCCGTGCGCGCCCTCGAACCGTATTGCGATGAATTCCTCTATACCCACGTCGACACGGAAGGCCTCATGGGCGGCACCAGCTTCGAAGCGATTGCCGCCATACGAGCCGCGACCACCCGCCGGGTGACGGCAGCTGGCGGCATCACCACGCGCAAGGAAATCGATGACCTCCACGCGCTCGGCGTCGACGCCGTCGTCGGCATGGCGATCTACACGGGAACGCTGAACCTTGAACCCTGAACCCCGAACCCTGACATGAACTCCGAGCGCCCCTTTCCCGTCCAACGCTGCATGCGCACACTGGCTGCCGCTTTCGCCGTATTTGCGCTCGCGACGCCCGCACTCGCGACGCCGAGCGTGTTCGACGACACGGAGCACGTCAGCCGGACGCTCCCGATGGAGCCGGGCGGCACGCTCCGGCTCAAGAACTTCTCGGGACGGGTCACCATCACGGCGTCGGATCGGCCGGAGATCGTGATCGACGCCGTTCGCAGGGCCACCAAAGATCGCCTCGACCGCATCAAGCTCGACATCCACACCTCCGGCTCCAACGTCGTCGTGGTGGACGCCAACCAACGTGACCATAGCTGGTGGGATTTCGTCGGCAGCAACCATATCGTCGAAACCGATTTCGATATCAAAGTGCCGCGCCAGACGCAGCTCGACCTGTCGGTTTTCAGCTCACCCGTAAGCGTTACCGGCGTCGACGGGTCGCACCGCCTGCACGGCTTCTCATCCCCCCTCGTCCTGAACGATGTTTCCGGGTCGATCCAGGCGCACACCTTCAGCGGGCCGGTCACGATCCGGGAAAAGTCGTGGGAAGCCAGCCGAACCATCGACGTGGACACCTTCAGCGGCAGCATCGAGCTCCACGTGCCGGACTCGGCCCGGGGCACTGTCACGTTCAACTCGTTCAGCGGCCGCCTGAACTCCGAAATGCCTTTGACGATGCACAGCTCGACCCGTCGAGCCATCAAGGCGGAGCTGGGCGGCGGCGGCGACGGCGGGACCTTCCGGTTCAAGACCTTCAGCGGCAGCGTCAAGATCGACCGATAAACCGTCCTTCGGCGGGTTCAGGGAGAGTGGCCCATCGACGGCGCTCAGGCTGGCCCTTCGACAGGGCTCAGGGCGGGCCAAGCGACTGATACAATAGGTATTTGTCCCGCCACGTGGGCTGGGCACGTCTATTGTGAGCACTGCCTTTCAGGCCGAATCGGGGATCCGGCGCGAAACGCGCACGCCCTCCAGTGCGCGCATCGTGACCGAGGGCAAGTTCCTGCGCGTTCGGCCCTCGCCACGCGGGGATACCAGTGCGGCTGAATTCGAACGAGGCGCGGAGGCGCAGAACGCAGACGAGGTAGCCGGCGATCGGTTCCTCGTAAAAGGCGTCACTTACGGAACCTTCGCGCCCGACGCGGACGGCTACCAGTTTCCAGCACTCCAGCAAATCGCCGCCGACTTTCGCCAGATGGCGACGCTCGGCGTCAACACGGTCCGGACGTACACGCCGCCGCGCCGCGATCTGCTGGATGCGGCCGCGCGCGAGGGCCTGCGCGTCATGGTGGGCCTGCCGTGGTCGCAGCACGTGGCGTTTCTCGACGACCGCGCGCTGATGCGCGCGATCAGCCGCGACATCAGCGCCAAGGTCGAGGAGCTGGGCGATCACCCGGCGGTGCTCACCTTCGCGCTGGGAAACGAAATTCCACCCGGCGTCGTGCGCTGGCACGGGCGCATGCGCGTGGAGCGATTCCTCCGGCGCCTGTACGAAGACGCCAAATCCGTCTCGCCTGAGAGCCTCTTCACCTACGTCAATTTCCCGCCGACGGAATTCCTGGATCTCTCGTTCCTGGACATCTGCGCGTTCAACGTGTACCTGCACCGCGAGCACGAGCTGCGCGCGTACCTCGCGAGGCTCCAGCACATCGCGGGGCAGAAGCCGCTGCTGCTGGCGGAAGCCGGCGCCGACAGCATTCGCGAAGGCGAGGCGCACCAGGCCGAGATCACGTCGATGCACATCCGCGTCGCCTTCGAGGAAGGGGCGTGCGGCGCGATCGCGTTTGCGTGGACCGACGAATGGTGGCGGGGCGGCCATCCTGTCGAGGACTGGAAGTTCGGGCTCGTCGATCACAGCCGACGCCTGAAACCGGCCGCCGCCGCCGTCGCTGACGCGTTCGACACTGCGCCGTTCTCACCCGAGCGCCAGCGTGCATGGCCTCGTGTCTCGGTGGTCGTCTGCGCGTACAACGCGGCCGATACGCTCGAGGACAACCTGCGGTCGCTCGAACAGCTCACGTATCCCGATTACGAGATCATCCTCGTCAACGACGGCTCGAAGGATCGCACGAGCGAAATCGGGCACCGCTTCTCCAAGGTGCGGGTCATCGACACGACGAACGCGGGTCTGAGCGCGGCGCGCAACGTAGGGCTGGCCGAGGCGACCGGCGAGATCGTCGCCTACACCGACGCCGATACGCGCGTCGATCGCGACTGGCTGACGTTCCTCGTTCAACCGTTCCTGAACTCGGATGTCGTCGGCTCCGGCGGACCCAACGTCGTGCCGCCGGACGATCCGCCGATCGCGCAGTGCATCGCTCGCGCGCCTGGCGGGCCGACCCACGTGCTGCTCGACGACCGCATCGCCGAGCACGTCCCCGGCTGCAACATGGCCTTCCGCCGCGATGCGCTGCTGGCCATCGGCGGCTTCAACCCGATTTATCTTCGCGCCGGCGACGATGTGGATGTGTGCTGGCGGCTGCAGGCGCGCGGCTGGAAGATCGGCTTCGCGTCATCCGCGCTGGTCTGGCACCATCACCGCTCGTCGGTCAAGGCGTACTGGCGCCAGCAGGTCGGCTACGGTGAAGGCGAAACCTGGCTGATGGCGCACCATCCGGAGAAGTTTCTCGACGGACGGATGCTGTGGCGCGGCCGCATCTACAGCCCGCTGCCGTTCGTGCGATCGCTCTGGGGCACGCGCATCAACGCGGGCGTCTGGGGCACGGCCGCATTCCCGTCGGTCTACCGGACGGACGTGCACCCGTTCGCATTTCTGCCGCACTCGATCCGATGGCAGGTGTTCTCGTTCGTGCTGACGCTCGCCGGTCTCGGCGTGGCGGCGACGCGCCAGCATCACTGGGCGTCGTACTTGCTCCTCGGCAGCGGCGTGATCGGCCTGGCCGCCACCATCGAAAAGAACATCGCGTACGCCTTGCGGTCCGACGTCGACTCGTTGTCGGGCGGCAAGCTCTGGTACCGGGTGGTGGTGGCGTACCTGCACTTCATCCAGCCGTTCGCCCGGATTCGGGGACGGATTCGCGGCGTGCTGGCGCCGCCCGAAGTCGCTGTGCCATCGGCCGAGCCGCAGACCAGCCGCGGACCGCGGCCTTCGCTCGCTGAAGCGTGGCGGGCGCTCCTGCTGATTTCCGGCAACGTGATCGAGGATCGGTTCTGGAGCGAAACCTGGACGTCGGCGGATCGCGTCCTCACCGAGCTCACCGACTGGCTGCACCGCTCGCGCGCCGTGCGCTCGATCGAAATCGACGAGGGATGGTCGGACGATCGTGACGTCAGCGTGCTCGTCGGCCGCTGGGCCTGGCTCGACACGCGGGCGCTCGTCGAAGAGCACGGGAGTGGCAAGTCGCTCGTCCGCATCAGCACGCACCTGCGGCCCACGACGTTCGGAATCGTCGCGGCGCTCGGCATCGGCGGCGCGCTGCTGGCCGGCGCGACGTCGGGCGCGGCGCTGCTCGCCGGTGCGGCCGCGGGCACCGTACGCAACTGGCGGATCGCCGGCTCCGTCGTGTCGACGCTCACGCTCGCGTTGATCGCCGGCGTGCTCTGGCGCACGGCGCAGGCGACGGCCATCGTGCGACGCGGGATTTCGAGAGTGACGCTCGGCAACGGCATGGTGGCCATGCCGTCGAGCCCGGCGCGCGCACCGCTCATCGCACCGTCGCTGCTTCGCACCTACGGTCTGCGCAGCACGTTCGTGTTCGTGCTGATGATCGTCACGCTCGGCGCCAGCACGTTCATGCTGCGGGAAGCCGCCATCGGTCCGGTCATCGGCGGCAAGAAGGGATACTCGGGCGAATACGGCTCGCCGCTGGAGGCATGGCTCGACGCCCCCGGAGGCCTGGCGATCGCGGCCAACGGCGATATCTACATCGCCGACTCGAACAACGACGTCATCCGCCGCGTGGATCCGAACAACATCAAGATCGAGCCGGTCGCCGGCAGCCACGAGCTCGGCACCGGTTTCTCCGGCGACAACGGCCCCGCGATCGTGGCGCAGCTCGACACGCCGGACGGCGTCGCGATCGCGCCCGACGGCGACCTGATTGTCGCCGACTCGCATAACGACCGCATCCGCCGCGTCGATCGACCGACCCGAATCATCACCACCATCGCCGGCTCTGGCGAGAATGGCTACGACGGAGACGACAAACCGGCGACCGAAGCCGCGCTGAACACGCCGAGCGCGGTGGCGGCCGCGCCCAACGGCGACATCTACATCGCCGACACGCTGAACTACCGTGTCCGCATGGTCGACGCCAAGACGGGGTTGATTCACACGGTGGCCGGCGACGGCGTTCCGGGCGATCCGCTGAACGTCGGCGACGGCGGCCTTGCGACGAGCGCGCACCTGAACATGCCGAGCGACGTCGCGCTCGATCCCAAGACCGGCGATCTCTACATCGCGGACATGCACCACAACCGGGTGCGCAAGGTCGACGCGAGGACGCACATCATCACGACCGTGGCCGGGAGCGGCGCCTACGGGCACAGCGGCGACGACGGCCCCGCTACCGCCGCGCAATTCGCCGGTCCCGCGGGCATCGCCGTGGTGAACGAACCGGGCGGCCGTGTGACGATTTTCATCGCCGACTTCTACAACCAGAGCGTCCGCGCGGTCGGTCCCGACGGCATCGTCCGCGATCTGACGGACGAGGGGCGGGAGGCATTCGGCGCGCCGACGCGCGTCGCCTTTGCCGCGTCCGGACCGAAACGCGGCTGGCTCTATGTCGCCGACTCGCTCGAGGACAAAGTGGTCCCGCTGATCATTCCGCGCATCGCGCCGAACCTGGTGCCGCCGCGGCCGGTGACGCCTCCACGGAGGGTGGGCGGATGACGGAACCGACGAAGGACCCCGAGAGCGTCAGCGCGACCGAAGGTCTGCTCGGCTGGATGCTGGAGTACCTGCGCCCGTATCGCAGCCGTGTCGCGCTGCTCTCGGTGCTGCTCGTCTCGGAGATCGTGCTCGGCGCTCTGCAACCCTGGCCGCTCGCCATCGTCATCGACTACGTGTTGACGCCCGCGTCGGCGGGAGGCAAATCATTTCCCGCCAGCATCCAGCCGTGGATCACGACGTTCACTCACGGCAATCAGTTCGTGCTGCTCATCTCGGTCGTGATTGTCGGCGTGGTGCTGCAGGTCGTGAACCAGTTCGTCTCAGCCTACGGCACCCAGGTGCAGGTCGACACGGGCCAGCGGATGGTCTACGACCTGCGCGGCAAGCTGTTCTCGCATCTGACCGCGCTCGGGCTCAACCATCACATCACGACGAGCACCGCCGATGCGGTGTACCGCGTCGACGTGGACGCGTACGCCATCGAGAATCTCGTGATGAGCGGGCTGTTCCCGCTGGCGACGTCGACGATTGCGCTCGCCGTGATGTTCGGCTGGCTGTTCTACATGAACGTCACGATCGCGCTGCTGTCGCTGACCGTGGTCCCGTTCCTGTATCTGTGCCTTCGCTTCTACACGAGGACGCTCGTCAACCGCGAAGAGCGCGTGAAAGAGCTGGAGGCGAAGCTGCTCGGCCGGCTGTACGAGACGTTCGGCGCCATGAAGCTCGTGAAGAGTTTCGCGCGCGAGCCGTACGAGCTGCAGCGCTACAAGACCAACGGCGTCACGACCATGGACGCGCGCATCGCCATCACGTGGCAGCAGTCGCTGTTCTCCGTGGTCGTGAGCACCATTACGATTCTCGGCACCGCGCTCGTCGTCATCGTCGGCGGCGACTACGTGATGACGGGACGGCTGACCATCGGTCAGCTCACGGTGGTCATCAGCTATCTCGCGGCCGTCTACGGTCCGCTCTCGGCAATCGCGCACACGACCGGTCAGCTGCAAGGCGCTCTCGCGGGCACCAAGCGGGTCCGCGCGATGTTCGCGCTGGTGCCGGAGACCGTGGAAGCGCCGGACGCGATCGACGCGGTCGACGTCAAAGGCGATGTAAGCGTGGAGGACGTCGGCTTTACGTACTCGAACGGTTCGCGGGTCCTGCACGACATCAGCTTCACCGCGAAGCCGGGAGAGGTCATCGCGCTCGTCGGCCTCACCGGCGCGGGCAAGACGACGCTCGTCAGCCTGATTCCGCGCTTCTACGATCCGACCGTTGGACGCGTCACCATCGACGGCGTGGACGTCAAGCGATACCGCATCCGCTCGCTGCGCGACAAGATCGCGATCGTGCTGCAGGATCCCGTCCTCTTCGCGGGGACGATCGCCGACAACCTGCGGTACGGCCGCCTCGACGCCACCGACGAGGAGATCGAGCAGGCGGCGCGCGCCGCGCACGCCCACGAGTTCATCTCGAGGCTGCCCAACGGGTATCAGACGGAAATCGCCCAGGCCGGCGGCAGCCTGTCGGGCGGCGAACGCCAGCGGCTGAGCGTCGCGCGGGCGATCCTGAAGAACGCGCCGATTTTGATTCTCGACGAGCCGACCTCGTCGCTCGACTCGATCTCCGAGGAAATCGTGTTCGCCGCGCTGCGCCGCCTGCGCGCCGGCCGCACGACGATCGTCATCGCGCACAGGCTGTCCACGGTCCGCGACGCGGACCGCATCCTGGTGCTCGACGGCGGCGAGATCGCGGCCCAGGGGCGCCACGAGGATCTGCTGAAGTCCAGCCAGCTCTATCGCCGCATGTGCGCGCGGCTGTCGGTTGGGAAATCACTCGACGATCCGGAGACCGTCGACGAGCTCATCGAGGCGGCGAAGCGATGATCGATTGGGGCGGGACAGGCTGGAAAGGCGGGACAGGCTGGAGGGAACTCCTGCCCGTCCAGCCCATCCTGCCAGTCCTGCCTAAGCGACCATGAAAATTCTGTTCGCGGGCATCATCGCCCGCTATCCCTTTGGCGGCGTCACCTGGTGTTCGCTCATGTATCTGCTGGGGCTTCGCGCCCTCGGGCACGAGGTCTTCTACATCGAGGACACCGGCGAGTGCGTCTACGATCCGGTGCTGAACACGCGCGCGACCGATCCCTCCTACGGCACCACGTACATCCACAACGCCCTTGAGCCGTACGGACTCGGCGACCGCTGGTCGTTCGTGAACTACGACGGCTCGTATCACGGACGTTCCGCTGACGAGGTGCGGCGCTACGCGGCCGACGCCGAGCTGTTCATCAATCTCTCCGGCGGATCGTGGTTCTGGCGCGACGAGTACGCGAGAATCCCGCACAAGGTGTTCGTCGACTCCGATCCGGCCTTCACACAACTCGCCATCGCGAAGGCGGAACCGTGGTACGTCGAGTTCTTTCAGCGCTTCGACCACCTGTTCACCTTCGGCTCGAACATCGGCACACCCGCATCGACGATTCCCACCGGCGCGTTCACGTGGCACAAGACCTGGCAGCCGATCACGATGGACGACTGGCAGACCAGCGCGGCGCCGGGTAACCATTTCACGTCGGTGATGACGTGGCAGATCGAGAGCTTCACCGACGTCGGCGGCAACAAGGATCAGGAGTTCATAAAGTTCATCGACCTGCCGTCGCAGACAACACAGCCGTTCGAGCTGGCCATCAACGGTCCGCAGGGTCTGCTTCGACAGCACGGCTGGAGTACCGTGGACGCCATGCAGGTGTCACGAACGCCGCCTGCGTATCGGGCGTTCGTGCACGGATCGAGGGCGGAGTTCGGGGTGGCCAAACACACGTACGTGTCGTCGCGATCCGGCTGGTTCAGCGATCGCACCGAGTGCTACCTTGCGTCCGGACGTCCGGCGCTCGTGCAGGACACGGGCTGGACGGCGCACCTGCCGTCGGGTGACGGTCTGCTCGCGTTCTCGAGCGTCGGCGAGGCGCTCGAGGGGATCGCGAAAATCAACGGCGACTACAATCGGCATGCGCAGCGGGCCGCCGAAGTCGCACGCGCGCACTTCGATGCGCGCGTCGTCCTGCCGCCGCTGCTGGAGACGGCATGCTCCCGATGAGGATCGCGCACATCGCGCCGGTAGCCACGACGATCCCTCCGCCCAAGTCGGGTTCGGTGGAGACGATGACGTCGCTCCTCACGGAGGGTCTGGTCAGCCGCGGCCAGGACGTGACGTTGTTCGCCACGGCCGACTCGAAAACCCGGGCGACCCTGGTCGGCACCTACCCGCACGGCTACTGGCACGACGACCAGATGTGGCCGTGGGAGCTCTATGAAATGCTGAACCTGGCAGCCGCGGTCGAGCGCGCCGACGAGTTCGACATCATCCATTACGAGGCGGCCTACTACCCGATGTCGCTCGCCTTCACCCGCTTGTGCCGAACGCCGATCGTGCAGACGCTGCACCATTCGCCGAGCCCGGCCGAGGTGCAGCTGTGGACGCGGTACCCGGAGGCGCCGTTCGTGGCGATTTCCAGGGAGCAGGAACGGCTGCTGAGTGGCGTCAACGTCGTCGGCACGGTGCTGCACGGCATCGACACCGACAATTTCGCGTTTCAGGAGACGCCGGACGACTACCTGCTGTTCCTCGGGCGCTTCACCGACGGCAAGGGCCCGCTGCAGGCGATCGAGATCGCGAAGCGCCTGAACATCAAGCTGATTCTCGCCGCCGCCGAAGACGACTATTATCGCGAGCGAGTGGCGCCGCACGTCGATGGCCGGCGTGTCGTCTATTTCGGCGAGGCCGACTTTCGCGCGAAGGTGAAGCTGTATGGCGGCGCCCGCGCGCTGGTCTACCCGATTCAGGCCCGCGAGCCGTTCGGGCTGGTGCTGGCCGAAGCCATGGCGTGCGGCACGCCGGTGGTCGCCCTCGACCGCGGCGCGGTGCGCGAGGTCGTGGACGAAGGGGTGACGGGGCTGATCTTCAGCGACCTCGAGGAAATGATCCACGGGCTGCCGCGCGTCTTCGATCTCGATCGGCGTCGAGTCCACGAACGCGCCGTGGCCCGCTTCGGCACCAGACGCATGGTGGACGAGTACCTCGCCGTCTACACCCGGATCGTGGAGGCCCATCGTGCCCGACGCTAGCGCGCTGCCACTCGCGGGCCGAACGGTGCTCGGCATCTTCGCTCATCCGGACGACGAGTCTCTCGCCTGCGGCGGGACGCTCGCCCGCCTGGCCGACGCCGGATGCCGCGTCGTCATCGTGTGCGCGTCGCATGGCGAAGCGGGATCGATCAGCGATCCTGCGCTCGTCCCTGACGGCGACCTGGGACGTGTCCGCATCGGCGAGTTGAGCGACGCCTGCGCCGTCCTCGGCGCCGCGGAAGTGATCGTCCTGGATCATCCGGACGGCGATCTGCGATGGGACGATGTCCCCGAGCTGCATGCGGAGATCGTAGCGCTCATCGAAAAATACCGGCCCGACGCGGTGATCACGTTCGCGGAAGACGGCCTCTACTGTCACCTGGATCACATCGGTGTCCACGAGAGAACCTACACGGCGGTGCTGTCGCTCGGCGCCGACGCGCCGCCGCTGTACTACGTCACGATGCGGCACGGCGTGATGCGCGAGGTGGTCGAAGCCGCGCACGCCAAGGGAGGCGCGCCGCCCGACTCGAGCTTCTGGGGCATCGCGCCGGATGCGTTCGGCGACGGCGCGAACCCGCCGACGTTCGTCGTCGACGTCCGCGACTGGGCCGTGCGCAAGCTGACCGCGCTCCGCTGTCATCGCACGCAGATGGGACCGAACAACCCGATGGCCTGGATCGACGAGGACGAAGCGCGCCGGTGGCTCGGTGTCGAACAGTTCCGGCGTGCGCCGCTCGACGCCGCCGGCGAACCGATGCTCGAGCATCTCGGCCACACGACTCATGCTGATTGACACGCTCGATGTACTCCGCTGCCCGTACTGCGGCGGGCGGCTCGCACTCGTCGAATCGCTGTTCCACCATCGCACCGCGGACGAGCTCCACGACGGCATCCTCGGCTGCCACTGCTGCATCTTCCCGCTGGTGGACGGTATTCCAGTCCTGCACGTGCTGCCAGCGTCCACGATCGCGCGCGACCAGCTGCAGGCGGGACGACCAGATCTGGCCCGCCGCGCGATGTTCGGCCTCGAAGACGACGAACAGGCGGAGGCCTTCGACGCCGTTGCGTCATCGAACACGGCTACGTACCGCGACACTGTCGAAGCGCTTGGACCGAACTTCGAGGGCGGGTACTTTCTCTACCGCTTCTCCGACCCGACGTACATCGTTGCGCAGGCCGTGGCTCGATCCGTCGGCGCTGCGGTCCTCGGTGGCAAGCGCCGTGCGATCGATATCTGCGGCGGCTCCGGACACGTCACGCGGACCCTGCGCGATCTGTCGAGCGCTCCGCCGATCCTCGCCGACCTGTATTTTGCCAAGGTGTGGCTCGCCCGCCGCTTCACCGCGCCCGGATGCGAGCCGGTCTGTTGCGACGGCAACGCACCGATGCCGTTCGCCCGCGGGGCGTTCGGTTTTGCGATGTGCACCGACGCGTTCATGTACATCTGGACGAAGCGTCAATTCGTCGGTGAGATGGAGCGCCTCGTCGCTGCGGATACACCCGGCGCGGAGCCCGGCGCGGTCCTGATCGGCCACACGCATAACGAGCGGACGTGGAGCCCGTCCCACGGGCAGCCGCTCTCCCCCGAGGGCTATGCGGACCTGTTCGAAACCATGGAGCCGCGCATCTTCGGCGAGGGCCATCTCTTCTCGGATGTCGTCGCCGGCGGGCCGCTCAACCTCGCGAGACGCGACGACAAGGAGACCCTGGACCGGAGTCCGGCGCTGACGATTATCGCCAGCCGCCACCCCGGGGTGTTCGCCGCACATGCCCTGACCCAACGGACCGACGCCGAGGGCGAGCTGCGGATCAACCCGTTGTATGCCGTGGAGCCGGACGGCGACCGCGTCCGCCTGAAACTTGCATTTCCGAACGAGGAATATGCCGAGGAGTACGGCGCCTGCCGTGAGTACCTGCCCGAGACGCTGACGCTCGATCGCACGGCCGTCGAATCGCTCGCCACCGGCCGCGTGAGCGGAGATTTGGTCGATTTGCTGCGGAGAAAAGTGATCGTCGATCTGCCGAAGCGCTACTATTAGCCGCGATGCGACCGACGTCAGCGGCTCTCCGCGCCGCCCGCGCCCACTTCACCGCGTCCGGCAACCGCCGCGGCCTCCTGGTCGCCTTCGAGGGGCCCGACGGATCCGGCAAGACGACACAGCGCAAGCTGTTCAAGACCTGGCTCCAGTCCGAGGGCTACGACGTCGTCACCACGAAGTGGAACTCGTCGGATCTGATCAAGCCGATCATCAAAAGCCGCAAGTCGGTGCGTGCGCTCAGCCCGGAGGAATTCTCGCTGCTGCACGGCGCCGATTTTCGCCACCGCGTCGAGCAGGTGATCCTCCCGGCGTTGTGGGCGGGCAAGCTGGTCATCGCCGACCGGTTCCTCTTCACCGGCCTCGCGCGGGATGTCGCCCGCGGACTCGATCTGGACTGGGTGCTGAAGCTGTACGAACCGCTGCTGTGGCCCGATCTGGTGTTCTACTTCGCGGTCTCGCCGGCCACGTCCGGCAGGCGCGTCACGGCGACCCGGACCCCGAACTTTTACGAGGCCGGCCAGGACGTGACGCAGGTTGACGATCCGGTTGAGAGCTATCAGCGCTTCATCGCGCGCGTGATCCGCGAATACGAATCGCTGGCGCTCATCTTCAACATGATTACCGTGGACGCCGAGCAGTCCATCGGCGAGCAGCATCATCTGATTCGCCGGCTGTTCCTGGAAGGCCGTCAACGGCCGTGGTCGGACTGGAACGCGGACGCCGTCGCGGAGTGGCTCCAACAGGCGCGGAACGGAGCCGGCCGATGACGACGAAGAAGGCGCGTGTGCCGAAAGCCGAGCTGATCGCTGTGGATGGTGTGGATGCGGCGGCCGTCCTTGCCGACGCCCGCGCCGCGCTCGGAGCGCCGGCGCGCGGCGGCATCAGTCGATGGGACGCGTCGGGCGTGTTCCAGGAGCTCGCGGTCGCCGACGAGACAGCGGGAGCGCCGTCGGCGAGAACCCTGCTGCTTTTATACGCCGCCGATCTGGCGTTCCGCCTGCGGTGGCAGATCCGCCCGGCGCTCGCGGAAGGACGAACTGTCGTCGCCGCGCCGTACGTCGAGACGGCGATGGCGTTCGGGCGCGCCGCCGGGCTCGACCCGAAGTGGCTCACCAACCTGTTTCGCTTCGCGCCGCGGGCAAGAACGCGGCGCTTCGTGCACACGTCTCCCGCGCGCCGTAAGAAGGCCAGGGACGGCTTCGTCGGATTCAGCTGCGATCGGCTGGCGGCTGTACGAACGAAACAGGAACGGCTGCGGATGGTGGACCAGACGGCGGCTCTACTCCGCCGGCGCGATCGATAAAACTACTTCACTCCGCGCTTTGCCCGATCGGCCGCGACCTGCGCGCGCACGATGTCGCTGCGCGTTTGCGCCCAGTTCGAGAGGAAGCGGATCGATTCCTCGAAGTCGGCGTTCGTGTAGACCTCGCGCGACGGGTCCGAGTTGTTCGCCGCGCGAATCTGATCCGAGATGCGCGTCACTTCCGACAGCAGCCAGGTCGAGTCGCCGGTTGTCTGCATGATTGAATCGGCGCACTCGAGGACGGTGTTCAGCCAGAGCTCGCGCAAATCGGTTTCACGAAGCGCGCGGACCACGAGGCGGTTGCGTTTCACGTCGGACCCGTCCTCGATGTTTCGAAGAATCGAGTACGACGGGCTCTCCCAGAACGTGTTGCTCTTGTCCCA
>DASSGK010000249.1:0-2257 GCA_035693505.1 Vicinamibacterales bacterium
GCCGGCGCGTCCGGCGCCGCGCGCGAGCAGAAGGTTCGCGATGTTGGCGCAGGCGATCAGCAGGACGAACGCCGTGACGCCCAGCAACAGCGTCAACGGCGCCTTCGCTTCGCGTGTGACGTTGCTCTGACCCCGGCTGCCCGGCTCGAGCAGGATCGGCTTCGCCTGGAAGCGCGCCATTGTCTGCGGGCTCATGTTCGTCTGCAGCGGGACTTCGACGTCGTTGATGATCGTGTGGTACGGCGTGGCCATCGCCGTGCGCGCCTGCTCGATCGAGACGCCCGGCTTCAAACGCGCGAACAAGTACATCCAGTAGTTGCGCCGGTTGTCGAACGCCTTCGACAGTTGCGAGAAACCGCGCATGGTGATCGGCGCATAGACCTTGGGCTTCACGCCGATCGTCGTCCCATCGAACCCCTTCGGGGCGACGCCGACGATGGTCATCGTTTGACCGTTGACGACCAACGGCTGCCCGACGACGGCGGGATCACCGCCGAAGCGAGTCTGCCAGTACGTGTAGCCCAGCACGACGACATGCGATTCGCCGGGCGCGCGGTCATCGTCTGGTGTGAGCAGCCGGCCGACGGCGGGGTTCAGGCCGAGCACTGGAAAATAGCTGCCCGACACCAGCATGCCCTCGGCGTCCTGGGTCTGACCTCGCGCGCTCAGGTTGGCGCCGAAGCTCAAGTGTGCGGCAATTCCAGTGAACGGCGTCTGCACCTTCTCGAGGTCGCGAAACATCAAGTAGCTGAAGACGGTTTCACAGTCGCCCGCCTGACTGCAGTTCTGCGATCCAGGCTTCGGACCCGGCGCCGACAGGTTGACGAGCCGCGCCGGCTCCGGGACTGGCAGCGGTTTGAGCAGCAGCTGATTGAAGAGCGAAAAAATCGCCGCGTTCGCACCGATGCCGAGCGCCAGCGACACAATTGCGACGATCGTGACAAAGGGCGTCCTGAAGAGGGTCCTGAACGCGAACTTGAGGTTGGGCATAATGGTGAACGAATAGACGACTTCCGGAGGGAAATGGTTTATGAGCCGCGCGACGCGGTTGGGCAATCATATCGAGCGCACGGTCACCGGGCCAATGTGGCACGGGCCGGCGCTGCTGGAGGTCCTCGACGGTGTCGATGCCGCGCGCGCGCGAGCACGCCCGATTGCAGGCGCCCACAGCATCTGGGAAATCGTCAAGCACGTCACCGCGTGGGCCGAGATCGCCCGGCAGCGCATTCATGGCGAAGCGCTCGGCGATCCGACCGCCGAGCAGGACTGGCCGCCGATCGGCGATGACTGGGCGCAGGATCTCGAGCGCTTGAAGGAGAGCCATCGCCGGCTGGCCGCCGACGTACGCCAGCTCGACGACGCGGCCCTGGATGCGCGCGTGAAGACGCTCGAGTATCCCGTCGGCATCCTGCTCGACGGCGTCGTCGAGCACGGGACGTACCACGGCGGTCAAATCGCCCTGCTGAAGAAGGCATGATCGCGCGCTACTTCAAGACGTCCGCGGAATTCCGGCGCTGGCTCGCGGCACATCACGACACCGAGCGCGAGCTGCTGGTCGGCTTCTACAAGAAAGCGTCGGGACAGACCGGTATCAGCTACAAGGAAGCGGTAGACGAGGCGCTGTGCTTCGGGTGGATCGACGGCATCAAGAAGCGCGTGGACGAAGCGCGCTACACGCACCGCTTCTCGCCGCGCAAGGCCGACAGCATCTGGAGCCTGGTCAACGCCACGCGGCTCGAGGAGCTGATCGCGGCGAAGCGCGTGGCGAAGCCCGGACTCGAGGCCTGGCAGCGGCGCGATCCGAAGAAGACCGGCGTCTACTCGTTCGAGAACAGACCGAAAACATTCGAGCCGGCGCTCGAGCGGACGTTCAAGGCCAGGAAAACCGCGTGGTCATTCTTCTGCGCCCAGCCGCCCGGGTATCAGCGGCTGATGACGTTCTACGTGATGAGCGCCAAACAACCCGAGACTCGTGCGCGCCGACTGGAACGGCTGATCAAGAGCTCGGCGGAAGGAAAACGGATCCAATGAGTGGGACATCGATTCGCATCGAGCGCGCCACCGAGCGCGACGTGCCGCTGATCCTCGAGCTGATTCAGGGGCTCGCGGTCTACGAGAAGCTCGCGCACGAAGTCACGGCCACAGAGGCGGGCCTGCGCGAGACGCTGTTCGGCGCGCCCCCGGCGGCCGACGTGATCATTGCCTACGCTGGCGATACGCCCGCCGGCTTCGCGCTGTTCTTCCCGAACTACTCGAC
>DASSGK010000250.1:0-7226 GCA_035693505.1 Vicinamibacterales bacterium
GAAACGGCGCGGCGTGCCGGTGGAATACATCGCGTTTCCCGACGAGGGACACGGGTTCCGGAAGGAAAAGAACCGGATCACGTCGACCGTGAAGATGGTCGAGTTTTTCGCGGCGCACCTTGGCGATCGTCCGTAGGAAAATGCTCTCTAAGTGGCGACGGGCAGCTGGGTAAGGTGCACGCTTACGCCAGCGCGTGGGGCGGCTCCGCCCGCCGTTCCAGATGGAGCGGCACGCGCACGCGGACGGTCGTGCCGGCGCCGGGGCATGACTCGATGCGAATCTCTCCACCCACGAGATTGAGCCGCTCCGTCATGCTGATGATTCCCAGCCCGTGATTGGTCGCTGCCGGATCGAACCCGACGCCGCGGTCCGCCACGCTCAAGTGGATCTCGTCTGATGTGGTGTGCAGCGTGACCACGACCTGGCGCACGCCGGCGTGTTTGACCGCATTGTTCAACGCCTCCTGCAGGACGCGAAACACGCAGAGGGAGACATCCTTCGACAGGTTCTTCGGAACCTCCTCCTCATGCAGCAGGTTGATCTCCATGCCATGCCGCTCGCGCAGCGACCGGCAGAGGGCTGCCGCGGCCGTCGCAAGGCCAAGATACTCCAGCTTCGAGGAATGCAGTTGGTACGAGATGAGCTGGATGCGTTTCGCGAGATCCGCCGCGACGTCGCACGTCTGCTGCAGATCGAGCCGCTCATTCGCCGTTTCCGGGAGATGGCGAGCGATGTTGTGCAGTTGCACGGCGATCGCGGCCGCCCGCTGGGCGAGGTCGTCGTGCAGTTCCCTGGCGATCCAGTCGCGCTCCTGTTCCTGAGCCTCCATCAGCCTTCGACTCAACGTCGAAAGCGCCTCCTTGGCGACTCTCAGATCGGTGACGTCGACCGCCGAGCCGACATAGCCCGAGAAGGCGCCGCCCCCGTCGAAGGCCGGCGCGCCGCTGTCGATGATCCACCGGTAGGCGCCATCACGCCGCCGTACGCGGTATTCCATCCTCAATGGCTCGCGCTTCTCGAACACGCGAACCCACGTCTCCAGACATTTCGCGCGATCGTCTGGATGAATGCCATCTGCCCAGCCGTTTCCGAGTTCCGCTTCGAACGACCGGCCCGTGAACTCGAGCCACGCGCGGTTGACGTAGGTGCAACTCTGGTCGATATCAGTCACCCAGATCATCACGGGCGAGGTGTCCGATATCGCTCGAAATCGTCGCTCGCTTTCGCGCAGCACGGACTCCGCCGCTCTCTGCCGTGCGACTTCCGCGTCGGCCCGCCGCGCCGATTCGGCCGCCTCTTCCAGGTCGCCGGTCATGCGCTGGTACCCCGCGAGCACGAGGCCGACCGGAAACACCGACATTTCCGCTGCGATCAGGACGAAGAGCGCGCCACTGGCGCCGGACAACGCGAGGTCGTCGAACCTTGGACCAAACGCGAAGTAGGCCGCTCTGACCACATGCGTGGCCGCGCAGAGCGCGAACGCAGAGCCCGTCAGGCGAAGACCAAGCACCCGCCCGGGCGGGACGGCTCGCAGCAGCGTGACGGCGGTGAGCTGACTGACGATCGCGAGATATGCCGACATCGCTGCCGCCCGGCCATTCAGCGTGGGTACCCCGTACGTAAAGAGGGCGACGATGCCCATCGTCGCGAGACCACCGGCGGACGCCGACCAGTGGTGGGGAGGCAGCCCCCGGAACGCGCGCGCTCCCTCCAGATAGAGCAGTGACGCCCAGAGGAGCACGCCATTTGCGCCAAGCACGCTCACCCAATCCGGCGCGATGTGCCGCAGGCTCAGGAACATCAGGGCCAGGGCGGTCGCAGGGCCCGCTATCGCGAACCGTCCGAAGCCGTCGTACCGGCGTCGGGTCCACCAGGCCGCGGCTGACAGCGCTGAGGCCGCCAGCCATACGATTGCGAGCGTGACGGCCGCCGTACGCGGATCTAGTCTCAACGCGCCTATCTTATCCGTCGGGCGAGGCGCGGTGAAGCTGCGAAAGATTACCAGTCGACGTGGTGCTCGAACATCCACGCCATGGACTTCTCCGTCACGACATAGCGGAAAAGCAACGGGAGCATGCGGTCGCGAACGATCCGGCCGATGGGGCCGGCGGCCTTGCTGCTGCTGCGCGCGCCCTGCGCGACGATCCGTTCGACACGAGCGCGGCGAAGGCGCTCGAAGTGCGCAAAGGACCGTTCGATGCCGGGGACGTCGCGCAGGCACTGCGCCAGGACGACTCCGTCTTCGATCGCCATCGATGCGCCCTGGCCAGACGAGGGCGACGGTGCGTGCGCCGCGTCGCCGATGATGATCATCGAGTCCCGGTGCCAGACGGGCACTTTGGGCAAGTCGTGCGTGTTGTCTGCCGCCAACTGCAGATCTCCGGAAGCGATCAACTCCGCCATGGGACCGCGATCCCGGGCAAACCAGTCAATCAGCCATGCCTTCCATTCCTCTGCGGTCATCTGCTCGCGCTCGACGTCGGTCGCCGCTGCGCGCGGAATGTTTGCAAACCACACCGTGCCGCCGAGACCATCGGGGACATAGCCGAAGAACGCGCGCGTGCCGAATACCATGTGCCAAGCGTCCGGTTCACCGACTGAAGATCCTGGACGAGAGTACGAAGATGCAGCGCGACCACGCGAAGCGCATCCGTGCCATGGAACCAGAGAGCGTTTGAACACAGGACGGGGCTATGATGCCTCCTTCAGGAGAGGCACCCATGAAATGGACCGCCTTCGTCGTCGCGCTCTTCACCGCCGTCGTCTCCGCGCAGGCGCCCGCCACAAAATCCGCGGCCGCGCAGGCCAAAAGGCCCGCGAAGCAATACACGATGGAGCAGTTCCTGGACACCACGTCCATCCAGGGCGGCTATTTCTCCGCCGATGAATCCAGGGTCCTCTTCTCGTCGAACAAGACCGGCATCTGGAACGCGTACACGGTGCCGGCCGGCGGCGGCGCGTGGACGCCGGTCACAAAATCGACGAAAGATTCGACCTATGCCGTCAGTTTTTTTTCGCACGACAACCGCGTCCTCATCACGCGCGACCAGGGCGGCAACGAGCTGAATCATCTCTACGTCCTGTCGGAGGCCGGCGAGGAAAAGGACCTGACGCCCGGCGACAAGCTGAAGGCGCAGTTCGGCGGCTGGACGCACGACGGCGGAGCCTTCTACGTGGTGTCGAACGAGCGCGATCCGAAATTCTTCGACGTCTATCGCTACGACGCGAAGTCCTACGCGCGAACGCTGTTCTACGAGAACAAGGACGGCTATTTTCCCGGCCGCGTGTCCGACGATGAACGGTGGCTCGCGCTGGACAAGCCGAACACGACCAACGACAGCGACGTGTTCGTGTGGAACGCGTCGACGAAACAGGTGACGCTCATCACGAAGCACACCGGTAACGCAAACAACGCCTCGCAGCAGTTCGATCGCGCGTCGAAGTACCTGTACTTCCTGAGCGATGCGAGCGGCGAGTTCACGGCGGTGCGGCGCTACTCGCTCGCCGACGGCAAGACCGAAGACGTTCAGTCCGCGCCGTGGGATGTCGTGGCGACGTCCTTCTCGCACAACGGCAAGTACCGCGCAACGATCGTCAACAATGACGCGCGCCCCGTCGTCTCCCTCGTCGAGACGGCGACAAACGCGCCCGTGGCGCTGCCGACGGTCCCGAACGCGAGCGTCGCCGGACTGCGCTTCTCGCCAAGCGAAACGAAGCTGTCGCTCTCGATCAGCGGCGACCGATCGCCGAACAATCTCTACACGCTGGACCTCTCGACGAAGAAACTGACGAAGCTGACTGATGCGATGACGCCGCAGATCGACGCGGCGGATCTCGTCGACGCCGAGGTCGTGCGTTTCAAGGCGCGTGACGGCCTGACCGTGCCGAACATCCTGTGGAAGCCGCAGCAGGCGACTCCGGCGACGAAAGCGCCGGCTCTCGTCTACGTCCACGGCGGCCCCGGCGGCCAGACGACGCCGGCGTACAACGCGCTGGTGCAGTTCCTCGCCAATCACGGATACGTCGTGCTTGGCATCAACAACCGCGGCAGCAGCGGCTACGGCAAGGCGTTCTTTGCCGCGGACGACAAGAAGCACGGGCGCGAGCCGCTGTGGGACTGCGTCGATGGCAAGAAGTATCTGCAGACGCTGCCGTATGTCGATCCGAATCGCATCGGCATCATCGGCGGCAGCTATGGCGGCTACATGGTGCTCGCCGCGCTCGCGTTCCAGCCGGACGAGTTCAAGGTCGGCGTCGATCTGTTCGGCGTGGCGAACTGGATCCGGACGCTCGAAAGCATTCCGAGCTGGTGGGAGGCGCAGCGCAAGGCGCTCTACGACGAGATGGGCGATCCGGTGAAGGATCGGAAACTGCTCGAGGACGCGTCACCGCTCCTCCACGCGGATCAAATCCGCAAGCCGCTCATTGTCCTGCAAGGCGCGAACGATCCGCGCGTGCTGAAGGTCGAATCAGACGAGGTCGTCGCCGCGGCGAAGAAAAACGGCGTGACCGCCGAGTACATCGTTTTCCCGGACGAAGGTCACGGCTTTACGAAGAAAGCGAATCAAATCACCGGTTACACGGCGGTCCTGCGCTTTCTCGATCAGTACTTGAGCCGCTGACCGCCGCCACGCGCGGGCGCCACGTTCGAAGGGTGAATCACTCAATCAGCCCTGAGCGCGTCGAGCGGACTGATGCGCGCGGCGCGGCGCGCGGGCAACCAGCACGCAAGTAGCGACACGCCCAGGACCAACGCGATTGTTTCGGCGAATACAGCGGGGTCTCGCGCGCTGACTCGATACAGGAGCGGTGTGAGCGCCCGCCCGGACAGAAGCGCCATCACCGAACCTGTACCGATGCCGGCGACGACGATGCTCAAGCCCTGCCTGACGATCATCGAACGGATGAGAGACGGCGCGGCGCCGAGCGCGAGGCGCACGCCGATTTCGGACGTCCGAAGCGACACCGCGTAGGACATCACTCCATAAATCCCGATCACTCCCAGCGTCACGGCGACGATGCCGGCAATCGCGATCAGGACCATGGTGAACGCCGCTGTCGCCGACGCTCGATCGACGATGGCCTGCATCGTCTCCACCTGTGCGACCGCGAGCGTCGAGTCCACGCTGGCGACGGCGTTCCGAACGGCGGTGAGATCGATGGTCAATCCCGGACGTGGCCGAATGACAAACGTCATCACCGACACGCTGGGCCCCACAAGCGATGGCAGCGGGAAGTCGGGGCCGCCCGCAATCGACATCGGCATGAAAACTTGCGGAAAGGGCGGCTCATTGATCGCAACGATGGGCGTATCAGCCACGATGCCGACGATCTGGAGCCAGGTCGGTGAGGCATTGGGCCCTGACTTCGCCAGAGGGCGATTGGATGCAATGTACCGATCGATCGCACTACCGTTTCCGAACAGCCTCGTGGCAAATGCTTGATTGACGACGACCACCGGCTCACGCCGGTCGACGTCGGACCGGGTCAGTGCGCGGCCCTGCACTAAGCGCATCGCGATCGCCTCGAAATAACCGCCGCTGACTGCCCTGAAGACCGCAACAGGAAGCGCAGTTCCAGCTGGCGACGGATGATCCTTGACGAGCACGGTGTTGCCGAACCCACAGCCGCCCGCGAGGGGCAGGCAGGTTGTCGCCGCCGTGGACGCGATGCCGGGCAACGTTGACAGTCGATCGACGATCGCCTGATGCGTGGAGACCGCGGCCGCGCGCGTCGGGTACGTGGTTTCAGGCAGTCCGACGCTCAGGGTAAGGGCCGATGTACCGCCAAATCCCAGATCGGCGGCGCGCAAGCGCTGAAAGCTCCGGACCAGGAGGCCGGACGCGACGAGCAGGACGATCGCGATTGCGACTTGCCCCGCGATCAGCAACTTCCGCAATCGCTGCCGTTCGGCGCTCGGCGTGTTCCCTCGGCCGATCTCCTGTAACGCGGTGGGGGAGCCGCGCCGCCAGAGCGGAATCGCCGCGAGGCCGACCGCGGCGAGCGCCGCCAGCACAACGCCGTACGCGATCGACACCGAGTCGAGCCGAACTTCCTCGATCCGCGGCAGGTTCGCAGGACCGTCGGCGACCAGCAGTCGCACAGCCACACCCGCGCCGGCTACTCCCAGGACTGCAGCCGCAGCCGCGAGAATCGCCGTCTCGCTGAAGAAATACCTGGCAATGTCGATACGTCCGGCTCCGAGCGCCCGCCGGACGGCGATCTCTCGCTGGCGCGCTTCGCATCGCACGAGAAACAGGTTCGCCACGTTCGCACTCGCGATGCCCAGGACGAACAGCACGCTTGCGAGGAGGATCCAGAGACCTCGCCCGGCGTTACCCACGACGACGTCTTTCAGCGGGATCGCCGCTGAAAACAATTTGATGCCCGGCCCGTTTCCTTCCGCGAACGGATCGCCGGGGAACGCGTGCGGGAGATCCGCGATCAGCGCGTTCAGCTCGGCCCGTACGTCAGCGAGGGAGACTCCCGCTCGCAGACGTGCCACGCCGACGTACGCAAAGATGCCGAACCCCATGGCTTGCGTCATCTGCTCCGGTTGCCACGCGTCGACGCGAGCGTCCGGAAATGTAAAATCGGCCGGCATCACGCCGACGATACCGGTTGGCGAACCGCCCAGAGACACCATCCGTCCCAGAACGCGCGCGTCCGCGCCGAACCGCCGGGTCCACAAGCCGTGAGAGATGACCGCCACGCGCGCGGCGCCGGGGACAGCCTCGGCATCGGTAAACCATCGGCCGAGAGCAGGCGCGCGCCGCAACACCGCGCCGAGGGTGGGAGTCGCGCGGACCACGTGAAGTCGCTCGGGCGCACCGTCGCCGACGAGCGTGAGGTCTTCCGACAAATACACCGCGACGGCTTCGATCGTTTTGGCGCGCAGCGCGTATTGATAGTACAGGCCACGCGACATCCCGATACCGGCCGGAAAGTTCAAGGCGTGCGCGCCATGATCCAGGGCGATCAGACGTCCGGCGTCGTCGTACGGCAGCGGATTCAGGATGACGCGATAGACGACGGTAAAGATCGCGATGTTCGCCGCGATCGCGAGAGCCAGCGTCACAACAGCTGTTGTGGTGAAGACGGGGGCGCGAAGCAGCCGTCGAAACGCGAAGGCACTCTCTTTCCCCATCCGCTCTATCGACGTCGAGGTCACGGCGTCGACCGCGTTTTCCCGGTGCGATACAGGATTCCCGAAACGGAGTCGCGC
>DASSGK010000251.1:0-4674 GCA_035693505.1 Vicinamibacterales bacterium
AGGGGATCGGCGTCGCCATCGTCGACTCAGGAATCTCGCCGCACGCGGCACTGACAGGCAAGGTGGTCGCGAACGTGAGCCTCATCACCGGCGATCCGTCGGTGCTCGATGCGTTCGGCCACGGCACACACGTCGCCGGCATCATCGCGGGCAACGGATCGGCGGCGGCGTCAGTCACCGGCTTGTTCACCGGGGGCGTCGCACCCGGCGTGCAGCTCGTAAACGTGCGCGTGCTCGGCGCGGACGGCGTTGGACGCACGAGCGACGTCATTGCCGGCATCCAGTGGGCGATTGCCAACCGCGCGCGCTACAACATCCGCGTGATCAACCTGTCGCTCGGGCATCCGGTCATGGAGCCCTCGGCCACCGACCCATTGTGCGAGGTCGTCGCTGACGCCTTCCACGCCGGCATCGTCGTGGTCGCCGCAGCTGGAAACGACGGCGTGACCGCGGATGGAACCCGCGTTCTCGGAGGCATCACCTCACCGGGCAATTCCCCGTGGGCGATCACGGTCGGCTCGCTGAACACGTGGGGCACGGTGAAGCGGAGCGACGACACGCTCACCACGTACAGCTCGCGAGGCCCGACGAGGTTCGAGGGGACTGTGAAACCGGACGTCGCGGCGCCGGGCAACAAGATCGTGTCGCTCGAAGCCAACGGCTCGAACATTCCGATCGAATATCCGTACCTGCACCGCGCGGGCAACGGCTCGAACAGCTACATGCAGCTGAGCGGAACCAGCATGGCGGCGCCGATGGTGAGCGGCGGCGTGGCGCTGCTGCTGCAGGGCACGCCCGGCATGAACCCCTCGCAGGTGAAGATGGCGCTGCAGGCAGGGGCCACCTACATGCCCGACGCCGGCCTGATGGGCGCGGGCGCCGGCAGCGTGAACTTCATGGCGTCGCGAAAGCTGACGACGACGCTGCTCGGACTTCTGCCATCGAACCTGATTGGCGGTCTGCTGAGCCCGGCGAGCGGCGCGATCTTCTGGGATACGGGCACGCTGGCGTCGCGCCTTTACGCAGGCGTCGGCATCCGGTTGCTCTCGCTCCTTCAGGGTCCGCTCGTCTGGTTGAACTCGACGCTGTTGAACACCGGCGATCTGAACCTTCTCGGTATCGGCAACCCGCTGGCGTCGATCGCGGCCAAGTCGTTGCTCTACGGTCAGGTCGCGGATTGGACGAACAGCCAGACGATCATGTGGGGCACGTCGATTACCGACCCATCTGGTCAGACGATCATGTGGGGCACGTCGTATACGACTGACGGAACCACGATCATGTGGGGCACGTCGATGACGGCCGAAGATCCGAAGTAAGTCCGATGAGCGAGGCCGCCGCCCGTCCGTCGAGCGCATTGCGCTCGTACCTGCTTGCCGTCATCGTTGCGGGAGCCTTCGTCCTGGCGCAATCGCTCGTCGGGACGTGGAACACGCCGCAGCCGCAGGCATGGATGGCGCTGGTCGCGCTCATTCTCGTCGCCGGATGGTTCCGGCTGAATTCCGCCGTCTCCGCCACCATCGGGATCGACGACACGTTCCTGATCGCGACGGCCCTCCTCTTCGGAACCGCGCCGGCGACGCTGGCCATCGCCAGCAACGCGTTGATCTTCTCGCTGCGGCGGCGCCAGCCGCCGCGGCAGATCTTCTTCAACGTCGCGAGCCTCGCGATCACCATGTGGGTCGCGGGCCGCACGTTCTTCGCGCTCGCGCACGTTCAGCCGCTCGCGCTGTCGGGCGCACCGGTCGCGCCGCTGGTGCTGCCGCTGGTGACGATGGCGGTCGTGTTCTTTGCCGTCAATTCAGGCCTGACGGCGATCGTCGTCGGGTTGGACAGCTGGCAATCGCCAATCGGGATCTGGCGGCGCCATTTCCGCTGGCTCTGGGTCGGCTATCTGGGCGCCGCGTCCGTCGCCTTCTGCCTCGTGCTCCTGTTACAGCAGCGCAGCCTGACGGCGGCGGCGATGGTGCTGCCGCTCCTTGCGGTCTTCCATCTCACGCTGCGCGCCTCGTTCGGCAGGCTCGACGATGCGCGCCGGCATCTTGGCGATCTCGATCGGCTGTATCTGTCGACCGTCGAAACACTGGCGATGGCGATCGACGCCAAGGACGACGTGACGCACAGCCATGTGCGGCGTGTGCAGGCGTACGCCGTCGGACTGGCGCGCGCGCTCAGCGTGACCGACGAGCTGACGCTGAAGGCCATTGAAGCCGCGGCGCTCCTGCACGACACCGGAAAGCTCGCGGTCCCCGAGCGCATTCTCAACAAACCCGGAAAGCTGACCGACGTCGAATTCGAGAAGATGAAGGAGCACGTCGATATCGGCGCCGACATCCTCTCGCTCGTCGAGTTCCCATTCCCCGTAGTCCCGATCGTGCGAGCGCACCACGAGAGCTGGGACGGCAGCGGCTACCCGCGCGGCCTCAAGGGCGCTGATATTCCTATCGGCGCGCGCATTCTGTCCGTCGTCGATTGTTTCGACGCGTTGACCTCGGACCGTCCGTACCGCCGGAAGATGACCGACGCCGACGCGATCGCCATCCTTCGCGAGCGTCAGGGCAAGATGTACGATCCCGTCGTCGTGGATACCTTCGTCCGCGTGTACCGCGACATCAACGTCGTCGTGGACGCACCGGAGCACCGCGAGGTCATGCAGCGGGTGACGCAGTCGCGCCAGGACGATTGCGCGGTACACGATCCCGCGCCCGAGCAGACCGGAAGCGCGCCGAGCAGCCTGCTCGCGTTCGTCAGCCTGTCGCGGGTCGCGTCGGGAGATGCAGGCGTGGCGGATGTGCTCGCGCTCAGCTCGCAGCTGCTGGCGGACGTCGTGCCGGGCGCGACAGGAGCCTGGTACATCCCGGATTCGTCGCGCGACCAGCTCCTGGTGGCCGACAGTTTTGGCCCGGCGTCCGGATCGATGCGCGGCCTCAGCGTCACCGTGGGCGACCGCCTCACGGGATGGGTGGCGGCCAATCGGCAGCCCATCGTCAACTCCGACGCGGCACTCGATCTCGGACCAGCCGCCGAAGCCGCTTCGCTTCAGAGTTGTATGAGTGTCCCGCTGTTGAGAGGCGAGTCGCTGGTTGGCGTCCTGAGCCTGTACGCGCCGACGCCGAGCACGTTCGCCGGCGACTGCGGACGCCTGGTCCAGATGGTGGCGCCCCACATTGCGGTTGCATTGCATGTGGCGCTCGCGATTCCGGACGCCAAGACAGCGCCGTCGGAAAAAGCACCGGCCGCAGGCTTGCGCCTGGTCTCTACCCGCTAGCGCGTTTGAAAAGGGCGGTATGCTGGCTCACTGATGCCAGCAACGATTCGGCCCGCGACGCTGTCCGATTTGCCCGCCCTGACCGCGATCTACAACCACTATATCGCTCACACCACGATCACCTTCGATCTGCACCCCTTCGAGCCTGACGATCGCCGCGCCTGGTTCGACGATCACTCGTCGACCGGCCGCCATCGATTGCTCGTGGCGGAGGAGGACGGTGGCGGCGTTCTCGGGTACGCGACCACGAGCCGCTGGCGTCCGAAGGCGGCGTACGACACGACCGTGGAGTCCAGCGTGTACTGCCGGCCCGACGCGGTCGGCCGCGGCATCGGCGGCACGTTGTATTCGGCGTTGTTCGAATCGATCAGCGGGGAAGACGTTCACCGGATCGTGGCCGGCATCAGCCAGCCGAATCCCGCGTCCGTGGCGCTGCACCTGCGCTTCGGTTTCCGGCAGGTCGGCGTTTTCTCGAGCGTCGGCCGGAAATTCGGCCAGTACTGGGACGTCGCGTGGTTCGAGCGTCAGATGAGACCGTGACGGTTTCCGTCGCGATCACGCTACAGGCCCTACTTCAGTTCGAAGACGTACGCGCGCGGCGTGCCTTCGATGGCTTCTTCGGTGTGAACACTTCCGCGGCGAGAATATGTCGCGGCGAACTTCGTCTGCGTCGCGACGGTGGGTGCGCCATCCCGCGGCGTCGAGCGCAGTTTTCCACCCGTCATCCAGACGGCGACGGCGTCGCGCACGTGGCGGTGGACGGGTCCCAGGCGGCCGTTCGTAAAGGTGTAGTCCCAGATGCGGACGCGCTCGTTGTCGAGCAGCTGCTTCGCGCCTTCCCGTGGAAACGCCGGCGGTAGATCGGGCGACGGATCGTCGCCGACCGCAGCGTCCTGCTTCATCTCGATCATGATCGCGTGCAGCGGCGCGTCGCTCGTGCCTTCTTCGATGTGTGTGAGGCCCTTCAGCTGGAAGGTGACTCCGCCGGCGGCGTTCGTGACGTTGCGCTTCGTGCCATCGGCGTCCGTGATGACGCGGTCGCCGGATTCCAGATACACGCCGGCGAGTGCGTAAGGGTGCCGGTGCCGCGCGGTCGGCTGTCCCTTCGGCCAGACGACGTCCCAGACGGTGACGCGTTCGTTGTCGAGCAGCTGTTTCGCGCCGGGCCGGGGGAACGGCGGCGGCAAGGTCTGAGCGGCGAGGTTCATCGCGATCAGCGCGACGGACAGCAACCCGGAAACGATCGATCGCATCACAAGTGCCTCCGAACGCCCGATTCTACGACGGCGATTCGAGAAAGGCGCCCTCTTTTCGGCCGCCAGCTTTCGACCGGCAGTCGGAGCGAGTCGATTCATTGTCGGCGAGCGACATCAAGCCTCGTCAGCGTCTTGGAAGCTGAAGAACGC
>DASSGK010000252.1:0-19458 GCA_035693505.1 Vicinamibacterales bacterium
GCTCACGCCGCGCAAATCCTCATCGCGCGCGACGCCGCGAAAAAGAGACCGTGAATTTGGTAATCGGGTAATTGGGTAATTGGGTAATTGGGTAATTGGGTAACCGGGTGATCGGGTAAGGGCGTGCAGACTGGTTGGCGATTGCCAATCGATTACGCCATTGCCCGATTATCCGATTACCCGATTCAGTACAACAGAAACCGTTCGCGCAGTTTTTTGAAGGCGTCGACGTCCGTCTCCCACGACCGCGCGATGTCGCGCGCCGGCACGCCGCCTTCAACCTGCTCGCGCAGCGTGGACGACCCGGCGAGGATGTCGATCGGCAGGAGCGTGTGCTCGTACTCGTATGGCGGGTCGCGCCAGCGGAAGCGATCGGGATCGGCGGAACGGAACGCGGCGATGAGCGCGACGCCAGTCTCGACCGGCCGGAAGGCGCGGCGATCCAGGACGTGAATCTGGCAGCCGCCGCAGCTCGTGTGCGCGTGCTTGTGAAACGTCGGCTCGATCACCGCCGGCCGGAATTTCACGCCCGGCAGCTCGAGCGCGTTCATCCCGTCCACGAATCGCTCGGCGTCCACCCAGGGCGCGCCCAGCAGCTCGAACGGTTTCGTCGTCCCGCGCCCCTCGGACACGTTGGTGCCCTCGAAGAGCACCGTGCCAGGGTAGACGATCGTCGAGTCGAGGGTCGGAATGTTCGGCGATGGCAGGACGAACGGGATGCCGGTCGCGTCGAAGTACATCCCTCGGCTCCAGCCCTCCATCGGAACGACCTCGAGGCTGGCGCCGATGCCGAATGCCTCGTTGAAGAGCCGCGCGAGCTCGCCGATGGTCATGCCGTGCCGCATCGGCAGCGGGTAGAGCCCGACGAACGATTCGAACCCGCGAACCAGCATCGGCCCCTCGATTGATTCGCCGCCGATCGGGTTGGGGCGGTCGCACACGACGATGTCTATGCCGTGCTTCTTCGCGGCGACGAGGCAGTTCGCCATCGTGTAGATATAGGTGTAAATTCGGGTGCCGACATCCTGCAGGTCCACGACCAGCAGGTCGACGTCACGGAGCATCTCGGCGGTCGGCTCGCGCGTTTCGCTGTACAGCGAATAGACCGGCACGCGGCGCAGCGCGTCCCGCGCGTGCCCGGTCTCGATCATGTTCTCCTGGACGTCGGAGCGGAAGCCGTGCTGCGGGCCGAAAATGGCGGTCAGCCGCGCGGATCCGTGGGGGGCCGACACCGCCGCCAGCCGATCGGCGATGTGGAGCAAGTCGCGGTCGACCGACGCGGGATTGCAGACGACGCCTATTCGGCGCCCATTTAGACGCCCGGAAGCGAGAAGACGGTCCGTTCCCAGAGACACCGGCATGGTCCGATTATAGGGGTTGCCCGACTTGCTTCTGATCGTGTGGCGAAGGTAGACTACCCGCCCTTGGTGGTCTGCCCCCCGCCTGCTTCGCCCGCGCCGAGAGCCGATCGAGCCTCAAGTCCGACTCGCTCCCTCCCAGTGAAAGTGCAGCCGACGCGTCGCAGCTACCTTGTTCGGTGACCGGCATCGAGCGCGGATAGCAGCCGCCTGGGTGCGAACGAGGAGTGAATGATGGGTCGAAGGCTGTACGTCGGGAATCTCCCCTACACGACCGGTGAGGCGGAGCTGCAGGAGCTGTTCAGCAAGGCGGGCACGGTGGAGTCAGTACGCGTCATGCGCGACGCGGCGACCGGCCGGGCGCGCGGCTTTGCGTTTGTCGAGATGTCGACCGACGAGGAAGCGCAGAAGGCCGCGAGCGAGCTGAACCAGTTCCAGATGGGCGGGCGCGCGCTCACCGTGAACGAAGCGCGTCCCAAGCCGGAGGGTGGATTCGGCGGCGGCGGCGGCTTCGGTGGCAACCGCGGCGGTGGCAGCGGTGGCGGCGGCGGACGCCGCGAGCCGCGCTGGTAGCCTGCGTTCGGTTACCATAGAGGCACGATGAAAAACTGGTCGAAGGGCGATCGCGTGAGTCAACCCACTTATGGGGCGGGCACGCTCGTCGAAGTCAACGAACACCATACGGTGATCGACTTCGATGAGGGCGGCCGCAAGACGTTCGCCACCAGGCTCGTCGCGCTCCAGGCGTCGAGCGAACCGGCCCCGCACAAAACTCCTACGCGGAAGCGAGCGGTCAAGAAAAAGAAGGCAGACGAGTAGGGACTTAGAAGTTAGAAGTGAGAAGGCAGAACTTAGAAGCTAAAGTTCCGAACTTCCACTTCTCACTTCTTCCTTCTCCCTTCTAACTTTCCCTGTAATCCTCCGTTCATCATCAACGTCGTATAGTCGCCTTCTTGTGAGGAGGCTTATGCGACGCTTTCTGTTGACGGCGCTCGGCGCCATTCTGCCCGCAACGGTTCTGCTGGCTGCCGCTAGCGGCTACCACATCCTTGGCGAGATCACGATCGGCGGAGACGGCGGATGGGATTATCTGTCCGTTGATTCCGCCGCTCGCCGCCTCTACGTTTCTCATCA
The DNA here is from genome assembly GCA_035693505.1 of Vicinamibacterales bacterium. GTDB lineage: Bacteria > Acidobacteriota > Vicinamibacteria > Vicinamibacterales > CAVVIG01 > CAVQFC01. The sequence goes on from DASSGK010000252.1 coordinate 2,493, forward strand.
GAGTCATGTCGTTGTCGTCGACATCGACGCCAACAAGGTCATCGGTGACATTCCCGACACGCCAGGTGTCCATGGCATCGCGATCGCAAGCGATCTCGGAAAAGGTTTCGTCAGCAACGGCCGAGGCAACAACGTGACCGTGTTCGATCTGAAGACCTTGAAACCTGTCGGCGAGAAGATTGCGACGGGTGAGAATCCAGACGACATCACGTACGACAAAGGGACGGCGCGTGTGTTTGCGTTCAACGGCCGTTCGAAGAGCGCAACCGTGATCGATGCGAAGACCGACAAGGTCGTCGGGACGATTCCCCTGGCGGGCAAACCCGAGTTCGCGGTCGCCGACGGCAAAGGTCACGTTTACGACAACCTCGAGGACACGAACGAGATCGTCGAAATCGACGCCGCGAAGGCCGCGGTGACGAAGAAATACCCGTTGACGGGCTGCGACGGTCCATCGGGGCTCGCGATCGACACGAAGAATCGCCGGCTGTTCTCCGTCTGTTCGAACCGGGTGATGGCGGTCTCGGATCCCGATTCCGGCAAGGTGTTGGCCACGGTGGCCATCGGCGCCGGGTCCGACGGGGTTGTCTTCGATCCGGGTCCCGGTTACGCGATGAGTTCCAATGGGGATGGAACCTTGACGGTCGTCGCGCAGGCGAACGGGAAATACGACGTGCTCGAGAATATCGCGACCGAGCGCGCCGCCCGCACGATCGCGCTGGATGAAAAAACCCACAAGGTGTACCTGCCGACCGCGAAGCAGGGTCCGGCCCCTGCCGGCGGTGGACGTTCGCCCTTCCTCCCGAATTCGTTCAAAGTCCTGATTGTCGGCAAATGAGTCCCTGGCTCCTCGTCTTTGCGTTGCAGGTGGCGCCGCCGCTCGTGCTCGTGGGCCCGGAGGCGCCAGCGGCCGCGCCGGTGGTCATCACCCTGCAGGATGCGCTCGACCGCGCGAAACAGAACGACCTGACATTCCAGACCGCGCTCGCGGACGCCGCGGTTGCCGCCGGGGATCGCACGCAGGCGAAAGCCTCGATGCTGCCGACCATCAGCTACTCGACGCAGTATCTCGGCAACTCGGCGACGCCCGACAACGTCCTGCCGAACGGCCGCTTCGTCTCGCTGGACGGCACGAAGATGTACCGGGCATGGGGGATCGCACGTGAGGAGCTCTCGGCGAACGTCCTGCTCGGGACGACGCTGCACCGCGCGCAGGCAGCGGAAGTAGCGGCTCAACAGAAGCTGGAAGTCGCTCGCCGGGGCCTCGCCCTCACGGTGACGCGCAGTTACTATGCGCTCGTCACCGCGCAGCGCAAGTACGCGACGGCCCAGCAGGCTGCGCAGCAGGCGCAGCGATTCCTCACGACGACGCGGCAGCAGCAGCAACTGGGACAGGTCGCACGAGCCGACACGATCAAAGCGGAGCTGGCGTTCCAGCAGCAGCAACAGGCGTTTCGCGACGCGCTCGTCGCCATGGACAACGCACGCCTGGCGCTTGCCGTCCTGGTGTTTCCCGACCTCACCGAGAGCTTTTCTGTCGTCGACGACCTTGCCACCGTGCCACCGCTGTCGACGTTCAACGATGTGAAGGCGATGGCGGTACGAAATAACCCGGACATCGCCGCCGCGGACGCCACGCTGCGCGCCGCCGGACACGACGTGGATATCGCCAGGAACGCCTTTTATCCAACACTGTCCATCGAGGGCGTGTACGGCATCGAGGCGAACGAGTTCGCGCTGCACTCGATCGTGCTCGACCGGCCGGACGTCGGCGAGATTCCGACGCTTGGCTGGTTCCTCACCGTGAACCTCACCATCCCGGTGTGGGACTGGGGCGGTATGCGAAGCAAGGTGCATCAGGCGCAGGCGAAGCAGAGCCAGGCCAGGGTCGCACTCTCGCAAACCCAGCGGCAGCTCATGGCGAACCTCTACTCGATGTACAACGAGTCGCAGGCGGCCAGGACGGCCGTCAACGAGCTGCAGCATGTGTCGGATCTGGCGGCCGAAAGCCTGCGTCTGACCTCGCTTCGCTATGAGGCCGGCGAGTCGACGGCGCTCGAAGTCGTCGACGCACAGAACGTCCTGGTGCAGGCGCGCAACGCCTACGACGATGCGCAAGTGCGTTACCGCGTGGCGCTCGCGGAGCTGCAAACGCTGACCGGACGAATGCCATGAACAGAACGCTCATCCTGTTGATCTGTCTTGCCGTCACCGGATGCCGCGGAAAGAAAGAAGAAGCGGAAGGTCCGGTCGTGACCGTCGACGTCGCGCCGGTGCTGCTGTCGCAAATCCAGCAGACGGTGCGTGGCGATGGGCTCATCTACCCGAAGCAACAGGCGGCCATCGTTCCGAAAATTGCCGCACCGATCAGGAAGGCATTGGTGCAGCGCGGCGCGAAGGTGAAGGCCGGCCAGTTGCTCGTCGAACTCGAGAACCAGGATCTCGCGGGCGCTGCCGCCGAGAGCCGCGGCACGTTCGATCAGGCGCAGGCGACCTACGAGACCACGGCGAACGCAACAGTCCCTCAGGAATTGCAGAAGGCCGAGCTCGACGCCCGGGCGGCCAGGGACGCGTTCGACGCCGCGCAGGCCGTCTTCGACAATCGCCAGCGTCTGTTCCGGGAAGGGGCCATCGCCGAGAAAGACGTGAACGATTCGCGCGCACAACTGAGCGCCGCGCGGACGACATCCGAAACGGCGCAGAAGAAGCTCCAGGACTTGCAGGGGTTCGCGCGCGACCAGGAGCTGAAGGCCGCGTCCGCACAGCGCGACGCCGCGCGCGGACGATTTGAATCCGCGCAGGCGCAGTTGAACTACTCGCGCATCACGAGTCCTATCGACGGCGTGGTGACCGATTTGCCGTTCTATGCGGGTGAAACCCCGGCGAGCGGTCAGCCGATCGTCACGGTGATGGATATCACGCAGGTGATCGTGCGCACGCACGTGCCGCCTGCGCAGGCGGCTCTGTTGAAGGTCGGGAACGAAGCCAGCATCATCGGCGCCGGCGGCATTCCTTATCCGGCGAAGGTCTCGCAAGTGAGCCCCGCGCTCGATGCGGCGAACAGCACGGTCGAAGTCTGGGTTCAGGCTGACAACAAGGACAACGAGCTGCGTCCAGGCACGAGCGTGAAGGTCGAAATAGTCGCCCAGACGGTGGCGAACGCGCTCGTCATCCCGGAAAAGGCCGTGCTGACGAGTCCGGCAGGCGCGACGTTCGCCATCGTCGTCGACCAGAACAATGTGCCCCATCGCCGCAAGATCAGCGTCGGGATCCGCGACAGCGGCAAGGCCCAGGTCACCGACGGCCTCGACAGCGGCCAGCGCGTCGCCACGACGGGCGCGTTCGAGTTGTTCAAGCTCGAGGCGGACGTGCTGACGAAGACGAAAGTCCAGATCGCGCCGCCCAAGGAAGAAGAAGAGGTCGAAGAGACCTGATGGCGGCGACAGAGCAGCCCCTGGACGACCGCGAGCGGCCGGAGCGGTACTGGTTCGCGCGCCACTCGACGTCGATCATCTTCCTCATCTGCCTCGTGGCGGTGGTCGGCATCTACGAGGCGTTGACGCTGCCGGTTGCGGTCTTCCCGACGACCAACTTCCCGCGCATCGTCATCTCGGTCGACAACGGCGTCATGCCGATCCAGCAGATGGAGGTGTCGATCACGCGCCAGATCGAGGCGGCGATCCGCAGCGTGCCGGGCCTCGCGACGGTGCGCTCGATCACCAGCCGCGGCTCGGCCGAGATCGATCTGAATTTCAACTGGGGCGTCGACATGCTGGAGACGCTGCAGCTGGTCGACGCCGCTGTTTCGCGCGTGCAGCACGCGCTGCCGGCGACCGCCGATGTGCAGACGCATCGCCTCGATTTCGCCAGCTTCCCCATCATCGGCTACAGCCTGACGTCCGACTCGGTGCCGCAAACGGATCTCTGGGAGCTGGCGACCTACGACATCAAGCCGCGCCTCAACGCGCTGCCGGGTGTGGCGACGGTCCTCGTCCAGGGCGGCTCGCGGCCCGAGTTCCACGTCACGGTCGACCCGGGGCAGATGCTGCGCGCGAAGACGTCGATCGCCGACATCGTCGGCGCCATCAACCGGACGAACGTCATCGACTCGCCGGGCCTGATGAATCGAAACCACCAGCTCTTCCTCGGCCTCGTCGACGGGCAGGTTCACAGCGTCGAGGACATCGGCAACGTCGTCATCAAGCACGTGAACAACGTGCCGGTGCGGGTGGGCGACGTCGGCACGGTCGCACCGGGAACAGAGCCGAAGTACACCGCCGTGAGCGCGAACGGAAAGCCGGCGGTGCTCGTGAGCGTCAATCGACAGCCGGACAGCAACACGGTCCAGGTGGCGGACGAAGTGCACCAGGAAATGGCGGCCATACAGCGGTCGCTGCCGGCCGGCGTGGTGCTGCAGCCGTTCTACGACCAATCGGGCATCGTTCAGGAGTCGATCGCCAGCGTCCGCGACGCGATCGTCATCGGCCTGTTCCTGGCCGGTTTCATCATCTGGCTGTTCCTGCGCGACTGGGGCACGGCGATCATGACCGGGCTCGTCGTGCCGGTCACGATGGTGATCACGTTCATCGCGATGAAGCTGCTCGGACAGAGCTTCAACCTGATGACGCTCGGCGGTCTCGCGGCGGCGGTTGGCCTGGTCATCGACGACAAGATCGTGGTGGTCGAGAACATCGTGCTGCACCGCGACGCGGGCCAGGGACCGCTCGAAGCGACGGCGAGTGCGTTGAAGGAGCTGACTGTCCCCCTGATCGGCTCGACGCTCACCCCGATCGTCGTGTTCCTTCCACTCATCACGATTACGGGCGTGACCGGGACCTTCTTCGGCGCGCTCGCGATCGCGATGAGCGTGTCGCTGCTGACCTCGTTGGTGCTCGCGCTCGTGTGGACGAGCAATCTGAGCACGCGTCTCGTGCGGCGTCATCAGCACGGCGCCGCGCACGAGCACGACATGGAGCAGGGCCGCGTCTTCGGTCCGATCGTGCGGTTCTACGAGCGAGTCCTGCGGCGATCACTGCACCAACGGGCGCTGTTCGCTGGATTTGCGATCGTGCTCATTCTCATCTCGTACGCCTGCTACCACTACATCGACAACGAGCTGCTGCCGGCATTCGACGAAGGTGGGTTCGTCCTCGACTACGTCATGCCGCCCGGCAGCTCCCTGCAGGAGACCAACCGCGTGCTGAACCAGGTCGAGCAGGTCCTGCGGAGCACGCCGGAGGTGGAAAGCACTTCGAGGCGCACCGGGATGCAGCTCGGCCTCGCGGCGGTCACCGAACCAAACACCGGCGACTTTGCCGTCAAGCTGAAGACGAAGCGCAGTCGCAGCGTCGAGCAGGTGATCGCCGACGTCCGCGCTCGCGTCACGAAAGCGCAGCCGGGACTGGACGTCGAGTTCATCCAGGTGCTGCAGGACATGATCGGCGATCTGACCGGCGCGCCGGAGCCGGTCGTGGTCAAGCTTTTCGCTGACGATCCCGATCTCCTGGCGACGTGGGCGACGCAGGTCGCGGACGCGCTCGAGAAGACGAAGATCGGAGACAAGGCGCCGATCGTCGATGTCGCGAACGGCGTCGAAAAGTCGACCAGTGGACCGGCGGTGCGATTTGTCGTCAACCCCGATGCGGCGGATCGCGCGGGCTTCACGGCGGAGGAGCTCGGCACGGTCGGCGTCGCCTTGCTCGAAGGCGAGCCCACGACGACTCCGGTCGTCATCAACGACCGCCCGTATCCCCTGCGCGTCAGATATCCGGCGACGGCGCGCGCCTCGCTCGAGGCGATGAGCAACACCATGATCGTGAGCTCGAACGGGACGTCGGCGACGCTCGGTTCGCTCTCGACGATCGATGAGCAGCCCGGGCAGACGGAGATCGTTCGAGAGAACCTGCAGCGCCTCGTGGAGGTGACGGCGCGGCTCGAAGGCGTCGCCCTGGGCAGCGGCATCGCCGCCGTCCAGAAGACCGTCGCCGATCTCAAGCTGCCGCCATCGATTCGCGTCGAGTACGGCGGCACGTTCCGCGAACAGCAGAAGTCGTTCCGCGACCTGACGACGGTGCTCGTGCTGGCGGTGGTGCTGATCTTCCTCGTGCTGCTGTTTGAGTTCAGGACCTACACGGCGCCCGCCGCGATCCTCTCGTCGGCGCTCCTGTCGACCTCAGGTGTGTTCATCGCGCTGCTCATCACCCGGACCACATTCAACGTCTCGTCGTTCATGGGTCTCATCATGGTCGTGGGCATCGTCGCCAAGAACGGCATTCTGCTGCTCGACGCGAACGACAAGTTCGTCGAACAGGGGATGCCCATCGAGGAGGCGATTGTACAGGCCGGCCGGCGGCGACTGCGTCCGATTGTGATGACGGCGATGGCCGCGGCCGCGGGCATGCTGCCGCTGGCGCTTGGCATCGGCCAGGGTTCGCAGATGCTGCAGCCGCTGGCGATTTCAGTGATTGGCGGAATTCTCATCTCCATGGTGCTGTCGCTCGTCGTCACACCCGCGATGCAGTTCTTCTTCCATGCGCGTGCTGCTCGTCGAGGATGAACCGCAGGCCGCCAGCGTGCTGGCGAAGGGGTTGCGCGAGCAGCAGTATGTCGTCGACCTCGTCGCTGACGGTGAGGCCGCCATCGCGCACGCGGCCGCCGTCGACTACGACGCGCTGATTCTGGACGTCATGCTGCCGCTGCGCGACGGTCTCGATGTGTGCCGCCATATCCGGCAGCGCGGCAGCAGCGTCCCGATCCTGATGGTGACCGCGCGCGACGCGGTCGACGCGCGCATCGAGGGTCTCGACGCCGGCGCCGACGATTACCTCGTCAAGCCGTTCGACTTCGGAGAGTTGCTGGCGCGGCTGCGCGCGGTGATCCGCCGCGGCCGGCAACCGCTGCTGCCCCGACGCGTCACGCTCGGTCCACTGGTCCTCGAGACCCAGGCCCGCCTGGCGATGATCGGGTCACGCGAGCTGTCGCTGACGGCGAAGGAGTACGCGCTGCTCGAATATCTCGTACGCCGCGCAGGCACGGTCGTCAGCCGCACCGACATCGCCGAACACGTGTGGGGCGAGCAGTACTTTCCGTCATCGAACGTGGTGGACGTGTACGTCCAGCGGCTGCGGCGAAAGCTGGAGCAGGCCGGAGCTCCCTCGCTGATCCGCACACGGCGGGGCGAAGGGTATCAGGTCGTTGGATGAGGTTTGTTGCCCAGTGCAGCGTTGTTGGATCAGCCACGAAACTCACGAAATTCACGAAACTCACGAAAGAGATTTCGGTTTCGTGTTTTCGTGGTTTTCGTGTCTTTCGTGGCAGTGCGGCGTCCCAGAACCAAAACTGGTCTAGTACCGCAGTCGCAGGGAGAACTGAATCCGTCTGGCCGGGCCGGCGGAGATTGACTGGCCGTAGAAAGACGAGAGCAGGTTGCCGACCGGCGTGTTGTAGTTGACGCGATTGGTGACATTGAACGCGTCGACCCCGAGGTTCAAGGAGCGCTTCGGACGGGTTTTGCCGGACGCCGCGTACGGGAGGTCGCGCGACCAGCGCAGGTCGAGACTGGCGTACGCGGGACCGCGCTCCGTGTTTCGACCCACTCCCGCGGGTCGCGCGTTCGCGATGCCGGTGTTGAACGCATCGAGCCCGGTCGTGATCGAATACGGCCGCCCGGAATAGCTTTCGAACGAAACACCGACGTTCAACCACGGTCCGCCGTTGAACGTCCCGAACAGCTCGATCGACTGCGTGCGATCGAAATCCGCCGGACCGTACTCCCGCGACAGGTCGTACGAGTTCGGGGGCATCCAGTTGACCCCTGACGTGTTGTTCCGTGCGCGGCCGACGCCGTACTGCGCGGTGCCGTTGAAGTACTTGCCCGGCTGGCCGCGGAGGGTCACTTCGAATCCTATCGAGCGCGACATTCCCGCGGACTCGATCTCACGAATCTGACTGTAGGCCGCGTCGGGCCGTGCGATGTAGTCCGGCGGCGGCGGCGCGTTCACGTCCCGCGATCGGAATTGATCGTACCCGCGGGTGCCGTGCAGGTTGAGCGCGATCGTCGTCTTCGGACGAAGCTGACGCTCCAGGCCGATGCCGTAGTCGAGCAGGTACGGGATTGTCGTGCCGGTCGCCAGTCGGACCAGGCTCGTTGGCTGTGCGCCGAGCGTCTCACCCGGCGGCACGGGATTGGGAAAGCCGGGATCGGTCAGCACGAAGCGCGACAGGTGTTCACCGTCATAGCGGAGCAGGTCCTGGATCGGCCCCGGGCCGGTGCGGTCGTAGAACACGCCCGCTCCCCCGCGCAGCACAGTCTTGTGTGATTCGTCCGGCGAGTACGCAAACGAAAAGCGCGGCGCGAAGTTGTTCGTGTCGTGAAAGTAGTTCTGCCAGTCGTACCGAATCCCGAGATCCAGCGTCAGGTTGGCGCCAACGCGGATCTCGTCTCTGGCAAACAGACCGACGACTTTTTCGAGAAACAACGTGTGCCCGTCGCCGCGCTGCGCGATGTATGAGTACGGCAGCCCCAGTTGAAAGGTGGCCAGGCTCGAGAAGTAGTAGGTCCCACCGACATTCGTCGCGTCCGTGTTTCCGCGCCAGCTCCAGTCCGGGATATTGATCCCGAATTTCAATGTCTGCTGTCCCTTCGTCCATGTGAGCGCATCGACGAGCGTGAAGTGATGCTCGGTGCGGAGCTGATCGTTCTGCGCGCCCCCGCCGATGAAGCTGTCCTGGACGACGATCCGTGGCTGCGGGTTGATGCTGGTGCGCGGCTCGTACTCCACGCCGTAGAGGCCCTGGACCTCGTGAAGCAGCGTCGACGACACGATCGTCTGATGCCGGTACGTCACCTCGTCTTCGCGATCGGTATGGTTGAAGCCCGCCTCGGGCAGCGTGATTCCACCAACCCCCTGATTCGTATTCTTCTGGTACAGATGCGAGAACCGGAACGAACCCGTGTTGTCCGGTCCGAACTGATGCGTCACGGAGCCCGCAGCCAGGATGTTCCGGAACGGCGTTGGCACGTTCGTCTGCACCGTGCCGCCGGGCGTCTCGGCATAGACGATCGCCTGGTTGTCCTGGGCATCGGCCGTGCCTGAAATCAGAAAGTTGGTGCTCTTCCCGTCACCCAGCGGACCGCCGAGCGTGCCCTCGACGATGCGCCGTTGTTCGGTCGGCTTCTCGGCGGCAAACGCGTTGCGCGCCGCGAACGCGGAATCGCGGAATCGCAGGTTGACCGTTCCCGAGTATTCCTGGCCGCCCGGTTTGGTGATGATGTCGATGCGGCCGCGTCCGGGGCGCATGAACTCGGGGGAATACGGATCCTGGTTGATCTTGATTTGCTGGATGGCCGACGCCGAGAGCGCGAGCACGTTCACCTCGACGCCGTTGACCAGCACGGTCGGACCGTTCGTGCCGATCGCCGTCGAATCGAGGAACCGGGACATCGCGGCGACGACATCCTGGTCGAGGACCGGCAGGTCGTCGAGTTGATCGGCGCTGACGGTGATCGCATTGAGGTTCGACTCTGCCCCGGTGCTCGTCTCCGCGCTGCCGCCGCTGACGGCCACCTCCTGGGAGACGCCTTCGATCGGCAGCACGATCGTGAGCGGCGATGGAGTGCGCGTACCGATGCGAACATGTGCCGCTCTTTGTGTGAAGCCGGGGAACTCGGCCCGGATGTCGTATTCGCCGGGCAGGATCCGCTCGAACCGGAACTGGCCGCTTTGATCGGTCGTCGCCTGCGGCGTGCCCGTCGCCGAACCGGACCCCGACAACGTCACCGCGGCGCCGGGCAGGACAGCTCCGGTCTGATCCTGCACGACTCCGGCAACGGTCACTCCGCGTGACGCCGACTGCGCCAGTCCAAGTACGAGAAGACTCACCAACAGATTCATCATCGGGCGCCTGATCATAGCGATCGGTTCATGAACGCACGATGAAGCCAGGCATGCAGGTCCTGACGTAGAATTTTTCAATGCGCGTGCTCCTCGTCGAGGACGAACCCGCCGCCGCCCAGGTGCTGGCCAAGGGGCTGCGCGAGCAGGCGTACGCCGTGGACGTCGCCGGGGACGGCGACGGCGCCGTCTTCCAGGTCGGTACCAACGACTACGACGCGGTGATCCTCGACGTCATGCTGCCCAGGCGCGACGGCTTTGCGGTGTCACGCGCGATTCGCGAGTCGGGCGCCGCGGTGCCGATCCTGATGCTGACCGCGCGCGACGCGGTGGACGCCCGCATCGAAGGACTCGACTCCGGCGCCGACGACTATCTGGTGAAGCCGTACGACTTCGGCGAGCTGCTCGCGCGGCTGCGCGCGCTGATTCGCCGCGGACGCCAGCCGATCCTGCCCGAGCGCTTGACGGTGGGGCCGCTCGGGATCGATACGCGCAGCCGGCAGGTACGCCTCCACGGCAGCATCGTTCCGCTCACCGCGAAGGAGTACGCGCTGCTCGAGTACCTGGTTCGCCGCGCGGGCGACGTGGTGAGCCGCGCCGATATCTGCGAGCACGTGTGGGACGAGCACCACGATCCGCTGTCCAACGTCGTCGACGTCTACGTGCAGCGGCTGCGCCGCAAGCTCGATCGCTCCGGAACGGAATCGCTGATTCGTACGCGGCGCGGCGAGGGGTACCAGCTCACTATCGCGAGGGAGCCGTCGTGACGAGACTCTCGCTGCGGTCGCGGCTGACGCTGTGGTACACGGTCGCGCTGCTCGTGGTGCTGTGCTTGTTCGGCGCGAACGTGTTGTGGCAGCAGCGGCGGATCGGGTTCCGCCGCGTCGACCGAGAGCTCGAAGCGCTGACGGCCACGCTGGCCAACATGGTGCAGGAAGAGCTCAACGAGCAGGACGATCCCGTCACGGCCGCGACGGAAGCGACGACCGCGGTCACGGCCCCGGGACGAGCGCTCGCGATTGCAGACGAGGACGGGAAGGTGCTGGGCGCGCGATGGAATCATCTCGACCTGCCGGGCCCGATCGCCGCCGACGGGGAGCCGAGCGTCCGGACGATTCAGAGCAATGGCGTCGCGTGGCGCGTGCACACGCGTCCGCGCGCCTTCGGGAACCTGACGCTGGTGCTGGTGGTCGCGACTCCGGTGTCCGACGTGCTTCGCGAGCAGCGCGAAGTGCAGGAGGCCATGATGATCGGGATCCCGATCGTGCTCCTGCTTGCGGCAGCCGGCGGCCTGTGGCTGGCATCAGTGGGGCTTCGGCCGATCGCTGACATGGCGGGACGCGCCGCGAGAATTGCGCCCACCGGTCTGGACGATCTCGGCCAGACGGACAGGACCGACGAGCTCGGTCAGCTCGCGACCGCGTTCAACGGCCTCGTCGCGCGGCTTCGCGCGACGCTGCAGACGCAGCGGCAGTTCATGGCGGATGCCTCACACGAGCTCCGCACGCCCGTGTCGGTCGTTCGTGCAACATCGGACGTCACGTTGAGCCGCGGCCATCGCGATGAGCCCGAATACCGGGAGGCGCTGGCGATCGTCGGCGGACAGGCGCGGCGGCTCGGGCGCCTGGTCGAGGACATGCTGGTGCTCGCACGCGCGGACGCAGGCGGTTATCCGCTGCGGCCCGTGGATCTGTACCTCGACGAAGTCGTCGCTGAATGCCGGCGCGCCGTCGATGTTCTCGCGACCGAGCGCGGCGTGGCGATCCGCGCCGCCGGGTCGCCGGACATTCCGTTTCGCGGTGACGAGGATCTGCTCCGCCGGCTCGTGCTGAATGTGCTGCAGAACGCCGTCCAGCACACGCCGACCGGCGGCTCGGTGGCGGTGGACATCCATCAGGAGCCGGCCGCCGTGAGGATCCGGGTGACTGACGAAGGGCCCGGCATCCCGACAGGCGATCAGCAGCGCATCTTCGATCGCTTCGTCCAGCTCGATGCCGCGCGCCGCGGCCAGGGCGCCGGGTTGGGCCTGCCCATCGCGCGATGGATCGCGGAGGCGCACAAGGGAACGCTCGTCCTCGAGCACAGCGGTCCCGAAGGGTCGACGTTCTGCGTCTGGCTACCGACGCCCGCGACGACCTAGCCACGAAATACACGAAACACACGAAACCAAAATCTTTTTCGTGATTTTCGAGATTTCGTGTTTTCGCGGCTGCTCTACGGAAGGCTGTTGACGAGAATCTCGGTGACCGAGTGGACGATGCGCAGCAGCGGGGAGTAGGCGAGGACGAGCGCGGCCGCCGGAATCGCGACCGGCAACCACCGCATCGAGCGTGACGCGGCGGCGGATGGCGCATCGTCGAGCAGGCGACGTACCCGTTCGGTGATATCGCCGCCGTCGACGAGCGCGCTGATCGGCTCGCCGATCGAGTTCATCGGGGGCGTGAGGCGCGCCACCTTGACCAGCGCCGACGCGAGCGCGCACCGCACGTGACCGCTGTCGCCCGCATTGCGATCGGCGACCTGTTCGGACGCGGCGGCCCACCGCCGCTCGAGCGCGCGGGCGGCGCCAGTGGCGAATAGAAAATCCGGCGCCGCGCGCATCGCGAGCCGTTTCAGATTGTCCATGGCGCGCCAGTGGCCCAGTTCGTGCGCCACGCAGGCGTCGAGCTCCTCCTCGGTGAGCGCCTCCAGCACCGGGCGCGTGATCAGGAGTCGCGGGCGCAGGATCCCCACGAGGGCCATCATCGGCGCGTTGGTATCGATGGCGAAGACGGGCATCGACGTGTCGGCCAGCGCAATCGGCCGCCCCGCCCGCATCCACCTGTCCGTCCGGCGGCGCGCGCTGCGCCACGCCGAGAGACCGCGCGCGGCCGCCGTGATCAACAGCGCGATCGCAATCGCCGCCAGCGTCGTCAGGCTGACGTCAAAGCCTTCGACGAATTCACGCGGCTCGTACCGCCAGTACGACGGAACGAAGACGAACGCGACGAAGGCCAGCGACAAGGCCGCGGGAGCCAGCCGGAGGGCGAGCCAGACGCCCGGAGCAGCCGCGAACGGACGATTCGTGAGCCGGGCCGACAGGAGCGCCACCAGCGCCGTCGCCGCGACGTTGAACACCAATAGCCAGGCGAACGCGAGCGTGAATCCGTGAACCAGGAAGGTGAGATCCGTCACCGGCTCTTCTCGCGTTCGACTGCGCGGCGCTTTTCGCGGATCAAACGTTCGAGGTCGTCGAGAAGCGCGCGATCCCGATCCGAGACCGCGTCGACCAGCGACGACAACAGCGGCAACGGCTCGCTCACGTGGCGCTGCAGCAGGCTCTGCACGAGCTCGGTGGCGACGGCGCCTTCCATCTCGTTGCGGGTCGCGGCGGCCGAGTACAGAAAGGCGCGTCCGACTTTCCGGCGCGCGAGCAGCCGCTTCTTGAACAGCCGATCCATCGTCGTCATCACCGTGGTGTAAGCGACTGACGATTTGAGGTGTTCGCAGGCCTCGCGCACGTTGAGCTCGCCGGCGTTCCACACGACGTCCATGACCTCGCGCTCGAGCGCGCCGAGGCGGCTGTCGAGAATTTCACCTGAGGATTTGAATCCCCGGAACAAGAAGGGCCGGTGCATCATGGTGAGAGTAGGATCGGACCGCGTCGAAGTCAAATCGAGGCGAGGGCGCGGCCCGCGACGAACCCGCTCGACCAGGCCCACTGGAAATTGAAGCCGCCGATGCGCCCGTCCACGTCCAGGATCTCGCCGACACAGAAGAGTCCCGGGCACACCCGCGAGGCCATGGTGGCCACATCGATTTCCGTGAGCGCCACGCCGCCCGCGGTCGCTTCGGCGAACGTATAGCCGCGCGATCCCGTCACCGGCAGCGGGAATTCGACGAGGGCACGCGTCAGCAGCCGGCGTGCGTCCCGAGGGCAGTGCGCGAGCGTGACGGTCCCGTCGAGCGCGAGCTGCCGGAGGATCGCCGCCGCGACCGACGCGGGCAGATACGATGCCAGGGTCGTGTGCAGTGACGCCCGCGGGTTTGTCATCGCACGACGCTGCCAATCGGCGTCCACGTCGTCGAAGCGCGCTCCCGGCCGGAAATTCGCGGTCATGGCGACCGGCATGCCGTCGGCTCGAGCGCGCAGCCAATGGCGCGAGGCGTTCAGCGTTACGGGTCCGCTGATGCCGAAGTGCGTCCAGAGCAGCGATCCGATGAGTCGCACAGCGACGGCGCCGTTGACGCGGATGGCGAGCTCGACGTCGTGCGACACACCGGATGCGGTGCGATGCACGGCGTCGGTCACATCGAGCAGAAGCGGCGCGAGCGCGGGCGTGGTCGGCACGATCGTGTGACCCAGGCGGCGCGCGATATCGAACCCGGCGCCATCGCTTCCGCTTTTCGGCAGCGATTGGCCGCCTGTGGCGAGGACCGCCGTCGATGCGAAAAGAGCGCCTTGTTCAGTCTCGATCCTGAAACCTTCGCCGGAACGCTCGATGTCGACGACGCGATGCCCCGGCGTGAGCTGGACACCCACCGCGGCGCACTCGCGCAGGAGGGCATCGAGCACGTCGCGGGCGCGATTGGTGTCGGGAAACATCTTCCCGCCGGCTTCCTCGTGCAGGGTGACGCCGATCTCACGGAAGAACGCGATCGTCTCGCTGACCGGAAACGCACGCAGCACGCGCCGGATCGACGGCGGCGTCCCGCCCCAGAAGTCCCGCTCGCTGACGCTGGCGTTCGTCACGTTGCAGCGCGTTCCGCCGCTGACGAGAATCTTCGCGCCGGGTGCCCGCGCGCCATCGAGGAGAACGACCGATCGGGAGCGGTTGAACCGGCGGGCGAAAATTGCGGTGGTCAGGCCGGCCGCGCCGGCACCGACGATGGCCACGTCGCACGAAAGCGGGAGTTCGGACGTCAGATCAGAAGCTTACCTCGCCGACGATGACGCGAACGCTTCCTGTGACGGCACTTCGGAGTGCGAGCCGCACGCGATGCAGCGCAGGAAGTTCGTCTTCTGGTCTTTCGACATACCGATGATTTCCGTACGGTGGCTGCCGCACTTCGGACAGAGCGGAGACGGGCGCTGCGCGGCAAAACGCCCGGGCGGATCGTAGTGCACCATGCGTTCAGCATGGTCACGTTGCATGCCAGGGGGAAGAACCGGGAAAACCGGCGCTCAGTCAGCCGCTTGCGGGAAAAACAGCGGCATGTCCGGGCGTGTCACGTACCTAATCAAGACACGCCCGGGCAAAAGTGAAATCGATCGCACACTATTGGTTCGACGACTTCGGAGCGGTCAGGAACTCCCGTACGAGCCGGTTGAACTCGTCGGCTCGTTCCAACTGCGGCATATGTCCGCAGTTGTCGATGATCACCTTGCGCGCGCCGGGAATCGTCTTCTCCAGACGATCCGCGCCGGCGGGATTGGCGAGCTCGTCGTACTTGCCCCAGACGACGAGCGTCGGCGCCTTGACGCCGCGCACTTCCTGTTCGCTGAGGCTGCCGCGCTCGCCGGCCTCCTGCATCTTCGTGATGGTGAACGCCGCCCGCAGCCGAAGCATCAACTGCTCGTCGACCATCTTCTCGGTCACGAGGCTCTTGTCGTGGAACAGAATCCGGAAGAACTCGCGCGTCTCGTCGCGCGTCACGCTGTTCTGCAGCTGTCTGCGGCGCAGCCCCTCGGGTGTCGGCGGCATCGCCGCGGCATTTGGCGATCGGAATCCGCCGCCGTCGGCGAGCACGATGCGGTCGACCATGTCGGGGTAATGCACCGCGGTGTAGAGCGCAACGCCGGCGCCCATCGAGTTGCCTACCAGCGACGCCTTCGAGATGCCGGCCGCTTTCAGAAAGCCGACCAGGAATTCCGCGAGCATCCCTGTGTGGTAGTTCGCCAGCGGCTTGTCGGACTCGCCGAAGCCAATCTGATCGAGCGCGAAGACATGGAAATCTTTGGCGAGCGGCTCGATGTTCGGTCCCCACCGCGAGCCGTCGCCGCCAAGGCCGTGCAGCAGGACCACCGGAGCGCCGCGACCGGCCTCGAGATAGTGGAGCTTGAATCCAAGCACCGTCACGTCCTTGCCGGCGGCCGCGGCACCCGGCTGAGCCGTGGTCAGGACAGAGGCAGCAAGCATCACGATGAAGAGGACGAGAAGTCGCTTCAGCATGTGGCGATTCTATCGCTCGGGATCAGGCGCCGCCAGTCTCGAACAGCGCCGCCAGCCTCACGCGTTCGTCCGCGGAGAGAGTTACGGTCGTGGATGCCACGGCGGCGTCGAGATGGGCCACGGTTCGCGGGCCGATGATGGCCGCGTCGACCCGCGGGTGATGAAGCACCCAGGCGAGGGCGAGCGCCGTCATGTCGATGCCGCGAGTGCTCGCTTCCCCCTGCAGGGCGGCTAATCCCCGAAACACGCCGTCGCGCTCGAGATGACGGTACGGCTCCGGACGAAGAGTCATGCGCGACGCTTCGGGATACGGGCCGGCCGCGCGGTATTTGCCGGTCAGCCAGCCGCCGGCGAGCGGGCTGAACGCCGTGAATCCCACTCCCTGATCCGCGCAGAGAGGAAACATCTCGCGCTCCGCGCTGCGATCGAGCAGGCTGAACGCGTTCTGCACCCAGTCGAAGCGGCACGAGCCGGCCTTGTCGCTGATCCAGAGGCCGCGCGCCAGCCGCCACGCTTCGATGTTGCTCGCGCCGACGTAGAGCACTTTCCCCATGCGCACAAGGTCGTCGAGCGCGCGCAGGGTTTCTTCGAGAGGCGTCTCGGGATCGGGCTCGTGAATCAGATACATGTCGAGGCGATCGGTCTGGAGCCGCGACAGGCTTTCGTCGACCTGCTGAACGATGTGCCGGCGCGAGAGCCCGCGATCGTTCGGTCCAGGTCCCACCGGATTGAAGACCTTCGAGCTAAGCAGCAGTTGCTGCCGGACCGCCGACCCCTTGCCCTTCAACCACCGGCCGATATAGGTCTCGCTGCGGCCGCCGCCGTACGCATTGGCCGTATCGAAGAAGTTGATCCCGGCGTCGACCGCGCGATCCATCAGGTCGATCGCCTGCGCTTCGGTCTCGCCCATCCCGAAGAACG
>DASSGK010000253.1:0-8137 GCA_035693505.1 Vicinamibacterales bacterium
CTCGCTGCAGGGCGTCAGCCTGCCGACGATGTCCAACTCGATCAGCGCGATGGTCGAGCGCGGCTGGGTGCGCCGCGAGGCGCCGGACGGCGATCGACGCGTCGTGATGATCGACGTGACGCCGACCGGCCGGGCCGCGCTGGAACGCGTCAGCCGCGCGGCCGAGGCGCATCTCGCCGATGTGCTCGCGCCGCTCGATTTGCCCGCGCGCCGGCGGCTCATCGGCGGGCTCGGCGTGCTGCGGAGGGTTTTTGCGGCCGCGCCCGCGTCGACGTCACGGAAAAGTCACAGAACACCGGCAAAGCGATAGTCGTATGTATCCTTGAACAAGTAGAGGCACATGTGACTCAGTCCCCGACGGCCGAATCAGCGACCGCCCCGGCGAAGAGCCTGCCTGCGCGCTTCGCGGGCATTCTGTTTGCGCCGCGCGCGACCTACGCGAACGTCGCGGCGCACCCGCGCTGGCCGGGCATGTTGCTCGTGGTGTTCCTGATCTCGGCGGCGGCGTCGGTGGCGCTGCTCTCCACCGAAGTCGGCCGGAATGCGGTCATCGATCAGCAGGTCGCATCACGCGAAGCCTTCGGCCGTCCGATGACGCAGGCGGAGATCACGCGCGTCGAGGCGTTCGCCCCGTACTTCGTGTACATCACGCCGGTCTTCCAGCTGTTCGGGCTGTCGGCCGCCGCGCTGGTCATCTCGGGCGCGGCCTTCGCGGTGTTCAACGCGATGCTCGGCGGCGACGCGACGTTCAAGCAGGTGTTCGCCGTTGTCTGCCACTCGGGCGTCGTTCTTGCGGCGCTGTCCGTGTTCACGACGCCGCTGGCGTACGTCCGCGGCTCGTTGTCGAGCGCCACGAACCTCGCGGTGTTCCTGCCGTTCCTCGACGACAGCTCGTTTCTCGCGCGGATGCTCGGCTCAATCGATCTGATTTTCATCTGGTGGATGATCAGCCTCGCCATCGGCCTGGGCGTTCTCTATCGCAAGCGCACCGGGCCAATCGCGATCACCCTGCTCACGATCTACGTAGCGATCGGGGTGATCATCGCGGCGATCAAGACGGCCTCGACTGGAGTGTAGATGTCGCGCAAGAACGTATTCATAACCATTGTGGTGCTGTTGATTGGCGCGGCGGTCGTCGCGGCGAACGTGTACTACAAGAAGGACAAAGGGCTCTCGGTCACCACCGACGTCATCAAGACGCGCGATCTCGAGGCGATCGTTTCCGCATCGGGCAAGATCCAGGCGAAGCGCACGGTCAACGTCAGCAGCGACACCGTCGGCCGCGTCGTCAACCTCGCGGTGAACGAGGGCGACCGCGTCAAGGTCGGCCAGTTCCTGCTGCAGATCGACCCGAAGACGCTGCGCTCGCGCGTCGACAGCGGTTCGGCGTCGCTGCAGGCGAACATTCTGACGCTCGAGCAGATGCGACAGGCCGTCGAGACGGCGCGCGCGCAACTGGTGCAGGCGCAGCAGACGCTGTCGCGCCAGCAGGACCTGTGGAAACAGCAGCTCACCACCCGTGAGGCGCTCGACAAGGCGGAGAACGACGTCAAGGTTGCGCAGTCGTCGCTGCAGGAGCGCGAGAAAACCATCAAGCCGCAGGAGAGCCGGATTGCGCAGGAGCGCGCCGGCCTCGACAGCGCGCAATACGACCTGAGCAAAGTGCGCATCGTCTCTCCGATCGACGGCATCGTCACCGCCCGCACCATCCAGGAGGGTGAGATGGTCATGATCGGGACGATGAACAATGCGGGAACGGTGCTGATGACGCTGGCCGACATGTCGGTGATCCAGGCGGAGGTCGAAGTCGACGAGACCAACGTGCCGAACGTGCAGCTCGGGCAAAAGGCGAAGGTCACGATCGATGCGCTCCCGGACCGGTCGTTCCGCGGCCACGTCGCCGAAATCGGCAACAGCCCGATCCAGGCGGCCGGAAGTACAGCGGCTGCCGGCACGCAGGCGACCAATTTCAAGGTCAAGGTGATGATCGACGAGCCGATTCCGGAAGTGCGGCCCGGTTTCACCTGCACCGCCGACATCACCACGGCGACCCGCAAGGACGTCGTCTCCGTTCCGATCCCGGCGGTCGCGGTTCGTGAGCTGATTTACGAAGCCAACGGGCAGGTGGTGAAGGAACCCAAGACCGACAAGAAGCGCCGCGGGGTCGATGCCGCACCGACGACGTCCACAACCGAGCTGAAGCCGGGTCAAACACGTAAGGAGACCGAGGGTGTCTTCGCGGTCCGGGACAACAAGGCCGAGTTTGTGCCGATCAAGATGGGGATCGCCGGGGACAAATACTTTGAAGTGCTCACGGGCCTCAAGTCGGGCGACCAGGTGATCACCGGACCGTACAATTCGGTCCGCGGCATGAGCGACGGCGATCTGATCAAGGTGGATAACGGCAAGAAGGCCAAGTAGGTCACGTAGGCCTGGTAGGTCCAGTCAGGGAAAACAAAACCGACCTGGCCCACCAGACCCACCCGACCCACCAGACCTGCTATGAACAAGATCTTCGAATCGGCGCTGATCGCCCTCGATGCGATCTGGTCCGCCAAGCTGCGGTCGTTCATGACCGTGCTCGGCAACATCGTCGCCGTGACGTCGATCATCGCCGTCGTCTCCCTGATTCAGGGACTGAACGCGTCGGTCAAGTCGGCCATTCTCAACCAGGCCGGCGCCGACTCGTTCAACATCCAGCAGTTCCCCATCACGAGAAGCGATGAGGAGTTCGACAAGGTTCGCAGCAACCCGCGCATCTCGCTGGACGACATGCGCGCGATCCGCCGGTACAACTCGAACCTGATTGCCGCGGTGATGGCCGACTCGACGGGCCGCGGCCGCATCACCTACCGCGACAAGTCGATCGACAACGTGCAGGTCCAGGGAGTGTCGCCGGAGTACGTCAACTTCTCGAGCTTCGACGCCGAACGAGGCCGCCTGATGAGCGCGACGGAGGTCGAGAGCGCCAGGCCGGTCACGGTCATCGGGTTCCAGACCGCCGACCGGCTGTTCGGGGGCGCGGACCCCATCGACAAGACCATCCAGATCGAAGGCGTCCACTTCCACGTCGTCGGGGTGAGCTCGAAGCGCGGATCGCTGCTCGGACAGTCGCAGGACGAGTTCGCGATCATTCCGCTCGCGCAGTTCCGGATGATGTTCGGGTCACGCCGCTCGCTCTCGCTCAGCGTCCGGCCGCGCGACCTGTCGCAAATCAGCCCCGCGATCGACGAGGCGACGCTCGCGCTGCGCGCGGCGCGGCGCCTCAAGCCGAAGCAGTCGGACAATTTCGGCGTCTTCACTTCGGACACGATCCTCGAGATCTATCATTCGGCGACCAACGGCATCTTCGCCGTGCTCGTCGGCGTCGTCGCGCTGTCTCTGGTCGTCGGCGGCATCGTGATCATGAACATCATGCTGATGGTGGTCACCGAGCGGACGCGCGAGATCGGCCTTCGGAAGGCGCTGGGCGCGCGGCGGTCCGACATCATGGCGCAGATGCTGACCGAGTCGGTGGTGCTGTCGGTGTTCGGGGGCATCCTCGGCACCGTGCTCGGCGCGGCGATCGCGGTCGCCATCTCCTCGTTCACGCCAATCCCCGCGGCCATCGAGGTCTGGTCGGTCGCGCTCGGCATCGGGATCACGGCGCTCGTCGGGCTCGTCTTCGGCCTGTATCCGGCGATGCGCGCCGCGGCGCTCGATCCAATCGAGGCGCTGCGAAAGGAATGAGCGCGTAGATGGCGATTCGGATCGGCCTCGTCAAGGAAGTCATCGCGATGGCGTTCGACACCGTGCGCGGGAACAAGATGCGCTCGGCGCTGACCGTGCTCGGCGTGGTCATCGGGATCACGTCGATCGTCGGCATGACCGCGATGATTCGCGGCTTCGATCAGTCGCTGCGCGAGATGATCAGCGCCATCGGCCCGAACACGATCTTCATCCAGCGCTTCGGCATCACCAGCTTCGCGGGCGGCGCCGAATTCAAGGAGCTGATCAAGCGACCGAACCTGTCGATCTCCGATGCGCGCGCGCTCGAGGAGCAGGCCGGCACCATCCAGTTCGTCGACATCGAGCTCGGCGCCGGCGGGCCGCCCACGCAGCGCCGCGTCTTCTACGGTACGCAGAAGACGAAGGGGCTCGTCGTGTTCGGCACGACCGAGTTCTTCGCCGAAGGCACGAAGATCCCGTTCCTCTCCGGGCGGTTTTTCAACGGCACCGAGGTCCAGTATCGCAAGAACGTCGTCGTGCTCGGGAACACGCCGTACAAGCTGCTGTTCGAGCCGAGCGGGACCGACCCGATCGGCAAAACCGTGCGCGTGGGCAGCGAGCGCTTCGAAGTCGTCGGAACCTTCGACAAGCGGCCGGCCGCGGGTGGATTCAACCTCGGCCAGGACGACTTCGTCGTGATCCCCTACACGACCTACCAGCGGATCTTCGGCTTGAACCCGATCAGGATCAACAAGAGCGCGACCTTCCTCCCGATTCAGATCGCGCTCGTGCCGCGGGAAGGGGTCAGGCAGGCCGACGCCATCGCCGACGTCGAACGCGTGATGCGAATCCGCCACGGTCTGAAGCTCGATCAGCCGAACGACTTCGACGTCCTGACGCAGGATGCCTTCCTCAAGCTGTGGGATCAGATCAGCCAGGGCACGTTCTTCGCGCTGGTGGTGATCTCGTCGATTGCGCTGATGGTCGGCGGCATCGGCGTGATGGCGATCATGTCGATCTCGGTGACCGAGCGGACGCGGGAAATTGGCGTCCGCAAGGCGCTCGGCGCGCGGCGCGCGGAGATCCTGTTTCAGTTCCTGATGGAGGCCGCGTTTCTCACCTCGGTCGGCGGGCTCATCGGCATTGCGCTCGGCGCCGGCATCGGCTGGACGGTCCACCTCGTCTCCGGCTTCCCGATCTCGCTGCCATGGTGGTCATTCGCGATCGGCATCGGCTTCTCCGCATCGGTCGGCCTCTTCTTCGGCATGTACCCGGCCTTCAAGGCATCGCGCCTGGATCCCATCGAAGCGCTTCGATACGAGTGAGGCACCCTCGCCGGGCTCGATCCGGCTGATCGCCGGCAACCTCCCGGACCTGGTCACGCCCCCGGCGCTGATCGGCTTGCGGGGCCCCCCAAGCCCTGCATATGATGCCGCTCATGGGATCCCTGTAGTTGGCCTTTTGGTGAAGGATCACTTCACCAATCCACCCCATAGCCGATTCACCAATTCTTCTGGGGGCATCGCCCATGAAGGTCTACGACGCGGCCGGTATTCGTAACGTCGCTCTCGTCGGTCACAGCGGCTCTGGCAAGACCCAGCTCGCGTCCGCAATCCTCGCGGACGCCGGCATGATCAACCGGTTCGGCAAAGTCGACGAAGGCACCACCGTCACCGACTACGACGAGGAAGAAATCGCGCGCAAGCACACCCTGTCGGCCAGTCTCGCCTATGCCGAATGGAACAAGCAGAAGGTCAACCTGATCGACACGCCCGGCGTAGGGAACTTCCTCGCCGACGCGCTGGCGGCGCTCAACGTCGCCGATGCCGCGTTAGTCGTAGTCGACGCGGTCGGCGGCGTCATGGTCCAGACCGAGAAAGTCTGGGCCGCGTCTGAAGAGAGCGGGCTCCCGAGGCTGGTGGCGGTGAACCGCCTCGATCGCGAGCGCGCAAGCCTCGAACGGACGCTGACCTCGCTGCGTGAATCCTGCAGCCGGTCGGTGGTCCCGATCCAGCTCCCCATCGGCGAGGAGAAAAGCTTCCGCGGCGTGGTGGACCTCGTGTCGAAGAAGGCGTTCCTGTTCAAGGCCGACGGCAGCGGCACGTTCACCGAGGGCGACGTGCCCGCGGACATGGCCTCGGACGTCAACACGGCGCGCGAAGCGCTCATCGAGATGGTCGCCGAGAACGACGAAAAACTGATGGAGCATTTCTTCGAAGCCGGCACGCTGACCGACGAGGAGCTGCTGACCGGACTGCGCAGCGCGACGATTGCCGGCAAACTGTTCCCGCTGGTGTGCACGTCGGCGCTCTTGAACGTCGGCGTCCCGCAGTTGCTCGACGCGATCGTCGCGTATCTGCCGTCGCCGGTGGACCGCCCGTTCGCAGGCGTCGACAAGGCCGGCGCCGCGGTCGCTCGCGCCGCCGACGACAAGGGACCGCTGTCGGCATTCGTCTGGAAAACGATCGCGGATCCGTTCGCCGGCCGCATCACGATGTTCCGCGTGGTCTCGGGCGTCATGAAAGCGGATTCGACCGTGCTGAACAAGACCAAGGACGCGCCGGAACGCCTCGGCCACCTGATGCTGATGCAGGGGAAGACGCCAGCGAACGTGCAGGAGATCAAGGCCGGCGACCTCGGCGCCGTCGCGAAGCTCAAGGACACGCTGACCAACGACGTGCTCGGCGACAAGGGCGATCAGGTCAGCTACTCCGGCGCGCATTTCCCCGAGCCGGTCCTGGCCTACGCCATCGAGCCGAAGAGCCGCGGCGACGAGGACAAGATCAGCACGTCGATGCACCGGCTCGAGGAAGAAGATCCCTCCATCCGGTACAGCCGGGATCCGCAGACGAAGGAATTGCTCCTCTACGGCCAGGGACAGCTTCACATCGAAGTGACCGTCGCGAAGCTGAAGCGCAGGTTCGGCGTCGACGTGAACCTCAAGCCGCCCCGGATCCCGTATCGAGAGACGATCAAGGCCGCGACGGAAGCCCACGGCCGGCACAAGAAGCAGACCGGCGGCCACGGACAATTCGGCGACTGCAAGATCAAGGTCGAGCCATTGGCGCGAGGCTCCGACTTCGAGTTCGTGGACGACATCTTCGGCGGATCGATTCCGCGCCAGTTCGTGCCCGCTGTCGAAAAAGGGATCCAGGACGCGCGCACGCGCGGATACCTTGCGGGCTATCCGATGGTCGATTTCCGCGTCACGGTGTTCGACGGCTCGTATCACGACGTCGACTCGAACGAGCTGTCGTTCAAGCTCGCGGGTTCGCTGGCGTTCAAGGACGCCATGACGCGCGCGCGGCCGACGATCCTCGAACCGGTGATGAACGTCGAGGTCTACGCGCCGTCGGACTTTGCCGGCGACCTCATGGGCGATCTCAACGGACGCCGCGGCCGCATCGCCGGCATGGATACGCGCGGCGCGACGACGATCATCAAGGCGCAGGTACCGATGTCCGAAATGCTCACCTACGAGCAGCATCTCACGTCGGCCACTGGCGGCCGGGGCTCGTACCACATGGAGTACTCACACTACGACGAGGTGCCTTCGCACCTCCAGTCGAAGATCATCGCAACCGCGAAGGCCGAACGGGCCGGAGTGGAAGTCGAGGAGGTTTGACAGAAATGAGCAGACGAGCGGCGCTCTTCGCGCTCGCGTGTGCACTGACCGGCCTGGCCGCGTCGGCGGCCGCAGCCTACACGCACTATCACCTGATTCACGACCCGGCGTACCACAGCTTCTGCGATGTCAGCGAGACGATCAGCTGCACGCAGGTCTATCAGAGCCGGTTCAGTACCGTCGGCGGCGTGCCGGTGGCGATCTTCGGTGCCATCGCGTTCGTCGCAGCCGCTCTGCTCGCCATCGTGGGCCTCATCGGACGCCAGGAGCTGCGCGAAAGCGTTCCGTCCTATCTGCTCGTGCTCTCGACCGTATCCCTCGCCGTCATTCTGTATCTGGGGTACGCATCGCTGTTCCTGGTCAAGGCGGTGTGCCTGCTCTGTCTGACGACGTATGCCGCCGTGATCGGGCTCTTCATCGTGTCCGCTGCGTCGACGACCGTGCCCATGTCATCGATGGCACGCCGGACACGCCGCGACCTGCGCGTGCTGGTCGCCAGCCCGCTCGCGATGATCCTCGCTCTCTTCTTCGCGGCCGGCGCCGGCGGCACGCTCGCCTTTTTTCCGCGCGAGGTCGTCTCGGCCGCGGGCGTGCCCGAGCCGGCTGCGCCGGCAGCCCCGACGCAGACACAGCGCTCGGAATTCGAGCGCTGGTACGTCGCCCAGCCACGTGTGCCGCTCGTGGTTCCCTCCGAGGGAGCCAAGGTCCTCATCGTGAAGTTCAACGACTACCAGTGCCCGCCGTGCCGGCAGACGTACGAGCAGTACAAGCCGGTCATCGCGAAGTACCAGGGGCTCTACCCGG
>DASSGK010000254.1:0-2414 GCA_035693505.1 Vicinamibacterales bacterium
ACCGCGATCGGAGCCACGCCGCCAGCGCACCGAGCGCCGTCGAGCCGTCGTGAACGCTCGTCGCGTCGAGCGCTTGATCCGCGAGACGCTCGCCGGCACCATTCTTCGCCGTGAACTTCGGCGAGCTGCCGATGCCTTCAATCTGCCCTCGTGCCTCGAGCGGCCATGTGCCGCCTTCCGGACTGCGATAGATGCAGAACTTGAGGCTCGACGATCCGGCGTTGATGACGAGGGTGAAGGCGTCCATACCCGTGATTTCGTGTCTCTACGCGATGGGCTGCGCCGAGCGCGTCCGCGCATGAGCGGCGAGCATCGCCACGCCACAGCTCGCGATCCGCGATCGCACGCTGTCGGCCCGGCTCGTCAGGATGATTGGGACTCGCGCGCCCAGCACGATGCCGGCGCTGTCGGCGTTTGCCAGGAACGTGAGCTGTTTGGCCAGCATGTTGCCCGACTCGAGATCCGGGACCAGCAGGATGTCGGGATCGCCGGCCACCGCCGACTTGATGCCCTTCATCTTCGCGGCGTCCGCGCTGATGGCGTTGTCGAAGGCCAGCGGACCGTCGAGGATCCCGCCGGTGATCTGCCCGCGGTCCGCCATCTTGCAGAGCGCGGCCGCTTCGAGCGTTGTCTTCATCTTCGAATTGACGGTCTCGACCGCGGCGAGAATCGCGACCTTCGGCGTCTGCACGCCGAGCGCGATCGCGAGGTCGATGGCGTTCTGGCAGATGTCGACTTTTTCCTCGAGTCCCGGAGCGATGTTGATCGCCGCATCGGTGACGATCAGCACCTTGTGATACGTCGGCACGTCCATGATGAAGACGTGGCTGAGGCGGCGGCCCGTCCTCAGACCGGTCTCCCGTGCGACGACGGCGCCGAGGATCTCGTCGGAGTGGAGGCTCCCTTTCATCAGGAGCTGCGCCTCGCCCTGCCGTACCAGCTCCACCGCGCGGGCCGCGGCGGCATGACTGTGCGGAGCGTCGACCACGCGGTACGGACCGATATCGATCCCGGCGTCGCGGGCGACCTCGCGAATCTTCGCCTCTTGTCCCACGAGAATCGGCGTGATCAATCCCTGCCTGGCGGCGTCGATCGCCGCTTCCAGCGCCGTCTTTTCGCACGGATGCGCCACGGCGGTGACGATCGGCTCGAATGCCCGGCATCGCTCCAGCAGCAGTTCGTACTTTCCGGTTCCGGTGCGAGTCACCATGCCCCCATTTGCCGTTCCTCGATCCGTGTGCGAATCGCGGGGCCCGTCTCCTTCAGGAACAGCGTGAGGACGAGCGCCAGCGCGACGCCATACATCAACGGCGTGAATGACGTCTGGTAATGTTCGAGACTCATGGTGGCGGCGCCACCGCTGACGCTCTGCAGGACCCAGCCGAAGACGGGGCCCAGCAGCGCGCTGAAGGTGAAATTCAGAAAGTTGACGACGCCAGTGGCGGTGCCGCTCACGTCAGGCGGATTGGCTTCCTTGATCACGGTGTACGGAAGCATCGCCGCACCCGACGCCACGCCAGCGACCAGGCCCACGACATATGGCGGAAACGTACCGGCGGTCCCGTACAGGATCCACGCGAGGCACACCAGCAGCACGAGCCCGCTCGCGACGATGACCGGTTTCCGCCGTCCGATGCGATCGGACAGGGCACCGAGCATCGGGCATCCCACGATCCAGCCGAGCGGAACCGTCGCCGAGCGCATGACCGCCGATGCGTAGTCGAGGCCCCGCGCCTCCTGGAGGTAGCGGACGCCCCAGATCATGTCGAAGATCGTGGTGGGGATGAACAGCAGGCCCGCGATCATCCCGCACAGGATCGACTGCGGATTCCGAAGCACCATCACCAGCGCGCGTCCTGCGCCCGTTGTGGCGGGCTTGTCCGGTGAAGGCGCCGGCGATTCCGGCAGGAGAACGAACAGGACCGCGCTGATCGCGAGGCCGGCGATGCCCATGCCTGCCCAGAAGGTGCTCCACGTCACGCCCGACGCGATCATGGGGCCGACGAGAAACTGGCCGGCGGATCCGCCGGCCATCCCGAACATCTGGGTCGCACCGATGAGCGTGGCCGCCCGGGATGCCGGGAAATTCGTCGTGGCGATGAAAGCCGCGCCGACGAGCGCGAACACGCCGCCTGCCCCCTGGAGGAATCGTCCGAGGGTAGCGAGGCCGCTATTGCCCGTCGCGAACAGCAGCGCGCCGACGCCCACCGTGGCCGCGCCGATCGGAACGACCTTCCGCGGCCCGAGGCGATCCATCGCCGCGCCGGCGACGAGGCTGAACGGCGAGTAGCCGTAATAGAAGATGCCGACCATCGAGGCGACCCCGGTCGCACTCAGGCCGAAGGCCTCCGACAGCTGCGGGATCATGACCGCCGGGGCCGAGCGCAGCGTGTACTGATAGAAGTAGTACGTCG
>DASSGK010000255.1:0-19944 GCA_035693505.1 Vicinamibacterales bacterium
ACGCTGAAGCGCGCGCTCACCGATCCGCATCTGCTCAGCGGCATCGGCAACGCGTACTCGGACGAGATCCTTCATGCGGCGCGCCTGTCGCCGCTCAAGCTCACGCGCTCGTTGACAGACGAGGAGTTCCTCCGGCTGTACGACGCGACGCGCGCGACGTTGACCCGCTGGGTGAACCTGCTTCGCGCGCAGACCGGCGACGCGTTCCCGGAGAAGGTGACCGCCTTTCACGAGGAGATGGCGGTTCACGGCCGTTACCGCCTGCCGTGTCCCGTCTGCGGCAAGCCGGTGCAGCGAATCGTCTACGCCGCGAACGAGTGCAACTACTGCGCGGCCTGCCAGACGAGCGGCCGCCTCCTCGCCGATCGTTCGCTGTCCCGCCTGCTCAGGGACGACTGGCCGGCATCGATCGACGACCTCTGACCGACCTACCTGACCCACGTGACCTACCCGACCCACCCGACCCACGTGACCCACCTGACCCACCTGACCTACCCGACCTACCCGCCCCCTGGACGGACTTGCTCTTATGCATCACTGCATGTAGATTTATAGATGTGAAACAGGCCTCGGCCCTCTACCGCCTGCTCGGCGACGAAGCGCGCCTTCGGCTCCTGCGAGTTCTCTCAAGCGAGCGGCTGAACGTGACCGAGCTGACCGGCGTGCTGGGCCTCGCCCAATCCGGGGTCTCGCGCCACCTGGGTCTGCTCAAGGACGCGGGCCTCGTCGCCGAAGAGCGCGACGGAGGCTACACCTACTACCGCGCCGCCGCCCTGCCCGGTGGCGACGCGCTTCTCACCGAGGTCCTGCGATCGCAATTCGAGACCTCCGCCGCCGACCCGGCGGTTCGCGCCGACGAGGCGCGCCTGCAGGAGGTCCTGCGGCTGCGGAAAGAGAACTTCGACGCCCACGCTGGACCCGACACACGCGATGCGCGTCAGCTCGTGCCGGGACGCAGCTGGGCCGCGTGGTCACGGGCGCTGGGCCTGTTGATGCCGCCGGTGAAGGTGGCCGACCTCGGCTGCGGGGAAGGGTACCTGACGATCGAAGCCGCCCGATGGGCGTCGCGCGTGGTCGCGGTCGACCGCTCGGAAAAAGTGCTGATGCGCGCGAAGGCGCTCGCCCGCCGCCGCCGTGTCTCGAACGTCATCTGGAAGAAAGGCGAGCTCGAAAAGCTGCCGATGAAGGACGCCTCCGTAGACATCGCGATGCTGTCGCAAGCGCTCCACCATGCGGCCGATCCCGTCCGTGCGGTCGCGGAAGCCGCCCGCGTGACCACGCCAGGCGGCCGCGTGCTGCTGCTCGACCTGCGCTCGCACGAGGAGGAGTGGGTCCGCGCGAAGCTCGGCGACCGGCGCCTCGGATTTGCAGACGAGGAGCTCCGGCGCATGCTCACCGTCGCCGGACTCGGCAACGTCAAGGTGGGTGTCGGCGCACGCAAGGCCGGCGATCCGTTTACGGTGTTGATCGCCTCGGGAACGAAATGCGGCACCAAACTCTCGAAACCCACGAAATTGCGAAAACACGACAACCCATGAGTTCCCGGCTGATGAAATCTGACGTACGCACGCAACTCGAAGCGCTTCTCGCGAAGCGCATCCTCGTGCTCGACGGCGCGATGGGGACGATGGTCCAGCGGCACCAGCTGACGGAAGCCGACTTCCGCGGAGAGCGATTCGCCGGCCACCCGAAGGATCTTCGCGGCAACAACGACGTCCTCGTGCTCACCCGGCCGGACGTCATCGCCAGCATCCATCGTCAGTATCTCGATGCCGGCAGCGACATCATCGAGACGAACACGTTCAGCGGGACGGCGATCGCGCAAGGCGACTACAGCCTCGAGCCGTTCGTCTACGAGATCAATCTCGAAGGCGCCAGGCTGGCGCGGGCTGCGTGTGACGAGTACATCGCGAAGAATCCTTCGCGGCCCCGATTCGTCGCCGGCGCCATGGGGCCGACCAATCGCATCCTGTCGATCTCGCCCGACGTCAACAACCCGGCGTTCCGCAACATGACGTTCGACGAGCTGCGCGACGCGTTCAAGGAGCAGGCGCGCGGCTTGATCGACGGCGGCTCCGACCTGCTGCTGGTCGAGACCATCGTCGACACGCTGAACGCGAAGGCGGCGATTGTCGCGATCGAGGAGCTCTACGAGGAGCGCCAGACGCCGATCGACGAGCGCCTTCCGTTGATGATCTCAGTGACCATCACCGACCGCAGCGGGCGCACGCTCTCCGGACAGACGATCGACGCCTTCTGGGTGTCGATCGCGCATGCCCGGCCGTTCACCGTCGGCATCAACTGCGCGCTCGGTGCGCGCGACATGCGGCCATACCTCGCGGAGCTGGCACGCATCGCCGATTGCTACGTGAGCTGCTATCCGAACGCCGGCCTTCCGAATGCCTTCGGCGGCTACGACGAGCAGCCCGCCGAAACCGGTGATTACCTCCACGAGTTCGCGACCAGCGGCTTCGTGAACATCGTCGGCGGCTGCTGCGGGACCACGCCGGATCACATCAAGGCGATCGCTGACGGCGTGGTCGGCCTGCCGCCTCGAGCCCTGAGCCCTGAGCCCTCGGTCCTACATCAGACACAGTTTTCCGGCCTCGAGACGCTGACCATCCGTCCCGAGTCGAACTTCCAGATGATCGGCGAGCGGACCAACGTGACCGGCTCGCTGAAGTTCGCGCGGCTGATCAAGTCGGGCGACTACGCGACCGCGACCGACGTCGCGCTCGAGCAGGTGCGCGGCGGCGCCAACCTCATCGACATCAACATGGACGAGGGCATGCTCGATTCCGAGCAGGCCATGACGCGCTTCCTGAATTACATCGGTACCGAGCCCGACATCGCCCGCGTGCCGTTCATGATCGACAGCTCGAAGTGGTCCGTGATCCTCGCGGGCCTGAAGTGCGTGCAGGGCAAGGCGGTCGTCAATTCGATCAGCCTGAAGGAAGGCGAGGCGGAATTCCTCGCCAAGGCCGCGATCATCAAGCGCTTCGGGGCGGGCGTCGTCGTGATGGCGTTCGACGAACAGGGCCAGGCCGATACGATCGAGCGGAAGGTCTCGATCTGTCAGCGCGCCTACGCGCTGCTCACTCAACGGGCCGGCTTCGATCCGGCCGACATCATCTTCGATCCCAACATCCTGGCGATCGCCACCGGCCTCGAGGAGCACAACGCGTACGCGATCAATTTCATCGAGGCGACGCGCATCATCAAGGCGACCTGTCCCGGAGTGAAGATCAGCGGCGGCGTCAGCAACCTGTCGTTCTCGTTCCGCGGCAACGACGTGGTCCGTGAAGCGATCCACTCGGCGTTCCTGTTTCACGCCATCAAGGCCGGCATGGACATGGGGATCGTCAACGCCGGCCAGCTGGTGGTGTACGAGGACATCCCGAAGGATCTGCTCGAGCACGTCGAGGACATCATCTTCAACCGGCGCGCCGACGCGACCGAGCGCATGGTGGAGTTTGCCGCGACCGTCAAGGGCGGCGCGACCAGACGGGAGCACGACCTCACGTGGCGCGAGGCGTCCGTCGAGGCGCGGCTGTCGCACGCGCTCGTCCATGGTGTGGTCGACTTCATCGAGACTGACGTCGAGGAGGCGCGGCAGAAATACGCGCGGCCGCTCGAGATCATCGAAGGGCCGCTGATGGACGGCATGAAGGTTGTCGGCGATCTGTTTGGCGCGGGCAAGATGTTTCTCCCGCAGGTCGTGAAGAGCGCGCGGGCGATGAAGCGCGCCGTTGCCTACCTCGAGCCGTTCATGGCGGCGGAGCGCGAATCGCGGATGGCACTCGGTGGCGTCGCCGAGACGGCGTCGAAGGGCAGAATCGTCCTTGCGACCGTCAAGGGCGATGTCCACGACATCGGCAAGAACATCGTCGGCGTCGTGCTGGGCTGCAACAGTTACGACGTCGTTGACCTCGGCGTGATGGTGCCGTGCGACAGGATTCTCGAGACCGCCCTCCAGGAAAAGGCCGACCTGATCGGGCTGAGCGGGCTGATTACGCCATCCCTCGACGAGATGGTCTTCGTGGCGAAGGAGATGGAGCGGCGAAACATCCGCTTGCCGCTGCTCATCGGCGGCGCGACTACCAGCCGGCAGCATACGGCGGTGAAGATCGCGCCCGAGTACACGGAAAGCACGGTGCACGTCCTGGACGCGTCGCGCGTGGTGGATGTGGTCTCGAGCCTGCTGAGCACCGATCGCCGCGCCGCGTTCGAACAAACCAATCGCGGACTGCAGGAAACGCTGCGCTTCCAGCACAGTCAGCGGAAGGAACGCCCGCTGCTGCCGTACGAGACCGCGCTTGCCAACCGGCTCGCGATCGATTGGCCGGCGCAGATGCTGCCGGAGGCGCCCTTCATCGGCCGCCGTGTCGTCAACGTTTCGCTGGAGGACCTGGTCCCGTACATCGACTGGACGTTTTTCTTCTCGGCGTGGGAGCTGAAAGGCCGGTACCCGGCGATCCTTCAGCATCCCGAGTACGGAAAAGCGGCGCGCGATCTCTACGACAGCGCGCAGGTGCTGCTGAACCGAGTCGTTGGCGATCGCCTCCTGACCGCGACCGGCGTCTATGGATTCTGGCCCGCGGCGAGCGAAGACGACGACATCGTCGTCTATCGCGATCGGGAGCACACGGGAGAGCTCGTGCGCTTCAACCTTCTGCGTCAACAGGAAGCCATCGCCGACAGGAAACCCAATCTTTCGCTGGCTGATTTCATCGCGCCGCGATCGGCGCTCGGACGCGGCCGAACCGATTACCTCGGTGCGTTTGCGGTCACCGCCGGCATCGGTGCGGATGTGCTTGCGGCGAGATTCGAGAAGGAGCTCGACGATTACAGCGCCATCCTCGTCAAGGCGCTCGCTGATCGCTTTGCCGAGGCCTTTGCGGCGTATCTCCACCAGCGCTCGCGCCAGGAGTGGGGAATCGACGAAGCGCGCACCGTGGACGACGTCCATCACGAGACGCATCGTGGAATCCGTCCGGCGTTCGGTTATCCCGCGTGCCCGGATCACAGCGAGAAGTTCAAGCTGTTCGAGCTGCTCGATGCGGCAGAGGTCGGCATCGCCTTGACCGAGAACGCCGCGATGACGCCGGCCGCCAGCGTCAGCGGCTTGTATTTTGCGCACCCGCAGGCGAAGTACTTTACCGTCGGGCGTCTCGGAGAGGATCAGATCGCCGGCTATGCGAAGCGTAAGGGCCAATCGATCGATGAAGTCGAACGATGGCTCACGTCCAATTTGGCCTACGAGCCCGCGCGTTGTTGATAGCGTCAATTGATCGATCGCTGACGATCGGAGTGCTCATCCGTTTCCGAGCTCAGCAAAACGCGTAGAAAACTGCTTCATCGCGCTCAGCCGGCAGTATCCTTGCTGCGAGGATTCGGCGCATGCGGCATCCGCCACCGCCCCTCGTCCCACTCATGCGAATTTTCTGGTGTGCACAGGTTGCATGCGCGAGCCTGCTGATGACGGTCTCCGCCCGCGCGGCGACGATTTCCGTACCTGTCGGCGGAAATCTGCAGCAGGCGATCGATAGCGCGGCGCCCGGCGACACGGTCGCGCTTGCGCCCGGCGCGACGTTCATTGGCAGCTTCACGCTTCCGGCCAGGATCGGCGACGCCGTGATCACGATTCGCACCGCCGGTGACGATGGGCTTCCGGGCGACGGCGAGCGAGTCTCGCCAGTGAACTCGGGCACGCTGGCCGTCGTTCGCGCGATCGCCAACGCTCCGGCGTTCAAAACTCTCGCCGGCGCGCACCACTGGCGCCTGATGCTGCTCGAAGTGCAAGGCGTCGGCGGGAGTGACGTGATCACCCTCGGTGACGGCTCGAGCGCTCAAACGTCACTCTCGCAGATTCCACACGATCTCGTCATCGATCGCGTCTACATTCACGGCGATCCGGACAAGGGACAGAAGCGCGGGATCGCGCTCAACAGCGCATCGACGACGATCGTCAGCTCCTACATCTCCGACATCAAGCTGGCCGGGCAGGACTCACAAGCGATTTGCGGGTGGAACGGACCTGGTCCGTTCACGATCACGAACAGCTATCTCGAAGCGTCGGGAGAAAACCTGATGTTCGGGGGCGCCGATCCCAGCGTGCCCAATCTCGTGCCGGCCGACATCGTGATCTCCAACAATCTGGTCAGCAAGCGACTGGCGTGGCGGACCGGACCCTGGACGGTGAAGAACCTCATCGAGCTCAAGAACGCGCGGCGCGTCACCATTTCCGACAACACTTTCGAGAACAATTGGGACGATGCGCAGCCGGGTTTCGCGATTGTGTTCACGGTGCGCAATCAGGACGGCCGCTGCCCCTGGTGTCAGGTCGATCACGTGACGTTCGAGCGGAACATCGTCCGGCACAGCGCGGCCGGCATCAAGATTCTCGGCTCGGACAACAATCACCCGAGCCAGCAGACGCAGACGATCCTGATTCGGAACAACCTGTTCTACGACATCGACAGCCAGGTGTGGGGCGGCAACGGGTACTTCCTCGCGATGACCGATGGCGCCCGCGACATCACGGTCGATCACAACACGATCGTCCAGGTGAACGCGCTGGGCGTCGTTCAGATCGACGGGCCACCTGTGCTGCAGTTCGTGTATACGAACAACCTGTCGAAGTACGGCAGTTACGGATTCGCCGGCAGCGGACGCGGATCCGGCAATAGTGCGATAAGCGCGTACCTGCCGGGCTCGAACATCACGCGGAACGTGATTGCCGGCGCGCCGGCCGCCAGCTACCCCGCCGACAACAGCTTTCCCTCGCCAGCGCAGTTCGAGACGCAGTTCGTCTCGTTTACCGGGTGGGACTATCGGCTCGTGCCTTCGAGCCCCTGGCGCGGCGCGGGGACCGACGGATTGGACCTGGGCGCCCCGCCCCTTACCGCGATCCGCTAGATCCCGACAATCGGGCCACACACGCGAGGCCTCAACCGGCTGCTCCCTCCCGATTCACGCGGTCTAGCGACGGGTACGAACGACCCGGCCGGGTATCCGCGACCCGACAACACCGTTCTTCGTCCTGTCTGAACTGCCAGCCTTCAAACGCCGTTTCCCGGGCAAATCATGGCTATTTGATATGACATGAAATGACTTAAGAATAAATATTGTTCCATTTTGAAGAGAGTACGCCATAATGGGACACGGTTGTTGATCAGCGCCCTTTTCCTTCGAAATACCGGCCCAAACGCCCTGAACTATTTTGTATATCGTGTTCGATAATAGGACTTTGCAGACAGCTGTTCAGGATCGCAGGTCTTTGGGCCGAGTTCTCTAACGCATTCTATTTAAATCAGTTATCAGCACAGAGAAGGGAAAGGCCGAGTTGGCGAGCGCATTGCACAAAGTCATGTCGATGAAAGTTTCTGCGTCTTTGTCTGTCGCAAGAGCCAAGGCCGTCTGGGGGCCGAAGCGCACTCTTGCCTCGTTTGCAGTTCTCGCGGTTTCGTTTTGCCTGGGGTCGGATGCGAGCGCGCAGAGCCGGCACCGCTATCAGGCTCCGAAGGACCGTCCCGGCGTCGCGAACACGTTCGTCAGGCACGACAAGATGGACGCAGACGTCTCCAGACGCGCCAATAACTGGAACTGGCTCGCGACCGCCGACGTCATCGTCACGCTCGAGGACGGCGCGGACCTGCCGCTTTCTTTCCAGAAGTATTCACACAACGGCAAGTTGAGCGTCATTCACGGCTACGTGCTCGACCAGGTGCCGGTTTACCAGCTCGCCACGCTCGCCAGTCTGTCCACGACGCATCGCGTGCACTTCAACCGGGCCGCGCGCAAGCACGATGCGCTTTCGTCCGTGGCGGTGAACGCGAACGCGGTCGACGCATCCAACGGCATCAACAATCCGAATCTTTACTCGTACAGCGGCGCCGGCGTGACGGTGGCCTTCATCGACTCGGGGATCACGTCCTACTCGCATCCCGACCTGGCCGATACCCGCGTCCTGGCGTTCGTCGATTTCGTCAACGGCTCGACGACGAGGTACGACGACAACGGGCATGGAACGCACGTGGCCGGCGTCATCGGCGGTTCCGGCAAGCTGTCCGCGAAGAAGTACGCGGGAATCGCGCCCGGCGCGTCGCTGGTTTCGTTGAAGGTCCTGAATCAGGACGGCGAAGGCACGATCGGCAACATTCTCAAGGCGCTCGACTGGGTCTACAAGAACGGCAAGGCGTACGGCATCCGCGTCGTCAACCTGTCGGTCGGGGCCAACGTCACCGAGTCCTACTACACGGACCCGCTGACGCTCGCCACCAAGACGCTGGTCGACAGCGGAATCACGGTCGTCGCCGCCGCGGGCAACAACGGCCAGAACGCTCTCGGACAGCCGCAGTGGGGCGGCGTAGTGTCACCGGCCAACGCGCCCTGGGTTCTTTCGGTCTGCGCGTTCAGCACCGGGGGCACCTACAGCCTGACCGACGACAAAGTTGCCGACTTCAGCTCGGCGGGTCCGACCGCGATCGATTTCACCGCCAAGCCGGACATCTGCGCGCCTGGAGTGGGCGTGGTCTCGACGGCAGGACCGGCGAGCAGCCTGTTTCAGTCGGGGCTGCTCTCGCTGCCCTCGTTGCTGCTGCCCGCCACGGTGTCGACGCTCTATCCGTATCTCCCGTATGAAAGCTTGAGCGGCACGAGCATGGCGGCCCCGCAGGTCAGCGGCGCCATCGCCCTGATGCTGCAGGCGAATCCGAACCTGACGCCGAACTTGATCAAGGCGATGCTCGAATTCACGGCGATCTCGAAGCCGGGCGTCAGCGCGCTGCGACAGGGCGCCGGCTTCATGAACGTCGCGCACGCCGTCGCGCTGGCCGCCCTCGCGGCGCAGCCGGCGGGCACTCAAACGAACCTTCCCATCCCGGCGTCCTGGTCCCGCCACATCCTCTGGGGCAACCACATGCTCAGCGGCGGCATGATCGACCCAAACGCCAACGCATGGCGCCTTGGCGTCGAGTGGGGCTGGGCGAAGACGAACGCCACCGACGGCGACAACATCGTGTGGGGCACGAGGAGCTACGCCAACAACATCGTCTGGGGGACCGCGAGCGACGGCGACAACATCGTCTGGGGCACCGCAAGCGATGGCGACAACATCGTGTGGGGCACCGGGAGCAGTCTTAACAACATCGTCTGGGGCACTGCCAGCGACGGCGACAACATCGTGTGGGGCACCGACTGCGGCGGCGACGATTGCGACACCGTGGTCTGGGGAACCACCGATGGCGACAACATCGTGTGGGGCACGGCGAGTGACGGCGACAACATCGTCTGGGGCACGAGTGACGGCGACAACATCGTGTGGGGCACTGCAAGCGACGGCGACAACATCGTGTGGGGGACCGCAAACGTGGCGAACACAGTGTGGCCGATCTTCAGGGGGGGCAAATAGTCATGGAGAAAATGCCCTACCGCGACGAACTGCAGCAAGCCGTTGTGCTCTCCGCAACGGAAACCGTTGTCAGCACCGATTGGCGCCAGGGCCTGCCGACGCTGCGAGGCCGTCAGGTCGTGTTGCGTGAGCTTCGCGCCTCGGATGCGGCATCGCTCTTCGCGCTGCTGACCACCGAAGAAGTGTCGCGTTTCATCTCCCCGCCGCCGACCACCGTGGGCGGTTTCGAACGATTCATCGAATGGGCGCTTCGCCAGCGCGCCGCTGGTACGTATGCCTGCTTCGCGGTGACGGTGGCGGGCTTCGATACGGCCATCGGAATCTTCCAGGTTCGATCCACCGAGCCGAGCTTTGGCACGGCGGAATGGGGTTTTGCGATTGGCTCGGACTTCTGGGGCACGGGCGTGTTCCAGGACGGTGCGGCGCTCGTCCTCGACTTCGCGTTCGATTCCATCGGCGTGCACCGTCTGGAAGCGCGCGCGGCCATCCGCAACGGCCGCGGCAACCGCGCCCTGCAGAAGCTGGGCGCCGTCCAGGAATGCCGCCTCCGCCGGTCGTTCCAGAAGAACGGCGAGTACATGGACCAGATGCTCTACGCGATGCTCGACACCGATTGGCGCGGCTCGCGCGCGCCGATCACCGGCTCACCGGTTCGCGTGCACTAGTAGGTAGTGTCCGGCTACAGCCGGACTAAAACGCTCCGTCCGCTTCCTTCAAGAGCCGGCCTCACCGCCGGCTCTTTTCATTTTTGCGCGGCCGGTCCTGGCGTGCGCACGCGTCGGGATCTGCTGCGTGCGCTTCGGATCTCAGTGCCTCAGCGGCTCCGTGGTTTCGTAATCTCTGTGTCTTTGTGGGCTCTGTGGCTGAACTAATGATGATCCATGAATGCACTTCTTTGTCGTGATGAGGATGATGAAGTAATCTCATGGCAATGGATCTCGAAGTCCGGCATCTGCGGCTGGTTGCGGCGGTGGCGGCCGTCGGCAGCCTGACGCGTGCCGGCGATCAGCTGCACCTGACGCAGTCGGCGCTCAGCCACCAGCTGCGCGATATCGAGTCGCGCCTCGGCGCGGCGCTGTTCCACCGGGCCGGCAAGCGACTGGTGCTGACGCCGGCCGGCGAGCGGCTGCTCTCCTCGGCGACCGACGTGCTCGAGCGCCTCGAACGCGCCGAGCACGACATCCGCGAGATGGGGCGGGAGCGCGCCGGCAGCCTGCGCATCACCACCGAGTGCTATACCTGCTATCACTGGCTGCCGCCGCTGCTGCTCCGTTTCCGGCGCAGGTTCCCGAAGGTCGAGGTTCGCATCGACGTCGCAGCCACCCATCGGCCGCTGGAAATGATCCTGTCGGGCAAGATCGATCTGGGGCTGATGAGTACGCCCGTGCGCGATCGCCGTGTCGCCTCGCGCCGTGTGTTCGACGACGAGCTGGTGGTGATCGCGGCGACACAC
This sequence comes from Vicinamibacterales bacterium, assembly GCA_035693505.1. Taxonomy (GTDB): domain Bacteria; phylum Acidobacteriota; class Vicinamibacteria; order Vicinamibacterales; family CAVVIG01; genus CAVQFC01. The sequence continues at coordinate 10,866 of DASSGK010000255.1, forward strand.
CACCGGTTCGCGCGCCAGACGCGAATCCGCCTGGCGCAGATGCGCGAGGAGACGCTGTTCATTTATCCCCCGAGGGAAGAGAGCGGTCCGCTGCAGAAAGTCCTGCTCCCCGCAGGCGCGGCGCCGGCGCGCGTCGAGGAAGTGCAGCTGACCGAGGCGATCACCGAACTGGTCAAGGCGGGGCTGGGCGTGGCGATTCTCGCGCGGTGGGCCGTGCAGCCGCTCATCGACGCGGGGGCGCTCGTGGGCCGTTCCTTGCCCGCGCGAGGGATGCACCGCGTCTGGAGCGCCGTGATGAGAAAAGAACTGGCGTCGGCCGACTACGTCAACGAATTCATCGACCTGCTGGAAACATACGCGCCGACGACCCGCAAAGGATCGCCGCCGAGGATCGTGCCCGTCGCGCGCGCGTGACGCGCGGCCATTTCTAGCGCTGGCCCGCCGTCGCCGGACGAGCGGCCCGCCCGGGGACGCCGACCGCCCCGCCATCCGAGGCGCGGCGGTCCGATCCACCGTCGAGCATGTCGTCCTTCGCGTCGTAGATGATCACCTGCGCCACGCCCTGGCCGCCGCCCTCGCGCATCGTGTGCCCGCGGCGTTCGAGCTCCTTGACCGTATCCGGCGAAAAGCCGAATCGTTCGTAGTTGATCACGTCGGGCAGCCACTGATGGTGGAACCGGACGGCATCCACGGCTTCCTGCGCATTCATCCCGAAATCGACCGCGTCGACGATGGTTTCGAGGACCGTGTTGATGATCGTGCGGCCGCCGGGGCTGCCGCTGACCATGAACAGCTTGCCGTCTTTGGCGAGGATGGTCGGCGTCATGCTGGAGAGCATCCGCTTGCCCGGCTCCGCGAGATTCGGCTTCGTCCCGATCGAGCCCCTGTCGTTCGTCATCTCGGGCGCGTCGTTGAAGTCGCCCATTTCGTTGTTGAGCAGGAAGCCGGCGCCCGGCACGACGATCTTCACGCCGTAGCCCTGCTCGAGCGTGTAGGTCATCGACACCGCGTTGCGGTTCGCATCCACGACGGAGATCTGCGTCGTCTCGTCGCTTTCGTGCGGCCACTCGAACGTCGTGGGCGAGGACTTGGAGGCCTTCTCCAGGCTGATCGTCTTGCGCAAATCGGCCGAGTACGGCTTCGACGTCAGGCGGGCGAGCGGCATGTCCTTGTTGAAATCGGGGTCGCCGAGATATTTCGCTCGATCGGCGTACGCGCGCTTCATCGACTCGGCCATCAAGTGGATCTGCGTGGCCGAACCGAACCCGGCCGCCTTCAGGTCGTACCCCTCCAGTACGTTCAACATTTCGAGGAGGCCGACGCCGCCCGACGACGGCGGCGGCATCGCGATGATGTCGTAGCCTCGATACGTGCCGGTCAGCGGCTCGCGGCGAACGGCGGTGTAGCTCTTGAGATCTTCTCGCGTGATCAGGCCGCCGTGCGCGAGCATCTCCTTCTCGAGCAACGCCGCCGTCTCTCCTTCGTAGAATCCCGCGGGTCCCTGTGACGCGATGCGATCGAGCGTGCGGGCGAGGTCGGGCTGCTTCAGTGTGTCGCCGGGTTCATAGGGCACGCCGTTTCTCGTGAACGCCGCCACCGACGCAGGATATTTCTGCATCGTGCGCTGCACGTTCTTGAGCGAGCGTGAGAGCGCCTCCGACACGGGAAAGCCGTCGCGCGCCAGCGTGATCGCCGGATCGACGAGCCGCTTCCACGGCAGCCTGCCTTGCTCCTTCCACGCGAGGTGCAATCCTGCCACGGTCCCGGGTACGCCAACCGCCAGATGGCTGTTGTGATGCAGGTCGTTGCTGTACTGCCCGTCTTTCATCCACATCGTCGGCGACGCCTTCGCGGGCGCCTTCTCGCGGAAGTCGTAGGTGACGGCCGCGCCGGCGGCCGAACGATAAACGATGAATCCGCCTCCGCCGATGTTGCCGGCGGTGGGATGGGTGACGGCCAGCGCGAACGCGGTCGCGACCGCGGCGTCGACGGCCGTACCGCCGGCGGCAATCACGTCCGCCCCAATGCGCGACGCGATCTCGTTCTGCGACGCGACCATGCCTTTCTGTGCGCGGATGGGAACGGAACTGGCGCCGATAGTGAGCGAGAGGGCGAGAACGAACAGACCGCTCAGCACCGTGAGGACTCGTGGCATGCGGCGGATTATAACGGCGGAAGAGAGAACGGAGTGTACAGAGAAAACGGGATCACACAGAGCAACGAAGGAACAGAGACGAGCGGAGTCGGCTAACCTGCTTAGAAGTGATCTGAAGCGTCGCACGCCGCCAAAGGCGGCCGTGCGTCACGAAGACGCGGCGGGAACGCAAACTCCCGGGGGGGTTGATCCGTTTGTGTTCCCGCCGCGTCTTCGCGACGCGCGAGGGCGGCCGGCGATGCCGGCCGCCGTGCGACGCCTCCCCTCGGCTCGTCTCCGCTGCTCCGTTCCTCTGTGTGATCCCGTTCCCTCCGTCTCCTCCGTTGCCTACACGCGTTTCAGCTTCCAGGTTCCGCGCCGAAACAGCCAGGCGCTCACCACCGACAGCACGGAGAACGCGATCGCCATCGCCCAGAAGACCCCTGGCGGGCCGTAGCCGAACGATCGTCCGAGGAGATATGCCAGCGGAATCTCGAACAGCCAGAAGCAGCCGACGCTGATGAACGTCGGCGTCGCCGTGTCGCCCGCGCCGTTGAACGATTGCGTCAACACGTAGCCTGCCGCGTAGAACGGGAAGCCGCCGCTGATGATGCGCAGGCCGAGTATCGCGATCGGCGCGACGTCGGGATCGTGCGTGAACCATCCGACCACGACGTCCGCGAAGACCACGAACAGGACGGCGAGTGCGCCGAGAACGCCGACGTTGAACCAGCAGGCTCGCCAGGCGGATCGTTCCGCGCGCTCCGGCTGACCGGCGCCAAGGTTCTGGCCGACGAGCGTGGCGGCGGCGTTCGACAGGCCCCAGGACGGCATGAGCACGAACAGGATGATTCGGATCACGATCGTGCACGCGGCCACCGCGACGCTGCCGAACGACGCGATGATCCGCATCACGCCGATGTAGCTGGTCGTGCCGATCAGCATCTGGAACACGGCACTGCCCGAGAGGCGCACCATGTTCATCATCACGGTGGTATCGAGCCTGATGTGGCGACGCTCGATGGCGATGCGGCCGTCGCGGCGGGAGAGGAAGTACAGCTGTACCAGCACGCCGATGCTGCGGCCGGTGGTCGTGGCCACCGCGGCGCCGGTGACTCCCAGGCGTGGAAAGGGTCCGAGTCCGAAGATCAGGCAGGGATCGAGACAGATGTTGAAGGCGTTGGCGATCCACAGCACGCGCATCGCGATGGCCGCGTCGCCCGCGCCGCGAAACACGGCGTTGATCAGGAACAGCATCAGGATGACGCCGTTGAATCCGAACAGGACGGCCGTGAAGGACGAGTGCGCGAGCACGTCAGGCGAGGCGCCCATCAGCGCGAGGATCGGCCGCGCGAACAGGAACCCGAGCAAGCCGAGCGGTATCGCGACGGCAAGACCCAGCGCGATCGCCTGCACCGCGGCGATCGCCGCGCCGTCCCGATCCTTCTCGCCCATCCGGCGGGCCACCGTGGCGGTCGCCCCCATCCCGAGGCCCATGGCGACGGCGTAGATGATCGTCATCATCGCCTCGGTAAGGCCGACCGTCGCGACCGCGTCCGGGCCGACTCGCGCCACGAAGAAGACGTCCACGACCGCGAACACCGACTCGAGCACGAGCTCGAGGACCATCGGGATCGCCAGCAGCACGATCGCTCGGTCGATCGATCCTTCGGTGTACGAGCCGTGGTGCGACCCCGCGAGCGATTCGCGGATCGTCGTCCACAGCGTGGGCTCGGGTGCCGGCGTCAGCGTCTCGCTCAAGGGTGATCCAACACAGAGGACACAAAGGACACAAAGGTTACGAATAGAACAGGAACTTCCTTGGTGTCCTCTGTGTCCTTTGTGTTGATTCGGCGCCGCGACGAGGCTTACGGCTTGTACGCGATAGCGTCGATTTCTACGAGCAGACCCTCGCCCGGCAGCCCCGCGACCTGCACGGTCGTGCGTGCAGGACGATGATCGCCGAACATGCGCGCGTAGACGGCGTTCATCTTCTTGAACTCGCCCATGTCCAGCAGGAAGACGCCGCAGCGCAGCACGTGCTGCAACCCCGAGCCCGCGGCTTCGAGGATCGCCTGCACGTTCTTCAGGCACTGTTCCGTCTGCTGCTCGACGTTGTCTGCGATTTTGCCGGTCGCCGGATCGAAGCCGCCCTGGCCCGACACGAAGAGCAGGCGCTCGAAGCCCATGCCGGGCGAATAAGGACCGACAGGCGAGGGAAGATTGCTGGCGCGAACAGGAGTGTGTGACATAGCTGTTGATGCTAACCCTTTTCGATCGGACGCGACGGGTCGCTCGACCACTCGCTCCACGATCCCGCAAACAGCTTCGCGCCCTTCAGTCCCGCGTGTTCGAACGCGAGCAGGTTGTGACAGGCCGTGACGCCGGATCCGCAGTAGCAGACGATTCGGTCCGCAGGGACGTCGCCGACAGACGAGGCAATTTTCGCTCGCAGGTCTTCCGGTGTGCGGAACAGCCCCGCATCATCGAGGTTCCACTGGAAGAAATGATTCCTGGCCCCGGGAATGTGGCCGCCGACCTTGTCGATCGGCTCCGTGTCGCCGCGGTACCGTTCGGGCGCCCGTGCGTCGACGAGGCGCGGGCCGGCAGCGTTCAGGTGCGCGGCGACGTCGTTCACATCGACTGTCATCTCTGGCCGCGGGGCCCCCTGAAATCGGCGGGCCGTCGGCTGCATGTCGCCGCTTTGAACCGGCCGCCCTTCGGCGATCCACTTCTTGAAGCCGCCATCGAGCACGGCGACGGCGTCGTGGCCGAGCCACCGAAGCATCCACCACAACCGGCTGGCGAACATCCCGTTTTCCTGATCGTAGGCAACGACCTGTACGCCGCTGGCGATGCCGAACCGGCCAAACGTCTGCGCCAGCACTGCCGGATCCGGCAGTGGGTGCCGTCCGTTCGTCCCGGTCTTGGGACCGGACAGATCGCGTGTGAGATCCGCATGGACGGCGCCGGGGATGTGTGCGGAGAGGTGCTCGCGTGTGCCCCAATCGAGATCGTCGAGCTTCGCGCGGCAGTCGACGATGACGTAGGCGGGATCGTCCAGGTGGAGAGCGAGTGCGGCAGTGGAGATCAGCGTTCCGAAGGCCATGCCGTACGATACCATCTGGTGCCGTTTCCACCGCCAACCAACGCCTTCCCGCCATCGTCTAAGTAACCCAGCCACACGATGTTTGCCGCTCTCGCGCTCGCGCTGACGATCGCCGCGGTGCCGGCGACGGCGACGGCCGTGCGCGTGGCCGGCGAGCCGAGCGAAGAGGCGTGGCGCACCACCGTTCCCGTCGACGCGTTCGTGCAGCGCGAGCCGCACGATTCCGCAGCGCCGAGCCAGCGCACCGAGTTTCGCGTCGCCTTCGACGAGAGCACCCTCTTCGTGAAGGTTCGCGCGTTCGACAGCGAACCCGATCGGATTGTCACCTACCTCACGCGCCGCGATCTCGACTCGCCATGCGACTGGATCCACGTCATGGTCGACTCGTATCACGACAAGCGGACGGCATACGAGTTCGCGGTGAACCCGTCGGGCGTAAAACTGGATCGCTACTGGTACAACGACACCAACCGCGACGACAGCTGGGACGCGGTCTGGGACGTCCGCGTGTCGCGCGACAGCCTGGGATGGACCGCCGATTTCCGGATTCCGTTCTCCCAGCTGCGCTTTACGCCGTCGGACGCGAGCACGTTCGGCTTCGCGGTGTCTCGTCAGATCGGCCGCCTCAACGAGACGTCCACCTGGCCGCTGCTGTCCCGCAGCGACAACGGCTACGTGTCGTCGTTCGGTGAGCTTGGCGGCCTCGCGATGTCCGGTTCGCCAAAGAAGCTCGAGCTCGTCCCGTACGCGCTGGCCAACCTGACGAAACAGGACACCGCCGGCAACCCGCTGCTCAAGCACGCTGCGCCCGACGGTGCGCTCGGTCTCGACATGAAGTACGCGCTGACGCCCGGTCTGACGTTCACGGGCACGGTCAACCCGGACTTTGGTCAGGTCGAAGCGGATCCCGCTGTCGTGAACCTGACGGCGTTCGAAACGTTTTTCTCCGAGCGCCGGCCGTTTTTCGTGGAGGGATCGGGCAACTTCAACTTCCCGATGGAGTGCAACGACGGCGCCTGCACCGGCCTGTTCTACAGCCGCCGGATCGGTCGTGCGCCGCAGGGTCTCGACGATCTTCCGAGCGACGAGGGCACGTACACCGACGCGCCGGCGCAGACCACGATCATCGGCGCGGGGAAGCTGACGGGGCGCGTCGGCAACTATTCGATCGGCGTCATGCAGGCGTTCACGCAGGAAGAGACCGCGCGCGTGCAGGCCGGCCTGGTGCCCTCACGGGTGACGATTGAGCCCGCGACGAGCTACACCGTCGGGCGCGTCCGCCGGGAATTCACGAATCAGTCGTCGATCGGCGCGATGATGACGTCGACGATCCGCGGCGCCGACAGCGGGCTTACGCCTCTCGCTGACAGCGCGTTCACGGGCGGCCTCGACTGGGACCTGCGATTTCAGAAGCGCTACTCGATCACGGGCTACTGGGTCGGCAGCAACCTTCAAGGGTCTCCCGAGGCGATCGATCGCATCCAGGAGAACAGCCGGCACTACTTCCAGCGGCCCGACCTGGAAGCCGCCACGCTCGACGCAAGCCGCACGTCGCTCACCGGCCGGGGCGTGCAGATCGCGATCAGCAAGATCGGCGGTGAGAACGTCCGCTTCAACTCCAACGTCTCGATCAAGAGCCCGGGGCTCGACATCAACGATGTCGGCTTCATGCGGCGCGCCGATCAGCGGAGCATGAACAACTGGCTTCAGATCCGCAGCGACAAACCGAACCGTTGGTTCCGCAGCCGCAACGTCAACTTCAACCAGTGGGCGAGCTGGAACACCGACGGCGATCTCCTGGGTTCCGGCGGAAACGTCAACGGCGGCCTCACGCTGCTGAACAACTGGAACTTCGGCGGCGGCATCGGCGCGCAGACCATCGGCTTCGACGATCGCGCGACTCGCGGCGGTCCGGGAGTCTATATGCGCGGGTATACAGAAGGCTGGGGGTGGCTCAACAGCGACAATCGCCGCGCGTTGTCGTTGAATCACTTCACCGGAGGCGGCCGAACCGGCGACGGCGCCTCGTGGTTCGAGGTGTCCCCGGGCGTGACGTATCGCCCGATGCCCGCGATCACGTTCAACCCGGCGATTCGCTATTCGAGGAACATTTTCGACGCGCAGTGGGTCGAGCAGGTGACCGACTCGTCGAATCACTACGTGTTCGCGCACCTCGATCAGACGACGGTTGCCGTCACGCTTCGCTTCAACTACACGGTGAGCCCGAATCTGTCGCTGCAGCTGTACGCGCAGCCGTTCGTGTCAGCAGGCAGCTACGACGGCTACAAGGAGCTGGCCAACGGGCGGAGCCTCGACTACGCCGCCCGCTATCGTCCGTACGCGTACGACATCGCGGCCAACGGCGATCCCGACTTCAACGTGAAGTCGTTCAGGACGACCAACGTCCTGCGCTGGGAATACAAGCCGGGATCGACGCTGTTCGTCGTGTGGCAGCAAGCGCGCGAGAACGACGCCGTGCCCGGCGGCTTCCACTTCGGCCGCGACGTCACCGGCATCTTCGGCGTCCCGCCGAAGAACGTGTTCCTCGTGAAGCTAGCCTACTGGCTGAACTATTGACAACGGGTTCATGGTTCATGGTTCCGGGTGCAGCGTTCGAAACCCGGAACGCTGCAGCCGGAACCCCGAACGAACGCTGAACGTGGAACCCGGAACCTAGAACCCGGCTACTGCTTATAAACCGTCCCATTTTTCATGACGAACTTGACGCGCCTCAGCGCGGCGATGTCCTTCGTCGGATCGCCGTCGAAGGCCACGAGGTCGGCATAGAGACCGGCTTTCACCTGCCCGATCTGCGTGTCCATCCGCAGCACCTTTGCCGCCACCGAAGTGGCGCTCTTCACCGCGGCGGACGGCGTCATTCCGTACGCGACCATCGCTTCCAGCTCACGCGCGTTGTCGCCGTGAGGAAACGTCCCGACGTCGCTGCCGCTGATGATCGTCACGCCGGCATCGAGCGCGGACTTGAACACGGCCTTTCGGCGCTGGTTCGCCGGTGAATTCGGATCGGCAGGCGGCCACGGGCCGGCTCCCGCCGTGAGCGTCGGGCACCAGGCGACGTGGTGCTCGACCATCAGCTTGAAAATCTCCGGCGTCCCCTCGTTGCCGTGCTCGATGGTGGCGACGCCGGCCAGCGTGGCGCGGCGCATGCCTTCCGGCGTACTCGTGTGGACGGCGATGGGGACGCCAGCGCTGTCGGCGGTTTCCACGGCGCGCTTCATTTCATCCAGCGTGAAGGTCGGGTGCGAGCCGGGCAGCGGTCCCCACCGATAGTCGCCGTAAAGTTTGATCCAGTCGGCGCCGCGGCCGATTTGGTCGCGAACGACCCTCATGAGGCTGTCGACGCCGTCGGCCTCCTCGGCGCCTTGCGGCACGTTCCATTCCGGCACGAACTTCGGCTGATAACTGCCGGTGGCGACGATGGCTCGTGTCGAGGCGAGGACGCGGGGCCCGGGAATGATGCCTTGCCTCACGGCGTCGCGGAGCTCGACGTCGGCGTACTGGGCGCCTTCGGTGCCAAGGTCCCGGACGGTGGTGAACCCGGCCATCAGCGTCGACCGAAGATGGTTGGTCGCCCGCGCCACGCGCAGGGCCAGGCCTTCCTTCGATACCTGATCGGTCCAGGACGTCTCGCTGTATGCGTGAAGCAGGATGTGCGAGTGGCCTTCGACGAGGCCGGGCGTCAGCGTCGTGCCTGGGAGATCCACGACCTTGGCGCCGGCGGCGGCAACGCTCGCCTCCGGTCCGGCGGCTTCGATCCGTTCGCCCTTCACGCGCACCGCCCATCCCTCGTGCATCGCGTCGCCGTCGAAGACGCG